>JBOGZC010000015.1:0-49121 GCA_050697075.1 Solirubrobacterales bacterium | reverse complement strand
GGTCCGAGAGCAGCGTTAGCGTGAACCTTCATCCGGGTCCTCCTTAGGTCTGTGGCGTTGAACACCACAAGCCTCTGGGTGGGCCCGGATGGCCTTTCAGCTGTTCACAACGTGTGTGGGCGGGTCAGCTAGCGGCGCGCGGCGAAGAAAGATTCCAGCAGCGCCGCGGCCTCTTCGGCCAAGAGGCCCGCCTCCACCCGCGGCCGATGGTTGAGGCGGGGCTCGCCCAGGACGTCGAGGACGCTTCCGGCCGCGCCCGCCTTGGGGTCCCCCGCGCCATAGACGACTCGCGGGATGCGCGCCAGGACGATGGCGCCCGCGCACATCGCGCAGGGCTCGAGCGTGACGTACAGGACGGAGTCTGGGATGCGCCAGCCGCCGAGCACTCGCGCCGCCTCCTGCATCGCGAGCATCTCGGCGTGGGCGGTGGGGTCGGACCGCCCCTCCCGCTCGTTCCCCGCCGCCGCGATAGCCTGATCCTGGCGGACTAAGACGGCGCCGATCGGCACCTCGCCGCGTTCGGCCGCGCGCTTGGCCTCGTCAAGGGCCAAGCGCATGAACCGCTCCTCTTCGGCCAAGAAATGGCCTACTTCCATGCCAGAAGTATCAATACTTCGACCACTCGTGCGTGTTACAAGCAAGGGGATGCGGCTTCGGCTGACCCAAATGATCCTTGTCGCCTTGGCGGGCGCGGCGTTCGCGGCGCCGGCCGCGCGCGCGAGCGATCTCCCGTACGCGCCAGGCGAGGTGGTGACGAAGCTCAAGGGGCAGCCCACCGAGCACGATGTCAAGCTGCCGGCCGGCGTCTCGGTGCCCCAGGCGGTCCGTTCCCTTCGCGCCAACCCCAAGGTCGCCTACGCGAATCCCAACTACCTCGCGAGCGCGTCCACCGTGAACCCGAACGATCCCGGGAGCAGCCAGCCGCCCAAGTTGCACGGGTGGAGGATCGATCAGTGGAACTTCCTGGCGCCAACGGGCTCCGCGCCCGGGGGGGCGAACATCCAGGGCGCCTGGCAGAACGCGCAGGACGCCGGCGTTTCCGGAGGGCGGGGGGTCACGGTCGCGGTCCTCGACACCGGCATCGCCTACCGGAACAAGGGGACCAAGTTCGCCCGCGACCCCGACCTGCCGCCGGTCACGCGCTTCGTCAGCCCGAAGGACTTCGTCGACGGCGATCAGCTCCCGCTCGACGAGAACGGCCACGGCACCCACGTGGCGAGCACGATCGCGCAGGCAACCGACAACGACAGGGGCCTCACTGGCGTGGCGTATGGCTCGAACCTGATGCCGATCCGCGTCCTCAATCGCTCCGAACAGGGGACCGCCTCGAACATCGCGAACGGGATTCGCTACGCGGTGGAGCACGGCGCCGACGTCATCAACCTCAGCCTCGAGTTCAAGCCCATGGTCAGGCAGTGCGCGCAGATTCCGGGCGTCTGCAAAGCGCTGGAGGCCGCGGCGGTCCACGGGGTCGTCGTGGTGGCGTCCGCCGGCAACCACCACCAACCGGGGGTGGCCTACCCGGCCCGGGCCGGCGGCGTAATCGCGGTTGGAGCGACCACCTATCGCGGGTGTCTCGCCGACTACTCGGACTACGGATTCGGACTTGATCTCGTGGCCCCGGGCGGTGGAGCGGACACCAACCTCGACACGCAGAACCCGACCTGCGATCCCGCGGCGCCCGCGTATGCGATTCGCCAGTACAGCCTCAACCCGCAGGCCGCCGCCCAGGGCAACTTCCGCAAGTTCGGGGTCATCCCGTTGAAGGGCACCTCGATGGCCGCGGCGGAGGTGAGCGGGACGGCGGCGCTATTGCTTGCCGAGAATCCCGCGTGGCCGCGAAGCCAGGTCGAGAGCTCCCTCGAGGGCTGCACCCGGCTCTACGGGAGCAAGAAGTACTACGGGGCGGGGCTGCTCGACTCAGCCGCCGTGACCTCGGGCGCCGGCTGCTGACCCGCCGTTACCGCTGACCGTCAGGTCGTGCGGACTATGTAGACGCCGCAGGGGGCGTGGTGGGAGACCTTGTTCGGGACGCTTCCGAGCAGGAACCGCTTCGCGCCCGTCATCCCCTTGTTGCCGACCACGATCAGGTCGGCTCCGGCCTGCTCCGCAACGTCGAGGATCGCATCAGCGGGGTCTCCCTGTTGCGGATGCGGCTCGGCCTCCACCCCTTCCTGCTTCGCCATCCCCACCGCGGCCTCCAGGGTGACGTTGACGTCCTCGCGCGGGCCGACCGCGTAGGACACGTCGCCCGGAACCTCGCCCTTCTCCTCGCGAATTCGGCTCGCGGAGACGGGCTCGAACGCGGCGACGATGTCCAGCTTCGCCCCCGACATGCGCGCCAGATCGACCGCCTGGCGAACCGCCTCGGTTGCCGTCTCGGAGCCGTCAGTGCCAACCACGATGCGCTCGAACAAGCGGTCTCCTTCGTCTCGTCGCCCGATGAGGCGATGGTCTTGATCCGGGCGAATCCTATCCCCCTCGCCGATGCCTCTTCACAGCAGCTTGATCAATGCGAGGACCATCGACGCGAGCAGGCAGACGATCAGGATCGCCATCGGGATGGTCCAGCTCCGCGGCACGGTGCCTCGTAGACTAGGGCCGCCCTCCATGGCGACCGTCCAGACCGTCACCGGCCCGATCGACGCCGACCAGCTCGGCACGACGCTCGTCCACGAGCACCTGATCTACCGTGACGAGGCGGTCGCGACGTGGTGGCCGCACGTCGGCTCCGTGGTCCCCGTCGACCCGCCGCACGCCAGCGGGCCGGAGGAGCTTCACGACATCGCGATGGCGAGCGCACGCGCCGTCGCAGAGCGCGGGGTGCGGACGATCTGCGAGCCGACGGGCATGTTCGGCGGTCGCGACGTCGAGTTCTCCCGACGGGTCTCCGAGGAATCCGGCGTCCAGGTCGTGCCCTGTACGGGCATCTACACCTACGACTACCTCCCGATGTTCTTCATCGCCCGCGACGCCGACGTGATGGCGGACCTGTTCGTCCACGACATCGAGCAGGGGATCCAGGACACCGGGATCAAGGCCGCGTTCCTCAAGTGCGCCGCGGACGAGCCCGGGGTGACGGAGAACATCGAGAAGGTGCACCGTGGTGTCGCGCGCGCCAGCGTTCGCGCCGGCACCCCGATCATGGCCCACTCGCGACCCGCCAGCCAGACCGCGTTCCGTCAGATTGAGATCTTCGAGGAGGAGGGCGTGGACCTGTCGAGGGTCCACATCGCGCACACCGGCGACACCGACGACCTCGACTACATCGAGCGGGTTCTCGAGACGGGTGTCTACATCGGCATGGACCGGTACGGGCTCGAGATCTTCCTGCCCATCGAGAAGCGAAACGCGACCGTGTCCGCGCTCCTCGAGCGCGGCTACGCGGACCGCATGTTCCTCTCGCAGGACTACTGCGCGACCTTGGACTGGTACCCGGTCGAGATGGAGCAGCAGCTGCTCGACGCCGGAGCGGCGAAGGGCTGGAGCATGACCCTGGTGTTCGATGAGGTGATCCCCAGCCTTCGCGAGGCGGGAATGACGGACGAGCAACTCAACACGATGATGGTCGAGAACCCGAAGCGCTGGCTCACTGCGTGAGCGAGGCCGACGTCCAGACGGTGCGCCACTCGTATGAGGCGCTGAACGACGGTGACGTCGACGCGGCGCTGGAGGCGCTCGACGCCAATGCGGTCTGGCGCGACAGCCCGGAGCTCCCGGGCGGCGGGGAGTTCCGCGGCCTCGAGGCGCTGGGGCGGTTCCTCGGGGATTTCCTCGCCGAGTGGCGCGACTTCCACCAGGAGATCGAGGACGTCGTCGTCGCCGGCGATCGCGTCGCCCTGGTGATCCACTTGAGCGCGGTGGGTCGGTCGAGCGGGATCGCGGTCGACACGCGCTACTCGCACGTCTGGACGATGCAAGAGGGCCGCGGGGTCAGGGTGGACGCGTACAGGACCCCCGAGGCGGGGCTCGGGGAACTCGAAGGTTCAGCCTGAGCCAGCCGGCCCGCGGTCGATCGCGGGGGAGGGCTGCCTGGAAGGCTCGGCCTGGCGCAGGGCCTGCTTCGCGCGCCGGCGGGCGACGAACTCGCGCGGCGAGTAACCACCCCGGCGCCGGGTCACGTCGAGCAGGTCCTCCAGGGCCCGTTGCAGGGTCGGGCGGGCGGTGCTCTCCCCCGCCGCCAGGGTCCATTCGCAGTTGTTCCAGAACCTCTTCACGCTGGTGGCCGAGCTCGCTCGGCGGGCGTTGCAGGTACTTGATTCTAGGTAAACGAGGCCTTCTTGTCCACCCGCTCGGGCACGCACATCGGACACCGGCGCCCAGCTACTTGAAATCAGGTAGAGTGAGCTCCCGAACGGTCGGCGCACCCGCCGGCCTCCAAACGGTCGGAAGGACGGAAGACACGTGCCGCTGATTCAGTGCGAGAACTGTGGAAAGAGCAGCTTCGCCTTCGCGCGTCGCGCGTACGTCGCGCATTGCTCGGGCTGCGGCAAGCCCCTGACCGGCGACCAGGACACCACCACGATCGAGTCGGATATCCGCGAGCGCCTGTACGGGCGAGGTGCCCCTCGGCCTCGCTTCTCGAGCAAGGAGCACCTCGATGACCTGGCGGCCGCGGTGGCCGAAGTCGACGAGTAAGTCCTGCGGCCTACGGCGTCGGCCCGCTCAGGCGCTTCGACCCCGAAGCGCCCCATAGGCCCCCAACCCGAGCACCGAGGCGAAGAAGGCGAGGTAGAGGCCCGTCGCCAGGTCGCTCGCCGTGAGATCGTCCCCGTGAAGCGCCACGGCGAGCAGCTCGAGCGAACCGAGCGTCGTCCAGGCTAGGGCGGAGCCGTGCAGGCGATCGAGGTCGTTCTCCCGCAGCGCGAACGCCGCCGCGACCCCGAATCCGCACAGGAATGCTCCGATCGCCCGCCCGGTGAGGGGCGTGAGCGGCCAGGGCCAGATCGAGTGCAACCCGACGGGCGCGACGAACAGCAGGACACCGAAGACGAGCAGCGCCGCCGCCTGCAGGCCGAGCGCCGCTCGCAGCCAGCCGGCGAGCGGCCGCGAGGGTGGGGCTGGAGCACCCGAGCCCCTCGGCTGCGTCCAGATCAGATAGGCGAGCAGCGGGACGACGATCACGTATACGACCAGCCAGAAGCGGCCGTAGAGGTCGTGGTGGAAGCGGTCCAGGTGGATCAGCGTCGCGACCAGGAGCAGCACGGCGATCGTGAACACCGGCGCCAGCGCGATCCTCGCTCGCAGCCACTCCCGCTGGCGGGCCGCCCAGGCTAGGAGCACGCAGGCGGCCCAGTAGGCGGCGCCCATGAAGGCGGCGGTGAGCGGCGGGTCGATCGTCCACGAGAAGAAGCGATCGGTGTCGCTGGCGCCGATGAAGAGCTCGGTTCCCGCGATCACCGCGAGCACGGCCGAAACCCCGAAGAACCAGCGCAGCCCGGAGCTCGTCGAGGTGGTCACGGGCGACAGCTTAGGTTCCGGGGCAGCCGCCCGGCCACCCGCGCCGGCGCTACAGTGCCGGCACGATGTCCAACGCGACGCTTCACACGAGCGCCGGGCCGATCACCATCGAGCTGTTCGACGACGATGCTCCGAAGACCGTCGCCAACTTCCGGAAGCTGGCCGGGGACGGCTTCTACGACGGGCTGATCTTCCATCGCGTGATCCGGGACTTCATGATCCAGGGCGGCTGCCCCGAGGGAAGCGGCACCGGCGGGCCCGGCTACACGTTCGAGGACGAGATCAACGAGCACAAGGTGGTCCGGGGCGCGCTGGCGATGGCGAACGCCGGGCCGGGCACCAACGGGTCCCAGTACTTCATCGTCACGACCGAGGCGGCCCCCTGGCTGGACGGCAAGCACACGGTCTTCGGTCAGGTGACCGGCGGGATGGACAGCGTGGACGCGATCGAGGGCACGGCCACGGGCGCGGGCGACCGGCCGCTGGAGGACCAGGTCGTCGAGCGCGTCGAGCTCTCGGACTGAGCCGATCGGCCAGCGTCTGACGCTAGCCTGAGCGCATGGGCCTGCGAGCGAGGTTGGCTGGAATCGGGAGCATGCTGGGAGGCGCCCCCCACGCGGACGGCGCTGCCGAGCTCCATGTTGCGGATCCCCGATTCGACGACTGGGAGGTCGTCCGCGACTTCCAGGACCTCGAGGCCGCGAGGGCGCTTCGCCAGCACCTGGGTGAGCGTGGCCTGGAGTCCGTGCTGACCGCCGACTGGCCCCTGGACGAGTTCGGCCGCGGGGACATCGCCCTTCGGGTCCCGCCCGATCGGTGGAGCGACGCCGAGGCCCTCCTCGACGAGCCCTAGCCGGAATCGCGTCAATCCGGTTCGACCTCTCAGAACCGATTCGTCGTGGTTGGAGCAGGGAAACTGGCGCTTCCGTACCTGCCCTACCATGGCCCGGCGATGAAGCTGGTCATCCAGATTCCCTGCCTCGACGAGGAGGCCACCCTGCCGCGGGTGCTGAAGGAGCTGCCCCGCCAGATCGAGGGGTTCGACTTGGTCGAGTGGCTGGTCGTGGACGACGGCTCCACTGATCGCACCATCGAGGTCGCCCGGGCCCACGGGGTCGACCACATCGTCCGGCTCACGAACAACAAGGGCCTGGCGGCGGCCTTCCAGGCGGGCATCGACGCGTCTCTGAAGCTGGGCGCCGACGTGATCGTGAACACGGACGCCGATCACCAGTACCCGGCGGGGCAGATCCCGCTGCTGGTGGCGCCGATCCTCGCCGGCCGGGCCGACATGGTGGTCGGGGACCGGAAGGTGAAGGAGATCGAGCACTTCTCGGCCTCCAAGAAGCTCCTCCAGCGACTCGGCAGCTGGGTGGTTCGGCGTGCCTCCGGCACCGAGGTTCCCGACACCACCTCCGGGTTTCGCGCCTACAACCGCGAGGCGGCCCTTCAAATCCAGATCGTCTCCAACTACACGTACACGCTGGAGAGCCTGATCCAGGCGGGCAAGATGCTGGTTGCCGTCGAGCACGTCCCGATCGCCACCAACCCCGAGACCCGCGACTCGCGCTTGGTGGACTCGACCGCCCGCTACGTTCGGCGCAATGCGGTGGCCGTCTTCCGGGCCTACGTCCTGTACGAGCCGCTGCGCGTGTTCACGATCGTCGCCTGCGTCCTCGCCGTCGCGGCCCTCGCGGCCTGGGCCCCCTTCCTAGCGGACTGGATCCTGCACGGCGACCGGACCGGGCACATCCAGTCCCTGATTCTCGGCGCGGTGCTGGCTCTGTCCGCGGTTCAGATGTTCGGGCTCGGCGTGGTGGGCGACGCGATCGCCGGTCAGCGCGTGATCGCCCAGCGGACCTTCGAGCGGGTCCGGCGACTCGAGCTCGAGGCGGGCATCGAGCCGTCCCATTACGAAGGCGCGCGAGAGGCTCAGGGCCCCGGTCAGCCCGGCGCCGACCAGGGTCGCTTCGAGCCGGCCACCGAAAGGGACCGAAGCGAGGTCGGCGTCTGAGCGCGACCGCCGCCCCGCGGGCGCCGGAGGGCGGCAACGTCTACGACAAGTACGGGACCCGAAACCCCGTCGAGCGATGGCTGGTGGACGGGTTCCTGGATCGGCTGGAGCAGCTCGTCGCCCTCACGGGCGCGCACGAGGCGCACGAGATCGGCTGCGGCGAGGGGGAGCTCGCGATCCGGCTCGCCCGCCGCGGCCTGAGGGTCCGCGGCAGCGACGCCTCGCCCGAGGTGATCGCCGAGGCGCGAGCCCGCGCCGTGGACGCGGGCCTCGAGCTGGAGCTCAAGGCGGCTCCCGTCGAGGCGCTCGACCCGAGCGGCGACGGGGCGGAGCTGATCGTGTGCTGTGAGGTGATGGAGCACCTCGACGACCCCGAGGCCGCGCTCGAAACGGTCGCGGCGCTGGCGAACCCGTGGGCGATCATCAGCGTCCCGCGGGAGCCGCTGTGGCGGGTCCTGAACCTGACGCGGCTCAAGTATGTGGGCGCGCTCGGCAACACTCCGGGGCACCTTCATCACTGGTCCCGCCGTGGCTTTGCGCGCTTCGTCGGGCGCCGGCTGGAGGTCGTGGAGCTGCATGCGCCGCTGCCCTGGACGATGGCGTTGTGTCGCAGCGCCGGTGCTACCTGAGCTCGTAGATCACCAGCCCGTCACGGCGTGTGCGGGTCACCGGGAGGTTGCCGACCGGGCGGCGCGCGGCCCCCTGCCACGGCGTGCCCTCGGTGCGGTCCGCGTGGAGCACCACGCTGCGAATGCCGGTCCGGGCGAGGAGCTCGACCGTTCGCCGGCTCGGGAAGCCCTGGACGTCCTCGATCAGTCGCTGGGTGAACGTCGGGTTGAGGCTGGAGCGGCCGTTGACGAGCTTGGGAAAGCCGTCGGTCGACCACAGGATGTAGCGCCGGTTGTCCGACGCCCGCTCCGCGGGCAGGTGGAGCTGCGGCGCCGGAACCGACGCCGTCGATGGCGGCGCCGGGGGCACGGCCGGCTGGGCTCGGTCGTGCAGCGGATCGAACGGGAGGCCCCTCCCCTCGATCGCGATCGCGAGCGCCAGCACACCGGCCACCGCGGGGCCCGCCCAGGCCCGTGCCCGACGCTTCGCGGCCGCCGCCATCGCCCGCTGCGCGCCAGCGCCGGCGAGGAGCGCCAAGCCGAGCGACGAGAAGGTCACCAGGCGGCCGGGAACCCTGATCGCCTGCCAGCCGGGCAGCACCTCGTAGACCAGGCGATACGGCCACAGCAACCCGCCCCCGGCGCGGAAGCCCAGGGCGAGGATCGCGACCGCGACCACACCGATGCCCAGCCCCCTACGCAGCCAGCGCGGGTACGCGGGTGAGGCCAGGCCCGCAACAGCGAGGACCACGATCACCAAGCCCGGGAAGAGGGTCTTCTCCGGGAGGTTGGAGAGCCCGTCGCGAAGCGAAGCTGTCGCCCCGCCCCAGACGAGGTTCTCCTCTGGAGCGACGAGGAAGATCCAGGGCGGGCCAGAGTACGCCTCCACCGTCGTCGGGGTGCGGCGAGCGCCGGAGTGCGTGTCGGCGACTCGCACGTACGGGCGGCTCAACGCGAACCCCGCCGCGGCGAACAGGATCGCGCCGGCCACCGTGGCGATCGCCAGCCCGCGATCGATGCTGGGGCGACCGCGCCGCCACCAGACGATCGCCGCGATCAGCGCGCTCGCCGCGAGCAGGTAGGCGAACGGCAGGCCGAGGCTGAAGCTGATCGAGAGCTGCCAGGCAGCGACCACCGACCCCGCCACCACCCAGGCGGGCCGCCTCAGCCGGTAGCCGCGGACCCCGAGCGCGAGCGCGAGCGGGATGCCTCCGCTCGAGATCACCTGCATGTGACCGTCCTGCTCGAGCCGAAACGGCGCAAACGCGAACGCCGCCCCCGCGACCACGGCCCCTCCGGGCCCCAGCCCGAGCTCCCGGGCCAGCAGGTAGGCACCAAAGAACGCCAGCGCGTAGACGAACAGGAACACGAGGTCGTAGCGGAACACGGCCGCGTGCGGCCCGGACCCGAAGAGCCCCGCCGGGGCATAACCGACCAGCGCGTCCGAGAACGCCAGCGTGTCGTGGAACGGCCAGAACTGGTTCGAATCGAAGAAATGGAGCGGCTGATGGGCAAGCGCGTGGCCGCCCCACGCGAGCTGCCACGACTCGGCCAGGGGATCCCCGAGGTCCCTGGGGATGTGGTGCCCGAGGTGGAGGACCAGCGGCCACGTCATCACCACCGATACGAGGCATGCGCCGACCGCGAGCACGAGCAGCTCGCGAGCGGTGACATCGCGCCGGGGCCCGCGCATCGGCGGGATGCTTGCAGCCGGTGGCGATGGGAGCCCCGCGACGGGGGGCTCCCGCGTCAGGCGGGTATCAGGCCGTTGGGGTCGAGGACGAACTTCCTGGCGGCGCCGGAGTCGAAGTCCTTGTATCCCTGCGGCGCATCGTCGAGCGTGATCACGGTCGCGTTGACGGCATCCGCGATATGGGCTCGGTCGTTGAGGATCATCTGCATCAGCCCGCGGTGATAGCGCATCACCGGACACTGCCCGGTGGCGAACGAGTGGGACTTCGCCCAGCCCAGTCCGATCCGGATCGAGAGCGACCCCTCCTTGGCGGCCGCGTCGACGGCCCCCGGATCGCCCGTCACGTAGAGGCCGGGAATCCCGAGTTTGCCTCCGGCCCGGGTGACGTCCATGATGCTGTTGAGCACCGTGGCCGGCGCCTCCTGCTCGGCATCGTCCCCGTGGCCTCGGGCCTCGAAGCCCACCGCGTCACAGGCGGCGTCCACCTCCGGGACGCCGAGGATCTGCTCGATCTGGTCCTTCGGATCGCCTTTGGTGATGTCCACCGTCTCGCATCCGAACGAGCGGGCCTGCTCGAGCCGCTCGGGGATGCGATCGCCCACGATCACCACCGCCGCGCCGAGCAGCTGCGCCGAATACGCGGCCGCGAGGCCGACCGGCCCGGCCCCCGCGACGTACACGGTCGAGCCGGGCCCCGCCCCCGCGGTGTAGACGCCATGGAACCCGGTCGGGAAGATGTCCGACAGCATCGTCAGGTCGAGGATCTTCTCCATCGCCTGGTCGCGGTCCGGGAACTTGAGCAGGTTCCAGTCCGCGTAGGGCACCATCACGTACTCGGCCTGGCCCCCTACCCAGCCGCCCATGTCAACGTATCCGTAAGCCGAGCCGGGTCGGTCCGGGTTGACGTTCAAGCAGACGCCGGTGTCTCCCTCCTTGCAGTTCCGGCACCGCCCGCACGCGATATTGAACGGCACCGAGCACAGGTCCCCGACTTGGATGAACTCCACGCCCGGCCCGGTCTCGATCACCTCGCCGGTGATCTCGTGGCCGAGGATGAGCCCGGCGGGCGCGGTCGTTCGGCCGCGGACCATGTGCTGGTCCGAGCCGCAGATATTGGTCGAGACGATCCGCAGGATCGCCCCATGCGGCGTCTTTCGCCCCACGTTGGCCGGGTTGACGCCGGGCCCGTCCTTGAGCTCGAAGGTCGGGAAGTCGATGTCGTGGACCTCGACCTTGCCCGGCTCGATGTAGGCGACGCCTCTGTTCTCGGCCACGATCCCTCCCCGGCTAGAAGGCCGCGACGCCGGCCTCGGCGACTTCTTGGTCCTGCTCGACGCTGCCGCCGCTCACCCCGATCGCACCGACGACCTCGTCCCCGGACTCCAGGGGGATGCCACCGGCAAAGATGATCAGCCGCCCTTGGTTGGAGGCGTGGATCCCGAAGAGCGGCTGATTCGGCTGGCACAGCGGGGCCAGGTCCTTGGTGGACATGTCGAAGGAGCGGGCCGTGTAGGCCTTGTTCTGGGCAATGTCGATCGAGCCGAGCCAGGCGCCGTCCATGCGCCCGAAAGCGGTCAGGTTGTTGCCGTCGTTGACGACCGCGATGTTCATCGGCACGCCGATCTCCTCGGCTTTGGCACGCGCTGCCTCTACGACGGCCTGCGCGGTGCTCAGGGTCACACTCTTCGCCACGTTTCCTCCTTCGACGCGGTTTGCCTTCGGGCGCCGTCGAAGCTAGCGCCGGCGAGCGGGGATGTCGCCTCGCGCGGGGGGTTGCAACGGGGTTGCAGAACGGCTCGGGCCCTAGCCTTCGCGCCCTTCCCGGACTCGCTCGAGCACCTCGGGATCGGCGCTGACAACGGCGGCGAGCCGATATGGGCTCCGCGCGAGGATTAGGCCGAGGAGTCGTCGCAGGCGGGACATCTCGGCTCGAACCGTCACCCGTTTGCCGCCCGGCCCGTAGAGCTCGCGTGCGAGCTCGCGGCTGGTGAGCCCCTCCGGGTGCGCCGCCAGGAGCACGACGATCTCGCTGTGGCGGGGGCTGAGCTCGAAGCTCTCCCCGCCGAGCTCGACCAGCGCCCGCCGGCGTCCGAGCGCGTGGACGGCGAGCTTCGGCTTGGCGGGGCGGCCTGCGCGCCGGCCCGCTCGGAGCAGGATCGCGTCCGCGGTCCCGCGGATCGGCTCCGCATGCACATGCTCGCCGCTCGGGAGCGTCAGCCGCTCGCCCTGCGGGAGCCGAATCCGGGATCCGAGCCAGCCGCGCGGCGATGCGGCGAGCACCCGGCCCGCCTGGGTCACCAGTGCGGTCCGCTCGCAGACGCCCCGCGCGATCCGCTCCGTGTAGAGCGCCTTCAGACGCTCGTCTCGGCGCGCCCGCTCCGCCGCCAACCTGTCCTCCACCACGCGCGCGACGGCCGCGACCAGCGACAGGCTGTGCGGGTGACCGGTGCGGAAGCTGCCCGACAGGTCGAGGACGCCCAGGATCTCGTGGGTCTCGGGGTCGTGGATCGGGGCGGCAGAGCACGTCCAGCCGTGAAGCCGCCGGTTGAAATGCTCGGCGGAGAAGATCTGGACCGGGTGATCGAGCTCCAGCGCGGTGCCGACCGCGTTGGTCCCAACCGCGCCCTCGCTGCACAGATGGCCCGGGAGGAAGCCCGGCGCGATGGCGATCTGCAGCGCCTCTGGGTGCCCGCCTGCCCAGAGCAGAACGCCCTCGGCGTCGCTGAGCACAGCGAAGTAACGCGCCTCCTCCGTTGCCTCGGAGAGCATGCCCTCGATCAGCGGCAGCAAATGGGAAACCGGGTGCTGGGCGAGGGCCTGGGCGGTCTCGGGAGCGTCGAGCATCTTCGGGGCGGGGCCATCTGGGTCGACGCCCGCCCGAGCGGCACGAGTCCAGGAGCTTGCCACCACGTCCCGCAGGATCGACGGCGGCCTGCCCTTGCTCAGGGCGAGCTCGTGTGCCCGGCGAAGGAGCCGCGCCCATCTGACCGGATCCACCTGCGGGTCGATCCCCACCCACGGGCTCCGCGCATGCTCGCCCGCGCCGGCATCGGAGTGACCGTCGTCGGTGGCGCCGGAAGCGTCCACCGCGGGCAACCGATCTTGAGTCGTGGCCATCTCTCCGCCCCGATCATATGCCCCGAGCCTCCTCGGCAGGAGGCCAGCCCGAAACGCGGCAGGGAATGGGGCGGGGCGGCAATAGGGTTGCGGCGCGAGGCCGGCCACGCGCTTCATATCATGGGGCTTTGGCAGCGATCAAGAGGAGGTTCCCGTTGCGTCGATCCGCCGTCGTAGCCGCCCTGTGCGCGGTGCTGCTTCTGATCACGACCAGCTCGGCGGAGGCGTTCGTCGCCCACCTGAAGGCCCCGACGCACCGCCCCCACGTGAACAAGCCGTGGAGAATCAAGGTCACCGCCAGAACCCGATCGGGACGATCCCTTCACGCGAAGGCCGTCTACAAGTTCGTCTACCACGGGCAGGCGGTCGCCACCCGCTACCCGAGCCCACACAACAAGACCTGCCCGAACAGGGGTGAGCGCCACAGGCCCTGGCGCTTCAAGGGGAGCTATCGAGACACGATCTGCTGGCCGAAGCGCTCGGTCGGCATCCGCTTGAAGTTCCGGGTCGTGGTCAAGGCTCAGCATCACAAGAAGAACGTCGACTACAAGGTTCGTGTCAGGAAGTGAGGACACCGCCGCCCGCGGGGCGCGCGTCGTCGTCGAGGACGTGCGACGCGTGCACCCGGGGCCGGTCGTTTCCGTGGACGGGGTCTCGCTCATCCTGGAGCCCGGCGAGTTCGTGCTGCTCGCCGGCCCGTCCGGGTCCGGCAAGACGTCGTTGCTCTCGATCATCGGCGACCTCGACCGGCCCACGTCGGGCACGGTCGAGGTCGACGGCATCTCGATCGCGGACTCGCCCGACGGCTACTTCCATCGGGACGTCGTGGGCTTCGTCTTCCAGCACCACCACCTGCTCCCCCATCTCCCGGCCCGCGTCAACGTCGAGATCCCGCTGATCGGCGCCGGCCTCGGGGCGACGGCGCGCCGCGAGAAGGCCAGCGCCCTGCTGGAGGAGGTGGGCCTCGGGCACCGGCTCGAGTCGCTCGCGATGCACCTGTCGGGTGGGGAACGCCAGCGGGTCGCCGTCGCCCGCGCGCTGGCCAACGATCCACGGCTCCTGCTCGCCGACGAGCCGACCGGCGCCCTCGACACGGAGTCGGCCGGCCTCGTCCTCGAGCTGCTGGAGGATGCCCGGTCCCGCCGCGGGATGACCCTGCTGGTCGTCAGCTACGACGACGCGATCGGGGAGCGGGCGGACCGGCGGCTGTACCTACGGGACGGACGCCTCGTGCCCGATCCAGACGTCCCTCAGGCGCCGCCGAGGACCCGGGTCGGCGCCACCGTCGTCCCTCGCCAGGCCGGATAGAGCCCTCCCAAGACGCCGATCGCCACCCCGATCAGCAGCGCCTGGCCGATGGTCCACGGCGTCACCTGGGGAGAGACGACCGAGGAGACGCCGAGCGCCCGGTTGAGCGCGTCCGCGCCGAGGACCCCGATCAGCAGCCCCACCCCCGCTCCGAGCACGCTCGTGGCCACCCCCTCGGCGAGGACGAGGAAGGCGATCCGCCGGCGCCGCCAACCCACGGCGTTGAGCAGGGCCAGCTCGCGCTCGCGCTCCAGGACGGCCATCGCCATCGTGTTCGTAACCCCCAGGCCGCCGAGGATCAGCGCCAGCGTTGCGATGACCGTGACGGCCTTGCCAATCAGCTCGCCGTTCGCCCCGACGCGGCTGGCGTCGTCGCCGCTGCCGAGGATGGTGATCCCGGTGAACTCGCTCTTGATCGACTTCTCGGCCGGGTCGAGCGGCTCGGCTGGCTTCAGCTGGACCGCGATGGTCGTCGTCTCGTTCCTGCGATGCTCCAGCTGCTGGGCCGTTTCGAGATTGATCGTGGCGCCAGTGTCCTCAAAGAAGATGCCCGTGTGGTAGATGCCCGCGACGGTGAAGCGCTGGTTCTTGATCGTCAGCGCCGAGCCGGGATGCAGGTGAAGCTGCTCGGCGAGCTGGTCGCCCACCAACGCCTGCCTGCCCGTCAGTTGGCGCTGGCCGTGGGTCATCACGAGGCGCTGGGCGAAGAACCCATCCGGCTCGGCGCCGAACACCACCGCGGCCGGGTTCTGCTTGATCCCGGTGACCACGAGCAGCAGTGGGGTCGCCTCGGCGACGTCGGGGCGGCGCTCGAGGCGCTGGACCATGGAGGTCGGGAGCACCGAAGCCGTGGGGTCCGCGACGCCCGACTGGAAGATCCCCATGTCGGCCTGGCCCAGGTGAACGAGCTGTCCCGCTGTGCGCTTGAGCCCGGCGCCGACCGACAGCAGGGCGACGATCATCCCGACGCCCAGCGCGATCCCGACGGCAGTGGCGATCGTGCGCGCCTTGTGCCGCACGAGGTTGCTGGCGATCAGTCCGGCCACTCCGCCCCCAACGCTACCGGCCGGCGGCGGGCGGGGACCGCGATGAGAACATGTCCGTGATGGCCGGCGGACTCACTTCGATCCGCGAGATCCTCGCCGACCGCTCCGGCGAGGAGATGGCGCTCAACGACCGCTACCTCAACCCCCAACTCGGGCGGATCGTGCGGACGCTCGGCTTCGACCGCCGTTGGGTCGGCGGGGACGGCGCCCACCTGATCGACGACCGCGGCGACCGCTACCTGGATCTCCTGTCCGGATACGGGGTCTTCGCCCTCGGGCGCAACCATCCCGAGGTCGTCGCCGCCATCGAGGATGTGCTCGCCGCCGAGACGGCCAACCTGCCGCAGCTGGGCGTGACGCTGCTCAGCGGGGTGCTGGCCCAGGAGCTGGTGACGCGGGCGCCCGACAGCATCGACGCGATGGTCCCTGCCAACAGCGGCGCCGAGGCGGTCGAGGCCGCGATCAAGCTCGCCCGGGCCGCGACTGGCCGCCCGCGGATCCTCTACGCCGGCCACGGCTTCCACGGGCTCACGCTGGGCGCGTTGTCCGTGAACGGAAACGACGAGTTCCGGGACGGCTTCGGGCCCCTGCTTCCGGGCTGCGACCCGATTCCGTTCGGCGACCTCGCCGCGCTCGAGCGAGAGCTCGCGGCGGGCGACGTCGCCGCCTTCCTGGTCGAGCCGGTGCAGGGAAAGGGCGTCAACCTGCCGCCGCCCGACTACTTGGCGGGGGCCCAGCAGCGTTGCCACGCTGCCGGCGCGCTCCTCGTCTGCGACGAGGTTCAGACGGGCCTCGGGCGAACCGGCCGATTCCTGGCGCTCGAGCGCTGGGACCTCGAGCCGGACATGATCTGCGTGTCGAAGGCCCTCTCGGGCGGCATGGTGCCGATCGGCGCCGTGCTCGTCTCCCGCACGGTCATGGATGGAGTGTTCGACAGCATGGAGCGAGGCGTGCGCCACGGCTCGACCTTCGGCGGCAACGACCTCGCCGCGGCGGCGGCGCTCGCGACCCTCAGAGTGCTCGACGACGAGGGCCTGGTCGCGCGAACCGAGCGACTCGGCGAGCTCCTGCTCGACCTCACGAGGCCGCTGGTGGAGCGCTACGAGGTAGTGCGCGAGGTCCGCGGGCTTGGCCTGATGTGGGCAATCGAGCTCGGGCCGCCGAGCGGGAGGACGGGCCGCTCGGTATGGAGCATGGTCGAGCACGCCCAGCCGGGCCTGTTCGCGCAGCTGGTGACCGTTCCCCTGTTCTGGGACCACCGAATCCTGTGCCAGGTGGCGGGCCACCGCATGAACGTCGTCAAGGCCCTGCCCGCCCTGGTGATCTCCGAGGAGGAGGTGCACCGCTTCGCCGCCGCGCTGGAGGAAGTCGTGGCGGCGGCCGAGCACGTCCCGTCCGCGATCGCGCGCTTCGGGTGGCGGATGGCGCGCCACGTCCCGGCCGGACGGCGAGCGCCGGCGGCGCCCGACCGCGGCCCGGCGTGAGGGCGCTGGTCACCGGGGCCGCCGGCTTCATCGGCAGTCACGTCGCCGCCGCCCTCGCGGCCGCCGGAGCTGAGGTGCGTGCGCTCGATCGCCGACCGCCCCTGTCGCCTGTCGGGGTGGAACCGGTGGCGGGCGACCTCCTCGATCCGGCAACCCTGGCACGCGTCCTCGAGGGCTGCGACGCGGTGTTCCATCTCGCCGCGCTCTACAGCTACGACAGGGCGGACGCCGACGCAATGCGGGCGATCAACGTCGAGGGCACGCGCCTCCTGCTCGACGCCGCAGCGCGTGGCGCACAGCGGCGCCGGATCGTCCACACCAGCTCATGCGGCACCTGCGGCCCCGTGGCGGGTCGAGCCGCAACCGAGGACGACACGCCACCGGAGTGGGAGCTCTCGGTCCCCTACAAGCGGACCAAGCTGGAGGGAGAGCGCCTGGCGATACGCGCAGCGAAGCAGGGTCTCGACGTCGTGGTCGTCAACCCCACCACCCCGGTCGGCCCGGGCGACCGAAGGCCCACGCCCACGGGCAAGATGGTCGCCGACGTGGCCCACGGGCGCGCTCGGGCGCACCTGGCGGGCGGCGCCCTCAACATCGTCGCCGTGGAGGATGTGGCGGCTGGTCATCTCCTCGCCCACGAGCGCGGCCGGCTTGGCGAGCGCTACCTGCTGGGCGGGGAGAACCTCTCGATGCGCGAGGTCTTCGCCATCGTGGCGAGCGCCGCCGGGCGAGCGCCGCCGAGGATCGCTGTCCCGTGGCGGCTCGCGCACGCCGCGGCCCGGGCGGCCGACGTGGCGCTCGGGGCGATCGGGCGAAAGCCCTCGCTCCTCGTTCTCGACGAGGTTCGGCTGGCCCGCGAGCCGATGACCTTCGACGATTCGAAGGCCCGGCGGGAGCTCGGATATCGCTCCCGGCCGGCGGCCGAGGCGCTGGCCGCCGCTGGCCGCGCCGCGCTCGACGAATAGCGAGGGCGTTTCTGACGCAATTTGCGGAATGGCGACTGGCGAAGCCGCGGGGCCTTCGGTACGGTGCTCAAAGCGACCGGGAGAGAGCGGCAACCGACCACAGCCAAGTCGGAAACCGAACTCGACAGGCCACGACCAGAGCTTAGTTCGCGCGAAGGCTACGCGCGGCGCAGGCAAAGTCGTTGTCCCCGGTCGTTTCTTGTTGCGTGGAGCGGGGAGCGAGCGAGTCGTCCGGCGCTCTACCTAGGGTCCACGGTGCGGTGACAGCGCCGCCGGCCGACGAGTGCCTGCCCACTCGGCCGCGCGACCCGGGCGCACCGGGAGCAGGGCGCTGCGGCCAGATCCCGGGGAAAACGGCCCGCAGCTAGCCTGCCCGCTCCCACTTCTCGACCACGGGCCGCGACGGCAGGAGCGGTAGTGTCCTCGCGCAGTCACGCGCGATTTGCGCCAGGGTCCAGGCCGCGCGGGCTCGGGCGGGAGAGAGAGGTTCCGACGGCCGTTGACTTGGTCCACCTGATCCGGGAGGCGGACGAGGAGCCGCACGGCGCGCTGATCCTCAATCACGGCCGCGGGACCAGCGAACACGACCTGTACGGGCTGCTCGACGAGCTGGACCCCGAGCGCCGGCTCCTGGGCGTGACCCCCGGCGCCCCGCTGACCGACGTTCCGCCCGGCGGGCGGCACTGGTACCTCGTGCCCCGAGTCGGCTACCCGGACCCCGAGACCTTCCGTGCCAGCTACGACCTGTTGGCCTCGTTCCTCGACGAGCTTCTCGAGGCGCGCGGGATCGCCTGGGACCGGGCGGTGATCGGCGGCTTCTCGATGGGAGCGGTGATGTCCTACGCCGTGGGGCTCGGACCTGGAAGGCCTTCGCCGGCGGGGATCGTTGCCCTGAGCGGCTTCGTCCCCACCATCGAGGGCTGGGAGCTGGAGCTCGAGGGTCGGTCCGGACTGCCGGTCCTGATCAGGCACGGGAGCAGCGATCCCGTGATCGACGTCGGCTTCGCCAGGCAGGCGCGCGAGCTCTTGAGCGAAGGAGGCCTCGACGTCGACTACCTCGAGACCGACGCCGGCCATTGGCTTCCGCCCGAGCTCCTTCCCGAGCTGCGGGAGTTCG
This sequence comes from Solirubrobacterales bacterium, assembly GCA_050697075.1. GTDB lineage: Bacteria > Actinomycetota > Thermoleophilia > Solirubrobacterales > 70-9 > AC-56. The sequence continues at coordinate 30,309 of JBOGZC010000015.1, read as the reverse complement.
TCGCCCGGGTGACGCTCGACGCGCCGGGCTGACCCGGGCCGACGTATAGTCGCGCTCGAGGCCAGCCTCCGATGACGGTGAACTACGAAATCGACGGCCCGGTCGCGGTGGTCACCATCGACCGGCCCGACGTCGCCAACGCGGTGGATCGGCCGACGGCGGAGGCGCTCGTGGATGCGTTCCGCCGCTTTGACGCCGAGGATGGCGCCTCGGTGGCAGTCCTCACGGGGGCCAACGGCACGTTCTGCGCCGGCGCGGACCTGAAGGCGATGCAGGAGCCGGGGGCGCCCAGAGCGAGTCGCGTCGAGCCCGACGGGGATGGCCCGGTCGGTCCAACACGGATGCTCTTGGGTAAGCCCGTGATCGCCGCCGTCGAGGGTCACGCGGTCGCCGGCGGGCTGGAGCTTGCCGCCTGGTGCGACCTGCGGGTCGCGGCCGAGGATGCCGTGTTCGGCGTGTACTGCCGCCGCTGGGGGATCCCGCTGATGGATGGCGGCACCATTCGGCTCGCCCGGCTGCTGGGCCACAGCCATGCTCTGGACCTGATCCTGACGGGCCGGGGCGTCCACGGCGAGGAGGCGCTGCGGATGGGCCTCGCCAATCGGATGGTTCCTCCGGGCGAGTCCTTGGCCGCCGCCCTCGGGCTCGCCCGGGAGCTCGCCTCCCGCCCCCAGGCGGCGATGCGCAGCGACCGCCTCTCCTCCTATGAGCAGTGGTCGCTGCCACTCGACGAGGCCCTGTCGCGCGAGTACGAGCACGGGATGTCGGCGCTTCGGAGCGGGGAGCTGTTCTCGGGGCTGGAGCGCTATGCCTCCGGCGAGTGGCGGACCGGCCAGCCCGCCGGCTGAGCGCCGGCGCCTGACCCTCGCCGCCCTCTTACTCCAGGCACGCCGCATCCCCACCGAGCGCGTCATCATTCGGTCTTCGTGACCACCGTGCTCCCGATCCTGCTTCCCCTGGTCCTCGGGGTGGCCTACTACCGGCGGGTGGCGCACCTCGCCCGCGATGGCCACGCCCCGTCGACAGCGCGCCAGGTGAGCTTCGCCGGCGGGCTCCTCCTGTTGGCGGTCGCGACGGTCGGGCCGATGGACTCGCTCGGGGACGACCTGGTCTTCGGCCACATGATCCAGCACACGATCCTCACGGACGAGGCCGCCCTGCTGCTCGCGATCGGGCTCACCGGCCCAGTTCTACGCCCGATCTTGAGCGCCCCAGGCCTGCGCCACCTGCGGGCGCTGATGCACCCCGTCGTCGCGATCGTCCTGTGGATCGTCGTGATCTATGCCTGGCACGTCCCCCTGCTCTATCAGGCGGCGGCTGAGCACACCCCCCTCCATCTGCTCGAGCATGCCTCCTTCCTCACCGGGGGCCTGGTGATGTGGCTGGCGCTCCTCGGGCCCCTGCCGAAGCCGGAATGGTTCGGCCACATCGCGAGGGTGGGCTACATCGCCGTCGTCTACTTCTCGAGCATGGGATTGGCGAACATCCTGATGTGGTCGGGGACCATCCTGTATCCGATCTACGCGGAGGGCGAGCAGGCGCACGGCATTGCCCCGCTCACCGACCAGAGCCTCGCCGGGGCGATCCTGATGATCCAGGGAGGCGTGGTCATGCTGGGCGTCTTCCTATGGGTCCTGATCCAGTGGGCGCGCCAGGACACCGAGCGGCAGGAGCTCATCGACCTGGCCGATCGCCTCAACGTGCCGCTCAGCGACCAGCGCGCGGCGCGCGCCGCGGCCGCCGGGCGCGGCTCGGAGCTCCGCGAGCGTCTCGAACAGGAGGCCAGACACCGCGGCACCCGCGGCCCCGAGCCGGTCGCTCGCTAGCCGCGCGCCGGCGGTCCTCACCCCTTAAGCTGCGCGAACCGGCGGGCGGGGACCGATCGCCGAGGTGAGTCGCATCGTTCCAGCAGATCGCAACCGAGCACTGGACGGCCTGCGGGGGCTCGCAGCGCTCTCGGTCGTCACCTTCCACGTCTGGGACTACGCGAGGCCGGTGCCCCATGCGACGTTTCAATCGGCCTCGGACTACGTCATGAACGAAGGCCGTTTGGGCCTGGTCCTGTTCTTCGTTCTCTCCGGCTTTCTGCTCTACCGGCCGTGGGTGAGCGCCGCGCTGTCCGGGGCCGCCCGCCCCCGACATCGCGCCTACCTGATCCGCCGCGTCGCGCGGATCGTCCCCGCCTACTACCTGGCGCTGGTCGGCTCGGTGGCCCTCCTGTGGGGCGCCGCCGGGACGCCGGGCGTGCGCCTGCCGCCCGCCACCGCCCTGCCCCTGTTCGCGGTCTTCGCCCAGAACTTCTCGCCCTCGGCGCTCTTGACTCTCGACCCGCCCACCTGGACGCTCTCGATCGAGGCTTCCTTCTATCTGGTCCTGCCGCTCGTGGGGCTCGCCGCGGCGCGTCTTGGATCGTCGCGGTGGAATCAGGTCGCGCCGCCTATTGCGATCATCGCCGCCGGGCTCGCCTGGAACAGGCTCACGGGCCTCGCCGAGCCGTTCGACAAGGCGCTGCCGGCCGCGCTGCCCTACTTCGGGGCGGGAATGCTCGTCGCCGTGCTCGCCAACGGACGGGCGATCGCGCCGAGGACCGCGCGCTGGCTCCTGCTGGGAGGTATCGGCGCCGTGGTGCTCGACGGGGCGCTCCACGAGGGCATGGTCCCCCCCGCGGTCGAACCGCTCGTCTCGGGAACGCTTCGTGACCTGCCGGCGGCTGCCGGGTTCGCGGCGGTCGTCGCCGCCGTCGCCTACGGCGAGGCGCGGGCCGCGTGGGCGAGCTGGACGCCGCTGGTCGCTCTGGGGACGATCTCCTACGGGGTGTACCTGTGGCATCTGCCCCTGCTCCTCGCCCTGCGCTCGGCGAACGCTCTGCCCCTGGAGCTGATCCCGGCCCTCGCCGTCGTCCTCCCCGCCACCGTGATGGTCGCGACGGCGAGCTGGTTCGGGCTCGAGCGGCCGATGATCAGGTGGGCCAGCCGGGTCACGCGGCGGCCGGCCGAGCATGGCGAGCGGCGAGCGCAGCGCCCCACCCTGGCCGAGGGGCGGGCGTAGTCGCCCGGCCGCGACGCGAAACCCTCGCATACCGAGACTTACGCGTCGAGCGGACCGAGCTCAGCGGCTCTCGGGCTTGTGCGCGATGACCCGCTCGACGATGCCCCACTTCGATCGCTCGAGCTGCTCGGTCTCGAACCCGGCCGGGCGCATGTAGTCGAGCGGCTCGCGGATCAGGTGATCCCCGGCGAACCGCACGGAGATCGGGTCGAGCGCGCGCTGCACGGCGCGAACGGCGAGGGCGGGGCTGCGAACGTGCTCGAAGGCCACATACCGCCCGCCGGGCCGCAGGACCCGGTAGGCCTCGGCGACCGCGCTCGCGGGGTTCGGGATCGTGCACAGGGCAAGCGTGCAGACGACCGTGTCGAAGCTCTCGTCCGCGAGCTCCAACTCCTGGGCGTCGCCGAGGCGCAGGTCGACCTCTCGGCCGAGCTGCGCGGCCCGTTGCCTTGCGAGCTCGAGCATCTCGGGGCTGAACTCGATCGCCGTCAACGAGATCCCCTGCGGATAGAACGGCAGGTTCCGCCCGCTGCCGATCGCTATCTCGAGAACCTCTCCGCGGGCCTGCGAGCACGCCCACTCGCGCCCGCCCGGGAAGAGCGCCCGGTCGAAGAAGTTCATCTGGCGGTCGTAGCGCGGGGCCTCCTTGTCCATCAGGCCGCGGACGCGCTCGGTCTCCGCCTGGTTATCGATGGCCGGCTGGCTCATCGCCAACCAGACTACGACTCGGGGCGTGTTGCCCGATAGAAGGCGAGGGTCCCGAACGGGGTTCTCATCCGCCCGACCTCGGCCGCGTCGCTCAACCCCGCCTCGTCGAAGATCCGGGGCAGGCTCCCGGCGAGGTTGTCGCGCGTCTGCTCGAAGCCATCCAGGAGGCGGATCGAGGTCGACAACAGCCGCATCGCCGGATCGGCTGGGCGCCCCCAGTCGGCGACCTGAAGGCGGCCGCCCGGCTTCATCACCCGCAGGACCTCACCGGCCGTGCGGCGCTTGTCGGAGCCGGTCAGGTGGTGGAAGAACAGGGTCGAGAGCACAACGTCGAACGACGAGTCGCCATACGGCAACTCGGTCGAGTAGCCCTCGTCGAAGTCCACCTCGACCCCTGCACCGGCCGCCTTGCGGCGTGCGCGCCCGAGCACCTCCGGGTCGCCGTCGAGCCCCACGATCTCCGCGTCGGGCTGACCCCGCTTGGCCTGGACCGCCAGGGTCCCGGTCCCGCAACCTAGGTCCAGCACGCGTTCGCCGGGCTGAAGCCGTGCCCGCTCGAGCAGCCGCGACTTGAACGCGCCCTCGCGCGTCGTCAGCCGCACGACCGGGTCGTACAGGCCGGTCAGGGCGCGCAGGCCAAGCGCTGGGACGTAGCGATCGCCGGCCATCAGTGGGCGTGAGCGGGAGCCTCTTCGGCGGTGGCGCCGCGACGCATGGTCAGGCCGAAGAGGATCGCGAAGACCACCAGGCCGATGACGTTCAGGACCAGCTTGTAGTCGAGCTGGATCGAGCTGAAGATGTCCGCCCTCGTCGGTCGCGTCTCGGGGATCAGGCCAGCCAGTGAGAAGAGCCCGTCCACGATCAGCGCCGCTGTCACCATCGTCACGAACATCAGGGCCGTGATCCTGAGCGCGAACGCGGTCCCGTAGTACTTGCGGTAGGCGGCGATGATCGGGAGCACGATCAGGTCGGCGAAGATGAAGGCGATCACGCCGGCGAACGAGATCCCGCCGGACCACAAAACGGCCGCGAGCGGCACGTTCCCGATCGAGCAGACGAAGCTGAGGACGGCGATGACCGGGCCGGCGATCACGTTCTCGATCGTCCTCAACCCGGCGGGCGCGTCCTCGATGAAGATGAAGTTGAAGAAGTCGTCGCCGAGGAGCCCGATGAATCCGGCCAGGAGGAACCCGACCGTGATCTCCTTCCACAGCATCTCCCAGTCGCCCCGGAAGTTGTGGGCCACGTCGGACCAGGCGGAGGGCGAGGTCAGACGCTCGCGCCAGCTGAGCCCCTCCGCGCCCGCGGCGCGGTGCTGGTGGCCGGCCGCGGCGCGGCGAGCGTGCTCGCGGGCCCGCTCCTCCAGCCGCGGCGAGACGAAACGGCGCAGCAGGACGCTCATCAGCGCGATCAGCACGATCCCGCCGACGTACTCGGCGAGCGCGAACTGCCACCCGATCAAGACCCACAGCACGAGGCCAAGCTCCCAGACGAGATTGGTGGAGGCGAACTGGAACGCGAGTGCGGTGGTCGCCGAGGCGCCCTTCTCGAACAGCGACCTGGCGATCGCGATTGCCGCGTAGGAGCACGACGACGAGGCCGCGCCGAGGCCGGTCGCCTTGGACACCGGGACGAACCCGCTGCCTGAGAGGGCGCTCTCGATCCGGTGACGGGGGACCCAGGCCTGGACGATCGCCGAGATCGCGAAGCCGAGGACCAGCGCCCACCAGACCTGGTAGGCCATCAGGCCGGCGTTCTTGAGCCCGTCCAGGACCGTGGACATCATTCGCCTCCATCGTATCGGATACCCCCGGGTGGTATATCCAGAGGGCCGGCAGGGCTGTGGACGCCCGGGCCGCTAGCCGTCGCCCGCCAGCACGAAGTCGAGCTCGTCCACGTAGCACCAGGACCAGTCCTCGCCGGGCTCCAGCGAGCTGACGATGGGGTGGCCGCTGGCCTCGGCGTGCTTGCTGGCGTGCTGGTTGGGCGAGGAATCGCAACAGGCGACGTGGCCGCAGGTACGACAAACGCGAAGGTGAACCCATTGCCCGCCGATCTTCAGGCAGTCCTCGCACCCCTCGACTGAATCGGGGCGCTCGACGCGGACCTGGTCGAGATGAGCGCAGTTGGGCATGGTCGCTTCGATGTCCGACTCGGGGAGGGTCCAATCAGTCTAGGGAGGGTCGAATGCGGGCGGGACGTCTCGAGCTTCGACGCGACGATGAACCTCGCGCGCCACGGACCGGTACCCACCGACGAGGCACACACCGAGGCGAGGAGGTCCAATGGCCATTCGACGAGTCCGAACCCGAAGAGTCGGAGCGGTCACGCTGGTGGTGGCGGCGGCCCTGGGGATCGGCGTAGCGAGCGCGGGGGGAGCTCGCGTCAAGGCCTCGAACTACAAGTTCCAACCGGGGATGATCACGGTACAACGCGGGCAGGCAGTGACCTGGAAACGGGTCCAGGGCCGACACACGGTCACCTTCAAGAACGGCTCGTTCGACAAGGTCCTCAGCGGCAGCCACCCGAGACGTACTCAGCGATTCAACAAGCGAGGCACCTTCCGGTACTTCTGCCGCTTTCATCGCAGCCTCGGGATGACCGGCAAGGTCGTCGTCCAGTAGCGACCGTTGTCGCCGTCGGCCGGAGTACGGCTCACGACCCCCCAGCGTTCACCCCGGGCTAGTGTCCAGGTAATGCCGGGCGGTGAGTTCCGATTCGCCTACAACACGCCGGACTACCAGCGGACCTTCGAGTTCTACGCTGACGGCCTTGGGCTCGAGCTCATCGAGCGCTGGGACCGCGGCCCCGACGACCAGGGAGCGCTGTTCCGGGCCGCCTCGGGGGTGATCGAGGTCCTGAGCCTTCCGAAGGGCCGGGAGCATGCCCCGCCGCGCGGATCAGTGCTGATCGAGGTCGAGGATGTGGATGCCTGGCATTCTCGCCTGCGGGAGAGGGGGCTGGCGATCGAGCAACCGCCGACCGACGAGCCGTGGGGCCATCGCGACCTGGCGCTCGAGGACCCGAACGGGCTACGGGTCGTCCTCTTCAGCGCGCGCTAGGTTGGACCACGTGGGCGCAGCCGGGGACACGCCAACGCTCTATGAGTGGGCTGGCGGCAGGGACGCCATTCAGCGCCTGATCGATGCCTTCTACGATCGCGTCGAGCGAGACGAGCTGCTCTCCCCCTTCTTTCCCGGCGGCGTGAGCAAGGAGCACCGAGACCACGTGGTCGCCTGGTGGTCAGAGGTCTTCGGGGGGCCCGATCGCTACACGCGCGAGCTCGGCGGCTATGAGCACATGCTGGCCAAGCACCGCGGGCTCGGCATCACCCCGGCCCAGCGCCTTCGCTTCGCCACCCTGATGAGCCGGGCGGCCGACGACGCCGAGCTCCCGGGCGACCCGGAGTTTCGCTCGGCGCTAGTCGCCTATCTGGAGTGGGGAACCCGCCTGGCGATGCACAACTCCCGGCCCGACGCCGACGTCGCCCCCCATGCCCCGGTCCCGCGCTGGGGCTGGGGTGAGGCGCCGCCGTTCAATCCTTAGCGGCGAGCTCCAAATCGGCCATTCAGCTCCTCTCCGAGGGCACGATCCCGCCTAGTATCCCGGGCGCCCGTGGCCAAGACCGTCTTCATCACCGGCGCTAGCTCCGGGATCGGCAGAGCGCTCGCGCTTGAGCTGGCCGGCCGCGGGTACGACCTCTTTCTGGCTGCCCGGAGGCTGGACGAGCTTGAGCGGCTGCGCGACGAGATCGCCGCCGCGGATCCGGCCCGGCGGATTGAGGTCCGCCAGCTGGACGTCACCGACGACGCCGACGTCGCGGCCGCGATCGGCGACGCGGCGGAGAAGCTGGGGAGATGCGACATCGTGGTGGCCAACGCGGGCCTCGGCAGCACCGGGCCTGTCGGCGAGGGGCGCATGGCCCGGGACCGCCAGGTGGTCGAGACCAACCTGATCGGCGGGATGGCGACCGTCGACGCCGCCGTGGCGCAGTTTCGGCGCCAGGGCGGTGGGCAGATCGTTGCGATCGCATCGGTGGCGGGTGTTCGCGGGCTGCCCGGCTCGGGCTCCTACAGCGCCTCCAAGGCGGGGCTCGCGGTCTACCTCGATTCCGTTCGTGCGGAGACCCACCGCGAGCCGATCAAGGTGACCACGATCGCCCCCGGCTACATCGACACGCCGATCAACCAGGACGTCAAGAGCCGGCCGTTTTTGATCGACGTCCAGAAGGGCGCGCGGATCACCGCGGACCTGATCGAACGGGGCGTCGGGTACGCGACGGTCCCCCGGTTCCCCTGGTCCGTTGTGTCGCCGCTGCTCCGCGTGATCCCGACGTCGTGGCTGGCGCGGGGCATGCCCGAGCGGGACTTTTCGCCACCGGATTGAGCCGTGCGGCTCTTCCTGGCGGAACCCCCACCCCGCTAGCCGAGGAGCGATGCCTGCCTGGGGCGGGTTAGACTCGGGTCGTGCTCGGAGGGAGAGCGCGTTCTCGGTTAGGGGTGCACGGGTGGAGGGTCACCTTCCTCGGCGTCGTGGCCGGGCTGCTGGTGCTCTGCGTCGTGACGCCCGGGGCGCGCTCGGACCCCGCCCCCAAGATCGACCCGGGGCCGACCCTCCCACCCTCGGAGTATCCGAACGATCCTGACTTCGCCGGGTGCGAGACGCAGGACCCGGTCACCGGCTGCACGGACAACGAGCAGTGGAACCTCTACGGGCGACTGACAGGCGACACCTGCCTCGCGCCGGGGGGCTCAGTCCCTGACCAGCCTCACCCGGACGGAGGCCTGCCCTGCTGGGCGCGCAACGCGCACGACCCGGGGCACGCGGCAGGGGTGAACATGACGGGCGCCTGGGCCCAGGGGAACCTTGGCCGTGGTGACGTCGTCATCGCCTACATCGAGGGCGGGGTCAATTACTCGAGCAATGGAATCAAGGACGGCCTGGACAACATCTATCTGAACCGCGGCGAGCTGCCGTTCCCGCAGCGGCGCAACGGCCAAGACACCGGGCGCTACGACCTCGATGGAAACGGCCGCTTCGACATCCGCGACTACGCGTTCGATCCGCGCGTGAACCCTCGCTGCCCGACTGGCACCACCCCGTTCACACGCTATGAGGAGGGAACGACCCGGGGCTGCGTGTCGAACGGCCAGCATGCGTACCTCGACCAGGTCGACATCGGCGGCGTGAAGACCGCGTATCTGTCGCCGGAGGACCTGATCGCGGTGTTCGGCCACTGCAGGGTCACCGGTGGGCACCTGGGCGCATGCCCTGCGGGCGGTCGGTTCGACAACGACGGCAACGGCTACCCCAATGACATCAGCGGCTGGAACGTCCAGCGGAACACCAACGACCCGCAGACGGACGACTCCGCATACAACCACGCGCCGGGCCTGATCTCCGATCTCGTCGGCCAGTCCAACAACGACTACGGGGGCGTCGGCGTATGTCGCAAGTGCCGGGTCATGCCGATCAAGCAGGGCGCGGAGGCAGTCGGTAGAAGCGACCAGCTCGCGCCCGCCATCCTCTACGCCACCGACGCCGGGGCCAGCGTCATCAGCTCGGTGGTCGTCTCGTACACGTACACGGACTTCGCCCGCCAGGCGATCGACTACGCCAACAGCCACGGGGTGCTGCTCTCGTTCGATTCAAACGACTTCGACTCGATGGACCACACGGACGGGATGCTCTACGACCACGTTCTCCCCGGGAACTCCCTGACTCAGGACGCGGAGGGGCCGGACACCCACACGTTCCGCGCCCGCAGCAACGTGACCAGCTACGGCACCCACAACGTGTTCTCGGGGGAGGGGAACAGCACCTCGGGCGCGACGCCGTTCCAGGCCGGCATGCTGGCGATGGTCCAGTCGGCGGCACTCAACGCGCGTGACGCGGGAACGATCCCCCGTCGGCTGACGCCGAATGAGGTTCGCCAGGTGATGATGGACACCGCGAGCGCCGTGATCCCGCAGACCCAGTCGCCCGGTGTGCCCCGCCAGTGGCCCGGCAATCCCGGCAGCGCCACCAGCCCCACCCACACGAACTGGTCCACCCAATACGGCTACGGGCGGCCCAACATCGGGGCCGCGACCGCGCTGATCAAGTCGGGCGAGGTACCGCCCACCGCCGAGCTCAGCTCGCCGCACTGGTACGCGTACGTCGACCCGGTGCGCCAGCGGACGCTGCGAATCAGGGGGCACGTGGCTCCAAGCGCCTGGCGGTCCAAGGGCGTTCACTGGACGCTGGAGTTCGCCCTCGGCGCGAATCCGAACGACGGCGCCTTCCAGACGATCTCCACCGGCAGGGGCGCCAAGAGCGGCGAGCTGGGCGTGCTGGACCTAAATCGGATCCGGCGCCAGTTCGCCGCCAAGAGCCCAGGGTCGACGCTGCCCCCGGACGGTCCCGAGCAGTACACGGTGACGCTACGGCTCCGAGCCCACGACGGCGACGGGCTGAAGGGTGAGGATCGCCGCACGTTCAACGCCCGGCACGACCCGGACCTCCTGCCCGGATACCCGAAGCACATCGGCGCCGAGATGAGCGCCGCGCCCACTTACGCCGACCTCGCGGGCAAGCACGAGCTCGATCTCATCTTCGGCACTTACGACGGGACGATCCACGCCCTACGCCCGAACGGCAGCGAGGTGCCGGGCTTTCCGATACATACGCGCACGCTCGCATCGATCGATCCGCTCAACCCTGAGAACTACCCGGCCGCCTCCTACCAAAACGACGCCAAACTGCGCGACGCGCGCGACCCGGTGAGCGGGATCGCCGTCGGGGATCTCGACCACAACGGGGTCCTGGACGTCGTCGCGACGACCGCCAACGCCTGGGTATACGCCTGGGGGCCGAACGGCCAGCTGCGCAAGGGCTTCCCGGCGCACTCACAGTCGAAGTTCGCGTCGCTGCCGGTGCCCACCCCGCGATCCAGCAGCGACCACAGCCGCCTGCCCTCGCGCGGCAACTGGTCGCCGCCGGTGCTGGCGGACCTCCGGGGCGACGGGAAGCTCGAGATTCTCATGTCGGCATTCGACGGGTTCGTCTACGCCTGGGGGCGGAACGGACGGCCCGTTCCCGGCTGGCCGGTTCAGGTCAAGCTGCCCCCCGCCGACCTCGCGGGCACCGGCCCGAACGACTACATACGCGACGCCAAGCTGACCTCGCCGCCGGCGGTCGGCGACGTGTTGGGCACCGGGAAGCCCCAGGTCTTCGTCCCCAGCAACGAGTGCCTGAGCGGCGGCGGAGCACACCGATCGTGGATGTACGGGATCTGGCCCGACGGCAACCGGCACCCGGGCGGTCCCTACATGCCGGAATGGCCGGTCGGCCTCACCTCTTTGGCGGACTGCTACGACCAGTCGATCGACTTCGTCGAGGAGGGGGCTACGCCCGCCTCGATCGCCGACTTCGACGGCTCCGGCAGGCTGCGCGTCGTCACCGCGGGCGTCACCGGTGCGCCGGTGGCCCTGAACGGGGACGGCTCGGTGTTCAAGGGCATGAGCCCGGGCTGTCCGTCGTCGGCCTGCGGGCCCGTCCCGCCCTACTATCCCGGCGACGCGCTGACCATCGGGCTCACCGGGCAGAGCGCCATCGGCGACCTGCTCGGAGACGGTTCGCCCGAGTACGTCCAGAGCCAGACGGGCGCGAACTCGCTGACGGCCGCCCTGGGGGACAGCCCGGCAGCCCTCCCACAGACGTACGAGAAGGCCTGGAATGTGGCTAGCGGCGCCGTGCTGTCCGGGTTCCCGCGGCTGCAGGACGGCTTCCCCTTCTACGTCGCGCCGCTGGTCGCGGGCCTGGACTCCTCGCAGGAGCGGGCCGTGGTCGACGCGAATGACTCCGGCTGGATCCACGCCTACGAGCCGGCGGGAGGCGAGGCACCCGGCTTCCCGAAGTTCACCGGCCAATGGCCCTCGTTCAGCGGCGTGGTCGGGGACCCCCGGTTCGACGGCAAGCTCCGTCTCGCGTACGGGACGCGCGAGGGCCTCCTATTCGTGTGGAAGGTCCACGGATCCTCCTCCCGCAACGATTCGTGGTGGCACTACCACCACGACGAGCACAACAGCGGTCTGTTCGGCAACGACACGCGCCGCCCGGCCGCTCTCGCCGGGATCCACGTCACGCGGGACCCGAGCGGCGCAACCCTCCACTGGCGCGCGCCGGGCGACGACGGCGTCACGGGCGGCCGGGTGCACGGCTACCAGGTCTACGTCTCCCAGCGGAGGATCACCATCCCCAACCTCGATCAGGCCCACCGGCTGAAGGCGCCAGCGCCCACGCAGCCCGGTGGCCCACAGCAGCTGACGATTCCCGGCCGCGGCGGCGTGTTCGTCGCGATTCGCGCGATTGACGACGCCGAGAACCTCTCTGCCCTGGCCGAGGTGTACGTTCCGACGTCCAGCGGGTAGACGGCCCGGCACGCCCGTCCTCAGGGCTTCTTGAACAAGCGCCCCCGGAGTGCTGTTAGCCGTTACGGGGAACCCTGAGCGGCGATCCGGCTATTCCCGCAGCCGACTTAGGAGCTTCTGGAGCGGGTCGGGGTTCGGGGCGTTCGTCGGCGAGCTGCGCCCCTTTGCCGCGAGCCCAGTCCCATGGCCGGCGGCCCTGAACGAGGCAGAATCGAGAATGGCCAAGGTTTGGGGGGAGCTCACATTCGTGGCAATCACCGCCCCCGGCGGAAACGGCGGAGAGCCCTTCCGCCCTACGACCACGATCGGCGGGAAGTACGCCTGGCGCGCCGGCCTGTCAGCGCGAGGGAGGCGGAACACGATCGCGTCCTTGGCGTCGTCGCACATTCCGTCGCCTCCGGGGCCGTCCTCACCGACAGCCAAGCCCGCCATGTGAACTACACCGTAAGGATCCTTGTAGAAGACGGGTGGGGTGATCTGTGCCCCGATGGCCCGGCTCCACCTGCAGTCATTCTGGCCGCCGGTGCCAAGGTTCGGCCCGCCCGGCACCCCCACCTTGTGGAAGGGCTCGGCAGGCTTTAGGTCGGGCTTCTTCACCTGCCTGTTGACGAGGTTCTTCGAACGGACGCTGTTCTTTGGCAGATGAAAGGCAGCGTAGGCGCCTCCTCCAAGAACCAGGAACACGGCGAGCGTCGCCATCACGTTGGCGTAGGTCAGCTGGCTCCGGACGCGGCGCATGGTTCTCCCCTGTGATCGCTGGCTCGTACCTACCCTAGATCCGGAAGCGGTCGCATCCAGCGGTGTCACCAGCGGTAGAGATCTTTGTCCGCGGAAACCGCTCAGCCACTATGCACGGTGCTGATCGAGGAGCAATCGCGCCATCGATTTGGCTCGCCGCGCGACATCGACGTCGCCTTCGGCCGCCGCGACGATCGAGCCCTTCATGAGGATGTGCCAGGAGTGGGCCAAGGAGGCGGGGTCACGCACACCGGCGTCGCAGGAGAACGTGGAGGTCGTCCCGACCGGAAGCTAGCCTCGCCGTGCCGGCGTTCTAGGTGGGTGAGCGCGACCGCCATCGCCGGAAGCCTCTCCGCCAGCATCTCGCAGGAGCGCCGATACCCGCTGACGCGTGACGCCGAACCTCTCGGCGATTTCCTCCATAGTCATTCCCTCGCCGTACAGCGCGAGCGCCTCTGCCCTGCGGACACGGGCACCGAACTCATCGAGTGCCCGAGTTGCCTCGGTGATCAGTTGGACGCTGAGATCCCCCTTCGTCGCTTCGACTATCTCCCTGTAGGACCGCCCGGCTGAGCGCTGACGCCGGATCTCAGCGATCCTCCGCTTTATCTGGGCCATACGCCGAGCGTTGGCATCCAACACGCGTTCTAAATCCCGCAGGGCCCTGTCGAAGGGGTCGCCACCGGCCATTCTGTGACACAAGTTAGCAAGGGGCATTGCGGCAGTGGCTATTACCGAAACGGCTATTACCGCAAGCCCTGTTACAGCAATGGCTATTGCGCTATCCTGCGCACCGAATGAACTGGGCGCTACGCCACTCGTTTGCGGATGAGCGTCTAGGGCTTCTGGTGCTAGTCCGTCCCCTACGCAAGGAGGTAGCGGCTTTGATTCCCAAGGAGCTAGATGCACGGTCACTCACACGGGGCGAGCAAGTAAATGGCTACTCGCTTCGCCCCTCAAGGATTCGAATCATCGCCCTCGGCGCAAAGCCCCTTCCGCCTCCGCGCGGCCCCACAGAGCCGGGGTGCCAGGCTGCTCGCGACGCACTGAGTGGATCAGCGGCCAGCACGAGACCTGGCGCTGAAGTCGCCCTGGTCGACGAGGTCGAGCTTCTGCACCTCTACGCCAAGACCCGGGACTCGACGCTGAGGGAGGAGCTCGTCCAGCGGCTTACGCCGCTTGCACGATCGCTCGCCCTTCGGTACCGCGGCTCGTCGGAGCAGATCGACGACCTGATGCAGGTAGCGCTTCTGGGCCTGCTCAAGGCGCTCGATGGTTTCGACCCGGAGCGGGGCAAGTCGTTTGTGACCTACGCCGCGCCGACGATCCTCGGCGAGCTTCGCCGCCACTTCCGCGATCGGGTCGGCGCTCTCCGCCTTCCGCGCGTGCTCCAGGAGCGGACGATGGCCGTCCAGGAAGCGGCAAGGGAGCTGAGCGAAGAGCTCGGACGCAGCCCGACCCCGGCTCAAATCGCCCAAAGGCTCGAATTCTCCGAGGAGGATGTCTGGGAAGCGCTACAGGCTGACCAAGCGCGCCGCACTCTGTCTCTCGACGCACCCAGCGGCCGCGAGGATGCCGAGTCGGCCCCGATGGTCGAGACGGTGGGACGCAGCGAGCGGGGCTACGAGGCCGTCGAGGTACAAGCTGCCGCAGCCGACGCAGAGCTCACGGAGCGGGAGAGGAGCGTTCTGCAGATGCGCTTCGACGAGGGCCTGACCCAATACGAGATCGGAGATCGCATCGGCGTCTCCCAGATGCAGGTCTCGCGGATCATGCGAGGGGCGCTTGAGAAGCTGTTGGGGGCAGTAAGGGGTGGTGATTGCCCGTTTCCGAATCAATCCAAGGGGTAGAAGCGGGACCCATGGAGCTATCACTGCTACTCATCGTGATCGGGATCGCGCTGGCGATTCTCGTCAACTACGCCCTGGGCATCGTCTGCATCCTGATCGGCTTGGTCCTCCTGATCTGGCCACGGGTCCGAGCATCCCGCGGCACGCGGATCTAGTCCGCATCTGCCTTAAGCGCGAACTCTCGCGCTGACGGCCTCGGCCGCTTGCGGGCTTGCCCTGGGCACCTCAGACCTAACGAGGAAAGGAAGAAATGGCAACCAAGATGGACAAGAAGCTGTTCAAGCAGATCCGCTCGCTCGGCGTCCGGAAAAGCCATGCGCGCGACGTTGCCGAGGCCGTCCGAAACAGCCCTAAGTCGGCACCCAAGGCCGCGCGCAGAGTGGCTGGCGACCTATCTGGAGCGGTCGTCGAGATCCAGGATCGCCTGAATCACGGACCTGAGAAGCGAAAGGCGGCGGCAAAGAAGGCCGCAGCGACGCGAAAGCAAAAGGCGAAGCGCCGCAGTGAGGCAGCCAAGAAGGCTGCACGCACACGCGCGAGAGCCTGACCTAGAACACGAGCTGGTCGAACGAGTGACCGGCCATCGTCACATGACGGAGCTGAGGCTCACAGAAGGGATTTGAAATGAGCACGATCGCAATCGTCTTGATCGCAATTGGCGCAGTGGTCCTGATCGCAGTACTCGCAGCGATTCTCACCGGAGCGCGCAATCGGCGTCTCGAAGACCGCCGACAGGTAGCGCGTGAGCACCGCCATGAAGCGGAGTCACGACGGCTCGATGCAGAGATGCAGGGCGCGGCGGCGGATGAACAGGCCGCCCACGCGCGCCGCAAGGCCGCCGAGGCCGAAGCCCGGTCGCGCGCGGCCGCTCAGGAGCGAGACAAGGCGCGCGCCCACGCTCAGCACGCGACGGAGATCGATCCTGATGCCTAGCAAGACCCTGGGCTTGGGCTCGGATTGCCGGCGAACGGTCCAAATGTTTGCGGCCACGCGGTGCGGGAGGTCGTGGCAAAGCCGATGACCGATCCTCGAACAGAACGCACTTCCGGGACCGATCCGGTTGCCCCCTCAGGTCGTAGTCGCGTTGGCGGCGATACGACTCATACCCGGTCGGAGCAGACGGTAGGCACCGGAGCAGGAACGGCGCTTGCATTGGCTGCTGGCACGTTGGCACGCCTGGTGCGGTTGGCGGCTGGGATTGTCGCGGCGATCATCGTCGCTGGAATCCTCTTGGTAGTGCTGAGCGCTAACCCGACCAATGACGTCGTTTCGGCGATCCATGATGCCGCCCGGGCGCTCGTCGGTCCGTTCGACGGCATGTTCACGCTCGACAGTGCGGACGCCACGCTTGCCCTGAACTGGGGCATCGCCGCGCTCGTCTACCTGATCGTTGGCGGACTGATCGCTCGGGTGATCGCGCTGATCGGAATCGCTGGACTGCGCCGACGCCGCACGGTCCGGCGGTAGTCGGAGACGCGCCATGGCTGAACTGGTCCTGGGTCCGATCCTGCGACACGTGGGCGAGCGGGACGCAACCGTCTGGGTGGAGGCGGACGAAGCTTGTGAGGTGGCGGTGCTCGGCCACAAAGAGCCGACCTTCTGCGTCGACGGACACCACTACGCGCTGGTCTGCATCGCGGGGCTCGAGCCGGGCTCACGATCCGAGTACCAGGTCAGCCTGGACGGCGAGCGCCGGTGGCCGGTCGCGGACTCGGGGTTTCCCGCCAGCCAGATCCGCACCCTCGATCCCGAGCGGGCGCTGCGCGTCTCGTTCGGCTCCTGCCGCGTGGCGCTGCCGATGGAGCCGCCATACGTCTACACGAAGGACGAGCATGACGAGGGCGCCGAAGTCGACGCGCTTCACGTCTACGCGCACGAGCTGATTCGCGACCCCGACAACCGCTGGCCGGACCTGCTGTTAATGCTCGGCGACCAGATCTACGTCGACGAGGGCTCCCCCGAATCCCGCGAGTTCATCCGCTCACGCCGCGACATCTCCGAGCCTCCGGGCGAAGAGGTGCTGGACTTCGAGGAGTACACGCGCCTCCATCGCGAGTCGT
The DNA here is from genome assembly GCA_050697075.1 of Solirubrobacterales bacterium. Classification (GTDB taxonomy): domain Bacteria; phylum Actinomycetota; class Thermoleophilia; order Solirubrobacterales; family 70-9; genus AC-56. The sequence goes on along the minus strand of JBOGZC010000015.1, from coordinate 13,494 downwards.
GGAGCGAGCCGTACGTTCGGTGGCTTCTCTCGACTGTTCCGACCGCGATGGTGATCGACGATCACGACATCAGCGACGACTGGAACATCTCCCGTTCCTGGAAGGAGGAGATGGACCGCAAGCCCTGGTGGCACCGGCGGGTGGAGGCGGGCTTCATGGCCTACTGGATCTACCAACACCTGGGCAACCTCTCGCCCGACGCGCTGTCCGAGGACGAGACCTACGCGAGGGTGAGGGAGTCGCGCGACGACGCCGGGCCTGTGCTTCGCGACTACGCGAGGCGGGCCTACAACGATCGCGAAGGAATCCGGTGGAGCTATCGCCGCGACCTTTGTGGCACCCGGGTGATCGTCATGGACTCGCGCGGCGGGCGCTTGCTGGAGGAGGGCCGCCGGTCGATCGTCGATGAGGAGGAGGGTGAGTGGGTCTGGGGGCAGGCCGAGGGCGAATTCGATCACCTGCTGATCGCGACGTCCGACCCGTTCCTTCTCTCGCGCGGCCTCCACCACCTCGAGGCCTGGAGCGAGGCCGTCTGCGACGGCGCCTGGGGTGACACGGCGGCTCGGTTGACGGAGAAGCTCCGGCGGGCGGAGGACTTCGACCATTGGGCGTCCTTCGGTCGCTCCTTCCGGCGGCTCTCTCGCCTGTTGCGCGACGTGGGATCCTCGAAGCGGCACAATCCGCCCGCATCAATCGTCGTGCTCGCAGGCGACGTGCACCATGCTTACCTGGCGGAGGTGGGCTTCCCGCGGGGTAGTGGGGTTCGAAGCCGCGTCTACCAGGCCGTCTGCTCCCCGTTCCGGAACCCGCTGGACGAGCGCGAGCGCAACGCCATAGGGGTCCTCTTCCGCCTGGGCGCGGCGGCGGTCACGCGCGCGCTGGCGCGCGCGGCCGGCGTGCCGGACCCTGACATCGGCTGGCGCCTCCTCGAGGGTCCCTACTTCGACAACCAGGTGGCCAGCCTGACGCTCGACGAGCGTGCGGCGTGGATCAAGCTCGAAAAGACGACCCCGGGCGACGCCGAGGAGCGCTCGCTCGAGACATCGTTTGAGCGGCGACTCACCTGAGCGGCGAGACTTTCCCGTCAACCGCTTCGGACTCAGCCATCTGTACTGCGCCTTACGTTCCGCGTGAGTGCTACTTGATCGCGTCCGGGTGGGCCGCAGGCGCCCGGCCGGTTACTACTTGCAGTAGGCGAACACGGTGAATCGGCCTGTCGTGGGCCCGTTGTTTCCTTCGGCTGTGCCCGTCCAGTCGCCTCCCTTGGTCCTCTTCGACTTGAAGGCGAACGGGCCGTCGGCAGCTGTGTCGACCTGGCCGGCATAACCACCTGAGTAGGCGCTCTTGCCGTGGCCGCATTTGGCGGTCGCCGAGCGCGTCGTCTGGCTCGGAACCGTCACGTGCGCGGACTCCGCCTTCAGCCCTGGGCCGTGCTTGTCGCAGTATGCGAAGGCCTTGAGGTCCTCCGGATTGGTGTTGTCGTTGTTGAAGCCGACCACCTTCCACTTGTGGTCGCCCACGCGTTTCGAGGTGAATGGGATCACGGTGTCCTGCAGGGGGCCGAAGCCGACGAAGCCGCCGGACACCGCCTCGCTTCCGCCCGGGCAGGTGGCCTTGGCCGAGCCGTTTGAGAACGCCGGTACGGAGGTGCTGCCCGACTTCACCTTCAACCCCGGCTTGTGGGTGTCGCAGTAGGCGTACCCGATCTCCTTGCCCGTGAGGGCAGAGGGGGCGCCGAAGTTGAATGCGCCGGTCTTCCACGCGCGGTCGCCCACGCGCTTCGACGTCGTGGCGACGATCCCGGGTCCATTGAACTGCGGGTCGAAGTGCGAGCTGGCGAAGCCCCCCGCAACCGCCTCGCTTCCCCTGGGGCAGTGGGCGGTCGTTGAGCCGAACTGCTGCGCAGCGATCGTCGTTCTGTTAGACGTGGTCTTGATCCCCGCCGCTGCGATCGCCCCGACGAGGGCGAACGTCGCCCCTACGGTCAATATGCCGACAGCAAGCTTTCTTGGTGACACGTCTCCCCCTGACCTTTGGCTGAACCCACCCGGGCGATGAGCTGGGGGCAGTCTATACGCGCCTATCCGGACCCTTCACCTCCTGCAGCCAGAACTAACCTCTTGCAGTACACGAAAGCCGGCATGGGCAGGGCGGCCTGTGAGGGTGCAATTGTGGAGGGCATGCCTATGTAGTAGGTGGTGCGCGCGGGACGCTGACGACTCCCCGCCGCCCTTGATCACGCATCGCATTCGCTTCGTGGGTCCTCCCGGATGGTCGATCAGCGAAGGAGGGTGACCGGCGAGGACTAGGACTATTGCGGAATTGGCGGGTTAGGCGTCGGCGTTGGAGGAACCGGCGGAGGCCCAGGAGCTGGTGGTGATGGCGGGGTGATCACGGGGGACCCTGCTCAGGCTTCACCTTGCTCCCGCTCGTGGTGACAGTGGTGGTGGAGCTGGTGCCGCCGTAGCCGCTCGCCTGCTCTGCTTCACGACAGCCGGCCAGGTTCGGCAGTGGAGGGCCACAGGGATCGCGGTGGCCCGCGTGAACCCGGGGATGCACCAGCGCTGGCGGACTCGCCTCGGCTCCAGCCCGGAGCCGTCTACTGCATCGCTTGAGCGCCGCTGAGCCGGGCTTGCCCGAGCACACGACTCCCGCGCTGGCCTCGGGCTTGAGCTGCGATGCCACGAGGATCTGTGCCGGGACCAGCACGACCGCGAGGAGCCAAGCGAGCACGGGCCAAGCCTACCCCTGCGATCCTTCTTTTTGGGTGTGGATCGTGGGGCGCGTGTGTGTCAACTGGCAATTTCTCGATCCTCGCCCGCACGGTGGGATACTGGCTCCATGCTCCCGGACCACGTTCCACTGGGCGGAACAATCGCTGTTCTGGTGATCCTCGCCTTCCTTCTCGGGCTCGTGCTCGTGGCAGGCTTGCGGCATCGACGCCGAGGCCATTGGGACTGGCCGGAGACCACGGACCCGCAAGCTGAGCGGTCGCTGCGTCGCGCTGACGAGTTGGGGCGCTCGCGCCGACCCTGGTCCTAATCACGTGACGCCAAGTGCCAAGTTCTGGTTCGGGTTCACGATGGTCGTGGCCCTCGCGGTAATGGCGGTGATGGTCGTGGGGTATTTGGTGGTTTCGTCGGCGTTGGACCCCGGGCCGTGCACGGTGGAAGGGCCGGCCCACCACCGGACCTGCGACTGACTCCCCACAGCCTCGGAAATGAAGCGGATCGAGAAGTGGTAAGTGATGCGGCAGAGTCGGATCCGGAGCTTGCTACCCAGGACTGCGCCAACTCCACCTATGGAGTATCCGCCAGTGCCGTCCACCATCCTGTGTAGCCACGGATGATCTCCACGTTCTCCTGCGGCATCGCCTACTCCGGCAGCCCGGCGGCTTCGAGGGCTTCATCTCGATCCATGTAGCCCTGGATGCGGACCACACGCCCGTCACGCACCTTGTAGACCATCGCGGTGTCGGTTTCTGTCTCCACCCCGCTCCCCTTCCCGCGCCGAAACTCGTGCAGGAGCACGACGACGCACTCGCCCGCATCGATGAACTGCTCCGCGTCCAGTCGGCGCTCATGCCAGGCCTCGCTGTCCTGCTCGAAGAAATCCCTGACCTGCTCGGGGCCACGCCAGACGCTGCCTTCGGTGAGCCCACCGACCGTGCCATGAAGCTCAATGTCCGGTGCGAGCTGCCGCATCGCCTCTTCCCACCTCGTGTCTCGGATGGCATCAACGATGCAGCGCACGAAGTCGACGTTCTCCTGCGACATCGCCCGCGCAGTATCTCGCGGCCAAGAGGCAGGCGGGATTCCCCGCTCGGTACGAGCCAGAAATGAGCAGGAACGGGATAGTGGTTCAGACGGCGGGCTCTCGAAGCATCGCCCAAAGTGGCGGTGAGCTTCCGGCTTGGATCGTCGCAACGTCGCCGAATCCGTGGTGCGCGTAGAGGTTGCGGTTGCGCGGGCTCGTCGCTTCGAGATAGGCGGGGAGGCCGTCTCTATCGCACGTCTCGAGTGCATGTTGCAGAAGCGCGGAACCGAGGCGGCGGCCCTGGGCAACGGGCTCGACGCCGATCAGGGGCAGGTACCAGTGGTCATCGGTCGGGTGGTGTTCTTCCATCTGCTCGAACACGCCGTTTACGTCCGTGTATGTCTGGTCGTCCATGCTCTCGCGCATGAGGCTCAATACGGTCTCGGCGTCGGGTTCGACGCCGTGCGGGAGCCACAGTGCGATCGCCGTGCGGTCCTCCAGGCCGTGCGCGGTGCCCCGCTCGAACGCTCCTCCGCCGAACGCGTCCGCGAACTGAGGCCAATACGTCAGGTAACGCTCCGGGTCAGGCCAGGCCCATCGCATCACCGGGTCGGACACGAACGCGAGCGTGAGCGCCGCCAGGGCACGCTGCCGATCGGTCGTCTCCAGGACCTCGACCGTATCTTCCGTCATCGCCAATGACACCTCTCCTCGGCCGGGGGCCGCCCGTTGCGCTGGCGAGCCTACCCTGGATCTCTTGATGTCGCTGGGCTAACTTCGCTCGCACCGGAATTGGTACCCCGGCTCTGTCAGAGGACCGGGGGGCTAGGAGGAACCAATAGGGGGTAGTTGCCCCCTCGGTTGCCCCATGGCCTATGTCAGCCCTTGTCGCCGATGCACCGGGCGCTCAAAAGCGGCCCGTTCGCAGGAACTTCTCAAGCGCGCCCGACAGGATTCGAACCTGTGACCTCTGGTTTCGTAGATGATCGAGATTCGCTTTCGAATCGGGCGATTTGCGGGCAGGTCAGACTCAGTCAACTGGCTGCGCGATGGTCTGCGCGATGGTGAGCGCCGGCGGGTTTTGAGAGTTTTGAGAGACCCCTTGGGGCCTCTTGAAGTTCTGAAAAACCACGCAGGATCGCCCTGCACGCGCCGCCCGAGCCCTCCGATGGCGTCCATCGAGCATCATGCCCGGGATCGAATCCCCAGACGCGAAGGAGTGAGTGCCAATGGCTGACGCCGCCACCAGGGCGCGGGAACTGATCGAGGCACGGCTCGCGGAGCTGCGAGACGAAGCGAGAAAGCTCGAGCGCGCGCTCGAGGTACTGCGGGGTGATCGGAGGCGAAGGGCGCCGCGGCGAACGCCCCGGCGAGCAGTCACCAGGCCACCCCAGACTCAGCAGCGCTCAGGCGGACGCACCCGCCGGAAGGCCACCGCCAAGCGCGGCCCCGATCGGACCCGCTCAGCTACTCGGAAGAAGTGACTTCGCCTAGGTGGAACTAGCCAACTCGCGAAGCTTGTCGCGGTGCCGGCTCGCGGCTCCTGCGCCGACGGCTGCGGGAATTGGCCCCCCGAGCCTCCTTGCGCAGGCTTCGCTCCAGATAGGCGTCGAGCATCTCGGCCGCCTCGCGCTCCGCCCCGGGCATCAGGTGGCCGTAGCGATCGAGGGTGACGGTGATCGAGGAGTGGCCCATGTAGGTGGAGAGGGCCTTGGCGTTTACCCCGGCGGCGATCATCAAGGCGGCATAGGTGTGGCGGCACTCGTGCAGGGTGATCGGCCGAAGGCCAGCCTTTCGCCAGGCGCGCTTGGCGCGCCGTAGGGCCGCCGGGGCGTCGATCGGCCGCCCGCTTCGGCCCTCGAACACAAAGCCCTCGCCGCCGGCTCGGTGGCGGAGGCGATGGCGGGCCAGGTGGGCGCGAAGGACGCCGGGGATCGGCACCCGGCGCTCCCCCGAGCGGCTCTTCGGGGAGATGAGCCCCGCGACCCGATCCCAGGAGGCCTCGACACGGAGCAGCCCGTGGCCCAGGTCGAGCGCCGGCCACGAGAGCGCCTGGAGCTCGCCGCGCCGAAGCCCGGCGTAGAACGCCGTCGCCCACAGTGCCCGGTGCTCGGCCGGCACGGTCGCCAAGAGCGCGGATACCTCGGCGGGGCGCGCGACCCGATCGCGGCCGCCTCGGTTGGCCGGCAGGCGAAGCCCCAGGGTCGGGTTTGCGACCAGCTCGCCGCGCTCGGTGGCGCGGCGGTAGATCGCCCGCAGCGGCAGGACGTCGTTGGCGATCGTGCTCGGCGCGTAGCCGGTTGCGATCAGCCCCTCGACCAGGTCCTGGATCCGGCTCTTGGTAAGCGCCGAGAGGCGTAGGTGCCCAACTGCGGGCAGGATCGTCCGATGGAGGGCGGACTCATAGCTTCTGATCGCCGAGGGCTTGTAGGGGGTGCCGGAGCGGGTCAGAACGATGCCGGCCTTGGCTGCCCGCAGCCATTCGTCGGCTGCCTCGCGGATGAGCTTTCGGGTCGGCGCGTTCATGCTTCGGCGGCGAAGCTCGACCTGGGCCTCCTGGCGCCAGGCCTTGGCGGCGCGAAGGGTCGAGAAGGTCTTCCTGACTGGTTTCTTGTCTCGCGCAGACCAGGCCTGGGCCTGGTAGGTCGGCTTGCAGGTGCAACCGACCCCTTCACGTAAGCCGCAGCGGCGCCGATGGCGGAGCGTGACCCCCGGAGCCGCCTGCGTTGGGAGCGTGATCGCCGCCCCTGGCCGTTCGGAGTCGCCCGGGCCGGGCAGGCGCGATCGCTGACGACGAGCCATAGCTCCCACCACAACTAGCTCTGACGCCGAGGAAAAGCAAGCCTTTGCGATCGCTGCCGGCGTCGTGAATCTGGCGCTTGGGTCAGCCTCGCCCGGAGATTCGGACGTTGCTGGTTCAGGCGAGGGCGCCGACGGCTACGTCGTCAAGGCCGCGGAGTGGGCGGAACGCCGAGGGAGGCGGGCAGACCGCGGTGAGAGCCACGGCCCCAGGAGTAGCGCTTGACGAATCCGAGGCGCAAGCGTCCGGCCTCGATCTGGGCAGAAAGCGCCTCTCTCTGCCCGAATCCCCGGTAATCGTGCGTAATCCCAGGTAATCCACAGGGCGAAACTACCGGGGCGGATAACCGCGCATACCGCTTGTTGATGCGGTTTCTGCGCTCCTTAGCATCGCCGCTTCACACGCGAGAGGTCGCTGGTTCGAAACCAGCCGCGCCCATCCTGAAAGCATCGACATTCGCTGGCCGGATCCCGAAGCACCGACACCGCGCCCAGCAACCAGGGCTAGTGCCGGACCTTCGTCTCGCAGCCTGTAACGACGGAGTTCGGGTCGTTGGGAAGCAGGTCGAGGTCGGCCTTGTCGGCGGAGCCCGGCGCGTTGCCCCCGTCGCAGTTGATCGCCGTATCGGAGGTCATGTCGCGGGCGAGGAGCTGGTCGTTTCCGTTCTTCCCGATCAGCGTGTCGGCATCCGACCCGCCGGTGAGCGTGTCCGCGCTCTTGCCACCGATCAGCGTGTCGGCACCCTTCTCGCCGAACAAGGAGCTCTTGATCCCGGTCGAGTTGGTCACCTTGTCGGCCTCGTTTCCGGCGCTCACCCGGATCAGGTTTACCCCGTTGACGTTGCACTTGGCGGTCTGGCCGTCGACCTGGGTGCAGCCGGCCCCCGCCATCACGGCGGAGCCCGTAAAGGGGCCGGAGGCGAGGTTGGTCACCCGCAGGCTGCCCGGCAGCGGGCGCGTGACCACGAGGTTGTCCTTGTTTCCGATCCCGGCGGTGACCACCAAGGTCTTGCCCGAGGCGCTGACCGAGGCTGGCCCGCCGATGGGGTTCACCGCGATCCCGATCGGGGCGCTGCCGGCCGCCACCGTCGCCGGGCTCTTCTGCGAGAGCTTGCCGCCGGCGCCGATGTCGAACTGCGCGATGTTGTCGCTGGAGGTGTTGGTGACATAGGCGCTCTTTCCGTCCGGGCTCAGGGCGATCCCCTCGGCGTCCTGTCCGCCCGTGGTCACCTTGGCGGGGCTCTTCGGCGAGAGCTTGCCGCCCGCGCCGACGTTGAACTGGGAGACGCTGCCTGGATCCGGGACGCCGGTGTTGGCGACAAAGACGCTCTTTCCGTCGGGGCTGACGGCGATCCCGGCCGTGGAGCCGGCGGCGGACTGGACGCTGGCCGGGCTCTTCGGCGACAGCTTGCCGCCCGCCCCGACATTGAACTGGTAGATCGTGCTGCCCACGTAGCTCGTGACGTAGACGTTCTTTCCGTTCGGGCTCACGACCACCCCTGCCGCGGCCAGCCCGCCGATCGCGACGTTGGCCGGGGTCTTGGGCCTGAGCCCACCGTCCGGCGGGATATCGAACTGGGCGATGCCATGGCCCTGGCAACACTGGGCGACGTAGAGGCTCTTGCCGTCCGGGCTCGCCGCCACCCCGTGCGGGTCTTGGCCGAAGGTCTTGGCGTAGCCCCGCAGGGAGAGCGCCCCGCCGGTCCCGACGTTGTACACGGTGATGTTGTCTCCGGTGCGATCGGTGGAGAAATTGGCCACGTAGAGCTGCTTTCCGTTGGGCCTCATGGCGAGCCCGGGGCCCTGAGCCCCGCCGACGGCGTTCGGGGTCTTCGGCGAGAGCGTGCCCCCCGCGCTCACGTCGTATTGGGACACCGAGCCGTCCGCGTCGTTGGTCACGTAGACGCTCTCTCCGTCCGGGCTGACGGCCACGTCGTCCGGGCCGGAGCCGGCGGCTACGGTGGGCGGGGACAGGGCGGCCAACAGGCCGCCGGTGCCCAAGGTGAACTGGGAGACGTTGCTGGGGTCACTGCCGTCGGCATTGGCGACGTAGGCGTACGGCGCGGCCTGCGCGGACGCCGCGCCGGCCAAGAGGACACTGGCGCTCGCAGCGCCTAGCAGCGCGCGGCTTCGATTCCTCCTTAGACGCGAGCCCAATCCGAACCTCCGTCCTTCCCCATCCGGAGAGCCGCTCGAATCACATACCCTACCGCCTCGCCGCAGCGCGGCGGTGGCCGCCGGGCAGAATGCTGGTCTCTCTGCCCGAATCCCCGGTAATCGCGCGTAATCCCCGGTAATCCGCAGGGCAAAGCTGCCGGGGCGGATAGCGGCGCACACCGCTTGTTGATGCGGTTTCTGGCCTCCCTAGTACTCCCGCTTCACACGCGTGAGGTCGCTGGTTCGAAACCAGCCGCGCCCATGGCTTGGTCCCAAGCAGTCTGAGCCACAGCGGTCCCACAGCACGCGCGCGCTGATCCCGACTTTCTGTCACGTCCAGGCCGCCTACTCCCGGAGGCGGGCGACACGCAGGCCGCCCGCCTTCCTTGCGCGTAACTCCCGCGCCTAGTGAACTATCGACTTCTTCGACGGCACGCAGAGCATGAACCGCACCACCGGCGTGAACCCCCGCCGCCCGAACTGGTTCGAGAGCGTCACGGGCGCATGACCGTTCGGGAACCTAAACGGCGAGATCGTGTAGCAGACCAGGTGCTGGTTGGGATGCAGGATCGGGTAGGTCTTGCTCCCGTGCGTCTTGGCCGCCGGGTTGCAGATCATCACCGCCTGCTGGACCACAACGGGGCCACCCGACCACTGATCGTGCACGACCACCTGCTGGTCGATTGATACCGGCTTCGTCTTGTAGCACTTGAAGTGGTTGATGTCGGCCGGCGCCGGAAGCGGCAACTTCTGGGTCGGGACCAGGATCAGCGGGTGGGTCGGCTGCGCTGCCGTCCCTGGGTCGGTGACCAGATTCGGGCCGCCGCTCGCCGGCGGCTTTTGGAACTGGTTCGTGACCCGCAGGCTTCGAGGCGGCACCCTGCCGTCGAGCCCGTAGGCCGTCAGGTGGTTGTTCGGATGGGTGATCGGGAAGGTCCCGACCCCCGGATGCTGCTTCTCGGCCGGGTTGCAGAACCACCGCGGCGTTCCGACCTTGTGCGCGACCGGCTGGGCTGAGAACTCGTCCTTGAGGGTGATCGCCGCTCCGACCGCAGTGGCCGGCTTGAAGGCGCCCTGATAGCAGAGAAAGTGGTCGAGCGGTTTGACCGGGTCCGCGTTGGCAGAGCCAGCCCCGGGACCGCTCCCGGCGGGTCCCAAGAGAAGCCAGGCCGCGAGCCCGAGCACAGCGAGCGCCGTTGCGACCGCCAGATTTCGCCTGCTTCCGCTGAGTGCATTTTCCATCGCTCCGCCCTTCGTTGCGCACCGCCTCCCCTCCCACCGACCCTCCCACCGCGCCAGGGCGATGTCAACCCCCCGAGGCCGGATTTCTCGACTCTTTAACGAGCGCTGGACTCGTGCAAGGCGGCCACTAGCAGGGCTGCGGCTTGGACGTCACCCGTGCCTGCCGTTGGCCTGAAGAGACACAAGCAGGTCCTCCGGCTCCGCATTGAGCTCCTCTAAGAAGGGAAGCTCGGGGAAAGCAGTGGCCAAGGTCTTCACGGTGCGCCGATAGTGACGGAGCTTACGAGGGGCGGGTAGCTCGCCCGCGGCGGCGCACGCGCGGAAATCCTCCCAAGACTCGAGAAACTCCTTCAAGGCATGAGATGCGTCGCTCGCCCGGTAGGTGCCTGGGTCTACAAACCACCCGGCGCTGAAGACGAGCTCCCAGTTGGGATCGAGGAGCTCACCGCCACTTCGCCAGTCCCCTCGCCCCCAGTACGAGAACGACTGGCGCACCACCTCGACGTTCTCCTGCGACATCGCCTACTCCGAGAGGCCGGCGACTTCAAGGGCCTGATCGCGCGTCTGGAAGCTGAGGCAGCGCGTCGCACGCACCTGTGGGGTGCGTAAATTCGATCGCGCTGCAAATCGCCAGGTTTCGAGGGCCGACCGAGTTTGCGCACCCCACACGGATTCTGCGGGCCTTGCCACAGTCGTTGCCCTGCAGCTTGTGCCGTGGAGCTGGGGGCGGAATCCTCCAAAACGGATACGTCTTCACGGTTAGGTCCTCGACCGCCGCATGGAAGTTGATGCGCACTCGACCCCTGGGGCTTACCGGCAGCGAACGGTCCGTGAACCTGAAGAACAACGCTACCTGGCGGGGGGTACCAGGTGCGGCGAAGGAAAACGAGACATCTACCGGGCCCACGCCTCAGGCGAGTCTTGTCCCGCATGATCCCTGGCTAGTCCTTCAACCACGGCTGTCAGCCCACCGTCTGGCCTGTTCGGCCTTCAACGCTCGTGCTTTCGAGATCGCGCGCGACCACGGTGTCACGACGTCCTTGAGGTTGGGCGGGGGCTTGAGCGCTCGCAGTACGCGTCGCTTCACCTCGTCCAGCGATCCAGCCTCGATAGTTGGCCAGACGGCGAGTTCGAGGTTCGTCCGCATCCATTCGGTCAGGCGGCGATCGTCGTCCTCGTTTAGACCGTAGTTCGCGAAGCGTTCTGGCTTCGTGGGATTCCGCGGAATGGCTGGCAGCCCCAGAGCGTCGTCGAGCAACGCCGCGAATGTCCTGCGAACCGTGGAGCGGCCGGTTATTGACTGACGGCCCGGGCGCGAGTCGCCGAAATGGGTCTTTTAGATCCCGTGGGCGGAACGCCGAGGGAGGCGGGCAGACCCGGTCAGGGTTTGACGATCGTGAAGCTCAGCCAGCGGGCACGCGATGGAGAACGACTCGGGCGCTCGCATCCGGCCGTCTCCGGCTGCTTCAGCTAGTCGGGCTTGCTTCAGCGCAAGTGGCGGTGCAAGCTGTGGATGGTCTCTCGCGCCGGGTGGTTCAAATACCGTCCGATTGCCCCCAATCATCCGCCCTCCGCGTCATGTCAAGGGCCATCGCGCAACGATCGCGCAGGCAGGAGTCTCCGCGCCTGTGGGCGCCGCCTGAATACTCCTCACCCTGCGCCGGTTGAAGAGCGAGGGCCTGTGTAGTCCCAACGGGAGGGATGGTAGGGAAGGTGATCAGGTAACGATCGAGGCTTCCTGCCCGAGCGGTCCACGTCACCACCTTGAAGGTCGTCAAGATCTCAGACTGAGTGGCTCGCGCAAAGGCTCGCCCGTGCGTCGCCCCTCGATCCGCTACGAATCCGGTACGTCGCTGCGGCACCGCGTCAGGTCGTAGTGCGGCGCCCAAAGCGGGCGGACCTCCGCGATCGCCGCGGACCCCTAGCGGGGAAAGGCCGTGCCCCCGCTCTCGCATCCCGAAGCACTGCCGCGGCTAACTTTCCTGTGATGGCCGATCCCGTTGACAGCCTGATGAACGCGACCGGCGTCGTCGCGGTGGCGCGCGCCGCCGGTGCCACGGCGGACACGGAGCGGGCACGCGGCGAGCCTCCCTACCTTGTCTACTATCGCGGCTCGCTCGAGGCGGGCGAGATCCGCGGGCTCGGCTTCGAGGGCGAGGTGTCGGAGCCCGGCGCGTGGGGCCGGCTCCTCAACGGGGGCGCCTCGCTCGAGGTCGAGAGTCGCCGCGTCGAGCTCCTCTACCGCGACCTGGAGGTAGTCGAGCACTGGGTCGCGGAGGCGGCCGAGGGGCGCTACGAGCGGGACGAGGTGGATGGCTGGGTGGCGGGAATGCCCACCTACCTGCTCGCCGGCGAGCTCGCCACAGCCGAGGCGCTGGCGGGAGAGCTGCCCCGGCCGGGGTTCCCGGCCGCGCTCCGCGAGTCCGCGCCGGAGGACTGGGGGCGAGTGGCCGCCCGCGCGCTGGAGGTCGCCGCGGGCCTCGCCGCGAGGAGTGACGTCGCCGTCTGCACTGGGCTGTTGGCGAAGGCGGCGATCGCCGCCGCGCAGGCCCTGCTCGCAGGCCGGGGCGAGTGGGCGCTGAGCGAGGCCGGGATCGTCCGGCGGGCGGACCTCGGCCGGGCCGAGTCAATCATCGCCGCCACCGGAGACCGCCCGCTCGACCTCGAGCGGGCGGTCTCGAGGATGCGCGTCGCCCTGGGAGCCGCCGGGGGTCGCCCGTAAACGCCTCGTCCTGTGCGCACGGCCAAGCACAGCGGCCCTACTACGGTGAGGAGCCCGTTGGCCATGCCCTTTCCCTGCAAATCGGGATGTCGGATCCGGGGCTCGATTCGTCTCTCGGGTTCCGTGCTGGTGGATGGCGACGAGGTCGTCCACGACTCGAAGCGCGTCCTCCAGTACCTCGACCACGTCTACGTAGACCGCTAGCCCCTCTACAATTCGTCCGGATGGATACCCCCAACGCGGCGATAACCCTGACCGACGGGGCAGCGGCGAAGATCAAGGAGCTGCTCGCGCTGCAGGAGGACGCCTCGGACCAGGCGCTGCGCGTCGCGGTTCGCGGCGGTGGCTGCTCCGGATTCCAGTACGCGCTGGCGTTCGACAAGCGGCGCGATGACGACCACGTGTTCGAGCAGAATGGCGTCTTCGTGGTCGTCGACAAGGTGGGCATGCAGTTCGTGCTCGGCTCGGAGGTCGACTACGTGGACGGCCTCCAGGGCGCCGGGTTCGCGGTCAACAACCCGAACGTCGTCGCGGCCTGCGGGTGCGGGTCCTCGTTCCAGGTTCGCGAGGACGCCGTCGAGCAGGCGGCAACCGTCTAGCCCGGCCGCTACCGGCGGGCTCAGTTCTCGATCTAGGATGCCTGAGATGGCCACCCCCGCGACAACCACCACGGAGCTCGACCCGAAGGTCGCCGAGCAGGAAAAGGCGCTCAAGGGGATCGGGTCCGACTACGCGGAGCGCTTCGGCTTCCACGACCCGGAGACCGACTACGCCTACAAATCCCCAAAGGGGCTCAGCCGAGAGGTCGTCGAGTCGAT
>JBOGZC010000014.1:0-49338 GCA_050697075.1 Solirubrobacterales bacterium | reverse complement strand
CCGGGCACCGTGTGGTTGGCCACCCGGTTGTCGGGGCGCGGCTCCCACTTGGAGAGATGGACCCGCTTCGCCGCCTCCGCGCTCGTGAGCGGGCCCCAGCCAACCGGCTTCGCCATCGGCTGCCGAACGCCCGCCACCGCGACGGGCGCGAGGCCCGCCAGCGCCAGGAGCACGGCGGCTCCGAGCGCGATGGGCAGCGACCTGCTCACAGCTCGTCTATCGGCACGAGCGCCCGGCTGCTGAGCAGCCGCGTGCGACCCTGCGCCGTCCGCCGAGCCTCCGCCAGCGCCGGACGGCACGCCTCCGGCAGGCCGCGGCGCACGCGCCACGGGGCACCGGAGAATCCGAGGTTCGCGACCTTCGCGAACCCCGGCTCGTCCTCCCGCAGGGCCAGCAGCAGATGAGCGATCCGATCCGCGGGCGGGAGGCCCTCCGGCTCGCCGACCGTCACGCACCAGCTGTCCACCCGGCGACCCCGGGACCGCACCAAGAGCGCCCCCCGCTGGCCCACCAGCCACACTCCGAGCCTCCCGCGCTCCAGAGCGAGGCCCGTCTCGGCGAGCAGGCGGCGCTCCGCGTGGCCGAGCAGGTCGCCGAGCAGCCCCAGGGCCAACCTGCCGGCCTCGGGGTCGGCCCCGGCATCGGCGCTGCCTCGCGCGTCGCCAAGCGGCATCACAGCGCGGGCGCCCCGGCGCGCCTGCAGCGATGGGATGAACCAGGCATGTGCGAAGCAGCCGAGCGCGACCGGCAGGGTGATCGGCGACAACAGGAGCAGCGCGACGCCTGGGGCGGTGAAGACGGCAGCGATCCACACCGTCCACAGGGTCCAGTGGCGCCCCCTGCGGGCCAGCTGGCGCTCCGTCACCTCGGGACGCCACCACAGGGCGGCGGCCTCCTCTAGCCCCGGCCGCGGCTCGAGGTCGAGAGGCGGAGGCGGCTTGGCGCCAGCCTTTGCCCCCCGCACCGCTTAACCGCCGGCGATCGGGCGCCGCAGGACCACCAGCTCGGCGTCGAGCGGCAGCTCGCGCACGACGTCGGCGCCTCCGTCGGCCCGGGGCACGCTGGCCAGCAGTCCCCGGTCGAGCTCCCGGCGGAAAGCCTCCACCGCAGCCTCCCGGGTCGACTCGTCCTCCGCGGTCCACTCCGCGACTGTCGTATGGCCGGTTCGATCGAGCCTGATCAGGCGCGCCATCTCGTCCTCCTCGGATCGCTCCAGCGCCCAATATACGCCCGCGCGCGACTCGTAAACTCAGGCGCCATGGATCGGTACGACCCCGCCGAGATCGAGCGCCGCTGGCAGGAGGTGTGGGCCTCTGAGTCCACCTGGGAGGTCCCCAACCCCGGCCAGCCCGGCTTCGACGGGACAAAGCCGAAGAGCTATGTCCTGGAGATGCTCCCGTATCCGTCCGGCGAGCCCCACATCGGACACCTGAAGGTCTACTCGATTGGGGACGCGGTGGCCCACTACAAGCGTCGCAACGGCTTCCGCGTGATCCACCCGATGGGCTACGACGCGTTCGGCCTGCCTGCCGAGAACCACGCGATCAAGACCGGCGAGCACCCGCGGGCGTCCACGGACGCGGCGATCGCGGAGTTCCAGCGCCAGTTCCGCCGCTGGGGGATCTCGATCGACTGGAGCCGCGAGCTCGGCACCCACGAGCCCTCCTACTATCGCTGGACCCAGTGGATCTTCCTCAAGCTGCTGGAGCGCGGCCTCGCCTATCGGAAGGAGGCGGCCGTGAAGTGGTGTCCTAAGGACGCCACGGTTCTTGCCAATGAGCAGGTCGTCGACGGCCGCTGCGAGCGGTGCGGCACCCCGGTCGAGGCGCGCCAGCTGGAGCAGTGGTTCCTCCGCATCACCGACTACGCCGACCGGCTATTGGCCGACCTCGACTCGATCGACTGGCCCGAGCACGTGAAGACCATGCAGCGCAACTGGATCGGCCGCTCGGAGGGCGCCGAGGTGGTCTTCCGCTGCGAGGAGCTGGAGATCGACTACCCCGTGTTCACCACTCGCCCCGACACGCTGTTCGGAGCGACCTTCTTCGTGATGGCCCCGGAGCATCCGGATGTGCTGCGGCTCGCCGCCGGCACCAACGAGGAGGGCCGGGTGCGCGAGTACGTGAACCAGGCGATGACCGAGTCGGCGGAGGAGCGCGGCGCCGAGGAGCGCGAGAAGACCGGCGTCCCGCTGGGCCGCACCGTGACCAACCCCGTCAACGGCGAGGTGATCCCGGTCTTTGTCGCTGACTACGTCCTCATGGAGTATGGGACGGGCGCGATCATGGCCGTGCCGGCGCACGACCAGCGCGACTACGACTTCGCCCAGGCCTTCGGGCTGGAGATCCGCCCCGTGGTGGAGCCGGCCGACGGCGACGCACCCAAGGGTCAGGCCTTCGTCGAACACTCCGAGGGCGAGCGCCTGGTGAACTCCGGCGAGTTCACCGGGATGCCGGCCGCCGAGGCCAAGAGCGCGATCGTCGACTGGCTGGTCGCGCACGGCAAGGGCAAGCCCGCGGTCAGCTATCGGCTGCGGGACTGGCTGATCTCCCGCCAGCGCTACTGGGGCACGCCCATCCCGGTCGTCTACTGCGAGCGCGACGGCGCCGTCCCCGTGCCGGAGGACCAGCTCCCGGTGCTGCTCCCCGACATCAAGGACTACGCGCCCAAGGGACGTTCCCCCCTCGCGACCGCGGAGGACTGGGTGTCCACCGAGTGCCCGCGCTGCGGGGGCCGGGCGCGCCGGGAGACCGACACGATGGACACCTTCGTCGACTCCTCCTGGTACTTCCTGCGTTACTGCGACCCGCGCAACGACGAGGCGCCGTGGGACCGAGAGGTGTTGAACAGGTGGATGCCGGTGGACCAGTACGTCGGCGGCGTCGAGCACGCGATCCTCCACCTGATGTACGCGCGCTTCTTCGTGAAGGCGCTGGCCGACATCGGCCTGCTCGACGTCCAGGAGCCGTTCCAGTCCCTGTTCACGATCGGAATGATCACCCGCGAGGGGGCCAAGATGTCCAAGTCGAAGGGCAACGTGGTGGACCCCGCCGCCTACGTGGAGCGCTACGGAGCGGACACCGCTCGCACCTACGTCCTGTTCATCGGCCCCTCGGACCAGGACGCCGACTGGTCCGACCAGGGCCTGGAGGGCGTGCATCGCTTCCTGTCGCGTCTGTGGCGCCTCTCGCGCGAGGTCGTCGAGCGGGCTGGCCCGGCATCCGACGCCGATCGCGGTGTGGTAGCCGACGGTGTCACCGGCGACGTCCGCGCCCTCCTCGCCCAAAGCCACCGAGCGGTCGCCAAGGTCACCAGGGACATCGAGCGCGGCTTCGCGTTCAACACCGCGATCGCGGCCGTCATGGAGCTCGTCAACGAGGCGTACCGGCTGAAGGACGGGCTCTATGGCGACCCGGACGGCGAGGCCGCGCTGCGCTTCGCGACCGCCACCGCGGCGTCGCTGATCTTCCCGTTCGCCCCGCACCTGGCCTCCGAGGTGTTCGAGACGATCGACGGCGGGCGCGTCTGGGAGCAGCCGTGGCCGAAGCCGGACCCCGCCCTGCTCGAGAGCGACACGTTCACGCTCGTGGTCCAGGTCAACGGGAGGCTCAGGGCGCGCGTCGAGGCCGCGGTGGACGCCCCGGAGGCCGAGCTGCTCGAGCTGGCCCGAAGCACCGACGCCGTCAGGCGCCACCTCGACGGCAAGGAGGTCGTCAAGGAGATCGTGGTCCCCGGGAAGCTCGTCAACCTCGTTGTGCGGTGAGCGGTAACACGCCGGTGCCCCGGGTCTGGTAGAAAGGCGGCGCATGCTTGTCAGACGGTTCTCGGCCTCTGCCGTCACCGAGTTGCACCGGCTCCGCTCGCACATCCTCATGGACGCGGGCGAGCTCGGTTCGCGAAACGTATCCGTCAACTGGCTGGAGGTGCCGGCCGGCGCCTCGGAGGAGCTTCGCTCGCACGAGGAAGCCGAACAGGTCTACGTTGTCGTGAGCGGCACCGGGACGATGTCCGCCACCGGCGACACCCAGCGCCTCGAGGTTGGCGACCTGGTCCTGATCCCGCCCGCGACCGACCACGCCGTCGCGAACGAGGGCGTCGACGCCCTGGCCCTGGTGTCGGTCCAGTCGCCCCCCGTCTCCGCGGACGAGCTCTACAGCCGCCGGCTGGCCGCTCAGGCCGCCAACTACGACGACTACGAGGACGAGTAACCCGCGAATACGACCTGCCGCCGGGTAGCAGGCCCTAACCCGCCGCCCCCGGACGCGGGAGCAGATAGAAATGCTCGAGCCGCAGGCGAGGGCAACTGTTCAGGGCAGGAGCGGAGGAGGCGGCTGAGTTATTCCGCTAGTACAAACGGGCAATGGTTCGTAGGCGCGTCATCGTTCATGGGCGGGTTCAGGGGGTCTTCTTCCGTGATACGACGCGGCGCATGGCCCAGGCGCGCAGGGTCGCGGGCTGGGTGCGGAACACGCCCGAGGGGCTCGTGGAGGCCGTCTTCGAGGGAGACTCCGACGCCGTCGACGGGCTGGTCCGGTTCGCGCACGAGGGCCCGCGCGGGGCGAAGGTGGAGCGCGTCGAGGTCGCCGAGGAGGAGCCCGAGGGCCTGACCGGCTTCCGGGTCCGCTAGCTGGCGCTTGTGCTGGCTCGATTGCGTCGCTGATTGTGGGCATGGCGCGACACCCACGTAGCCGGCGCTCGCGCACCCTTCCCGCGTGGCCTCGCTCAGTCGCTCCCAGCTGCTCGTCTATGGCGCCGTCGCCGTCGCCCTGCTCCTCCTGGGGGCGCGGTGGATCCGCTCGACTGACTCCCCCGGAGCGTCCGGTGGCGAGGGAGTCAGCTATGCGTCCGGGTCGGCGGGGTCCGGATCCGGGTCGCTCAGCGTGGACCAGAACGGCGGCGAGGACGTCGTCATCGACGTCACGGGCGCGGTGGCCAAGCCGGGCGTCTACAGGCTGCCGGCCGGCTCGCGCGTAAACGACGCGGTCCAGCGGGCGGGGGGCGCGACGGGCACGGGCGACGTCGAGCAGATCAACCTCGCCGCGCGTCTCGCCGACGGACAGCAGGTGGTGATTCCCACCAGGGCCAAGGGCCCTGCTGGGGTCGCCTTGGGCGGGGCCACCGGTGATTCCACGGCGACCAGCGGGCCCATCAGCCTCGGCACGGCGACCGTCGAGGAGCTCGACACGATCGAGGGAATCGGCCCGGTGACCGCGCAGAACATCGTCGACTACCGCGACCAGCACGGCGGCGTCTCCTCGATCGACCAGCTCGACGAGATCGATGGCATCGGCCCGGCCACCATGGACCGCCCTGCGCGGCCGGCCAGGGGGACTCCATCCTGCTCGAGCCCGCCGACGGTGAGCCGGTGTTGGTTGACGGGGGCCCCCACGGCGACGAGCTTCGTGACCACCTCGAGCGCGTGGGCGTCTCCGAGCTGGCGGCGGCGGTGGTCACCCACGATCAGTCCGACCACGTCGGGGGCATCGAGGAGCTGCTCGGCGTCTTCCCGATCCGCCGGCTCCTCTACGCCCGGCGGGGCCCCGACTTCTCTCGCGACGCGCGGGTCGCGGGGGTACGGGCGAGCTCGATCGCGGAGGGGTCCGAGGTGGACTCGGGCGCCCTGCGCCTGGTGGCGTTGTGGCCGCCACGGGCCGCGCTCGACGACCCCGGCCCGGCCGATCCGAACCGCTTGGCCCTCGTGCTGCTGGCTCGGTGGCACCGCTTCTCGATGCTCCTCACCGCGGATGCCGAGGCGGAGGTCGTGCCGCTTGACCCAGGGCCCGTGGACGTGCTCAAGGTGGCTCATCACGGCTCTGACGACGCTGGCCTCGCCGCGCTGCTCGACCGCACGGCGCCCAGCCTCGCGGTGATCTCGGTCGGCGCCGACAACCCCTACGGTCACCCGACCGCGGACACGCTGTCCACCCTGGCCGAGCACCGCGTGCCCACGGTCCGCACGGACCAGGCTGGCGACGTGACGATCGACGTCGCCCGCAGCGGATGGACGGTCGAGGCGGGCAGCGGATAAGAAGCCGCAGCGCCGCGAATGGAATCCGCCCGTTCGAGTACGCTGCCCGACTTCGGTAAGCGACCGGAAGGACAGGAATGAATCGCCTTGCGGCTGTCGCCGTGGCAATCGCCCTCGGGATTGGCGCCGCGGCTGGAATCTCCGCCTGCGGAAGCGATAGCACGACGACGGTCTCGATCTCGACGCCTGCGGGCTCCGCGACCGCGACCGTCCCGACAACGGTGCCCACCACGACTTCCACGACGAGCACCACATCGACGACCACCACCACGTCCACGAAGAGCACCGGGAACGGCGGCACGGGCTACTAGAGACGGCGCGGCGGCGGCCGTGGCTGCCAATACACTCGGCTGCCGTGGCTAGCCCGAAACCGAACGCCTCGGGCTCGATCAAGCCCGCCTACCTCATCGTCGGGGACGACGAGGGGAAGATCGATGCCGCGCTTGATCGGCTTCGCTCCAGGGGCGAGCGCGAGGGTGGAGTGCTGGAGAGCTTCGGATCGGGGGCCGAGGGCCCGCCCGACGCGGACGCGCTCCTCACCGCGGTCCCCGCCATGTCGCTGATGGCGTCGCGACGCTACCTGCTGGCCGACGGCGTCGAGCGCTGGACGACGAAGCAGGCAGCGGCTGTGATCGGCGCGCTCGCGACCTTGCCCCCGGACCTGACGGTCGTGTTCGTCGCGCGGGAGCTGTCCCCGAAGGCCAAGGCGCCGAAGGGGCTGGGGGAGGCCGTGGAGGGCGCCGGCGGCGACATCCTGAGGTACGCGGCACCCCGGGCGCGCGACCTCCCGGCGCGGCTCTCCGAGGACGCGGGCCGGCGCGGCTTCAGGCTCGACTCCGCTGCGGCGCGGCTGCTGGTCGAGCGGATGGGGGAGGGCACCCTCAGGCTCGCCAACGAACTTGACCGGCTCGCGCTTTGGGCGGGCCCGAACGGTGAGGTCACACTCGACGACTTGGAGGACATGGTCGCGGACACCTCGCAAGAGGCGGCCTGGGCGCTGTCGGACGCGATCGTCGCCCGCGATCCGAGCGCCGCGCTGGGAGCGGTGGAGCGGCTTCTGGCCCAGGGCGAGGCCGTGACGCCCCTCGTCTACCAGGCGGCCCGCCGGCTGCGAGACGCGAACGCCGCGGTGGCACAGCTGGAGGAGGGGACGCCGGAGAAGCAGGTCGAGGCGAGCCTCCGCATGCATCCGTACGCGGCGAAGATGCTGATCCGGCGGGTACGCGACGCATCCCCCTCTGCCCTTCGCTCCGCCTCCTGTGCGATCGCCGACCTGGAGTGGTGGACCCGCGGCGGGTCGGAATATCCGGACGACGTGGCGCTCACGCTCGCCGTGTGGCGTGCGGCTGGCGCCGGCGCCGGTGCGAGCTGAGGCGGCGGGCAGTGCCCAGCCGGGTGCCCGCGCGCTAGGCCGAGGCTCGGCTCAGCAGGCGCGCTGCGCGCGACTTCTTGCGGGCGCCGTTGTTGGCGTGCAGGGCGCCCTTCTGGACCGCCTTGTCGATCCGCGAGACCAGCTGGCGGTGCTCGTCGGCGATCGCCGGCTCCTCCCCGGCGTCGACGGCATGCTCGAAGCGCCGAAAATGCGTTCTCACGGCGCCCTGGAGGCGCCGGTTCTCGAGCCGCTCCCGCTCGGAGCGGTGGATCCTCTTGACCTGTGAGCGGATGTTGGCCATGGGGCGACCGGCCATGATAGCGACGCGTTGATGGCCGGCTCGGAGCGCCGACGACTCACCGACGACGAACGGCGCGTCCAGGAGCGCCTGTACGGGACCAAGGGCCCGCCCGGCCTGGATCCCGGGCCGGTCGACGTGATGGCGACCGAGGAGCCCGGAACCGAGGCACTGGCGGTCGCCGGCGAGTCGTCGCGAGCGCGCGCCGGGCGCATCGCGCGCTCGACCGCCCTTTTCTCCGTCGCCACTTCGCTCTCGCGGGTGGCCGGCCTGGTGCGCGAGGTCTTTGCCGCGTATTACTTCGGCGTGAGCGGCGCGATGTCGGCGTTCACGATCGCCTTCCAGGTCCCGAACCTGGTCCGCAGCCTGTTCGCCGACGCGGCGATCCAGGCCGCGTTCGTGCCGGTGTTCACCGAGCAACTCGAACGCGGGAACAAGCGGGACGCCTTCCGCCTCGCCTCGACCCTGATCTTCCTGGTCACACTCGTCCTCACCGCGCTCACCGCGCTGTTCATCCTCATCGCCCCCGTCCTGATACCGCTGTTCGTCGGCTCCAACGTCCCCCAGGGGCTCACGGTCACCCTCTCGCAGGTGCTGTTCCCGATCCTCGTGCTGCTGGGAACGACGGGGATGGTGGTCGGGATCCTGAACAGCTACGACCGCTTCGGCGCCTTCGCGATCTCGCCGTTCTTCTGGAACGTCGCGATCATCGGCGTCCTGGTGGGGATGGCGCCGCTCTTTCACGGCGACGACAAGATCTACGCCTACGCCATCGGTGTCCTGGTGGGCACTGTGATCCAGCTCGCCATCCCCACCTGGGACCTGCGCAACACACCTTTCCGGCTGATGCGGGTCTTCGACTGGCGAAGCCTCGAGGTGCGCCGCGTGCTGGTCCTGATGCTTCCCGTGACGCTGAGCCTCGGGCTGATCAACTTCAACCTGTTGATCAACAGCATCTTCGGTTCGCTCGTCTCAGAGCAGGCGCCGGCCGCGATCGACAAGGCGTTCCGGATCTACATGCTGCCGCAGGGGATCTTCTCCGTGGCCGTCACGACCGTCCTGTTTCCGACCCTGGCGCGGCTCGCCGCCCGCCGCGAGTACGGGGACCTCAGGGCGACGATGGCGAACGGCATGCGGCAGATCGTGCTCCTGCTGGTCCCGGCGGCCGCCGCGATCCTGGTGCTGTCCGTGCCGATGATCCGGCTCGTCTACCAGCGCGGCGAGTTCAGCTCCCAGGACACCGACGTCGTGTCCACTGCCCTCTTCTGGTTCGCCTTCTCGCTGCCCTTCAACGGGCTCTTCCTGCTCCTCACCAGGACCTTCTTCAGCCTCCAGCGTCCCTGGGTCCCGACCGCGATCTCGGGCGTCAACCTGGCGATCACGGCGCTTGCGGCCCTCGCGCTCTATTCACCCTTCGGCGTCGGGGGGATCGTCGCCGCCACCGTGATCGCGACGGCGGTGAGCGTGCTCGCCCAGACGGTCGTGCTACGCCGTCAGCTCGGGCGTCTGGAGCTGGGTAGGCTGACGTGGACGTCGATCCGGGTGGCCATCGCCGCTGCGGCGCTCGCGGCGTCCAGCTACGGCCTCTGGTACGTGCTCGACCAGGCCCTCGGGCGGGGCCTGGGCGGCCAGATCGTGTCGCTCAGCGCCGGGCTCATCGCCGGCGCCGTGGTCTACGGCGCTGCGATCACAGCGCTCCGGATCCCGGAGGCGCGACAGATCTGGCGGCTGGTGAGGCCCGGGACAGGGGGCGCGGGATAGGCAAGTGGGGAAGCGCGCCTCCAGGGCGTCGAGTCCCCGAACTGCGTCCCGTCTGTCCGTCCTCCGGACACAACTCGCCACAGTTCAAGTTCGGAGAGCGGACGGGCGCCATTCCCTACCCCGCCATACTTGCGGCCGCGCGCTCCAG
The DNA here is from genome assembly GCA_050697075.1 of Solirubrobacterales bacterium. GTDB lineage: Bacteria > Actinomycetota > Thermoleophilia > Solirubrobacterales > 70-9 > AC-56. The sequence goes on along the minus strand of JBOGZC010000014.1, from coordinate 39,731 downwards.
AGCACGAGTCGCGCTCTTGACCATGGACCGCATACGCAACTTCTCCATCATCGCCCACATCGACCACGGCAAGTCGACGCTTGCCGATCGGTTCCTCGAGCTGACCGGCACCGTGGGCGTCGAGCATCGCCCGCAGCTCCTCGACTCGATGGAGCTCGAGCGCGAGCGCGGGATCACGATCAAGGCGCAGGCTGTGCGCGCTGCCTACAGCGCTCGCGACGGCGAGACCTACCACCTGCACTTGATCGACACCCCCGGCCACGTCGACTTCTCGTACGAGGTCTCGCGCAGCCTGGCGGCCTGCGAGGGCGCGCTGCTCGTCGTGGACGCCGCTCAGGGCGTGGAGGCGCAGACCGTCGCCAACACCTACGCGGCCGTCGAGGCCGGCCTGGAGCTCATCCCGGTCGTCAACAAGGTCGATCTGCCGAGCGCGGAGCCGGAGCGCGTCGCGGCGGAGATCACCGACCTCGTCGGCGGCGATCCCGACGAGGTGCTGCGGATCTCGGCCAAGACCGGCGAGGGCGTCGCGGAGGTGCTGGAGGCGATCGTGGCGCGCATCCCGGCACCCAAGGGTGATCCAGACGCGCCGCCACGGGCCCTCATCTTCGACTCCGAGTTCGACCCCTACCGGGGCGTCGTCGCGTACGTCCGCTTGATCGACGGTGGCTTTGAGCGGCGGGAGCCGATCGCCGCCTTGCAGGCGGGCACCGAGGCGGAGATCGACGAGCTCGGCTACTTCGAGCCCGAGATGACGCCGGCGCAGCATATGAGCGCCGGCGAGGTCGGATACGTGATCACCGGCGTCAAGGATGTCGCCCTCATGCGAGTCGGCGACACGCTCACCTCACGGCGGCGCCCCGCGACTGAGGCCCTCCCCGGCTACCGCGAGGTGAAGCCGATGGTGTTCTGCGGGTTGTTCCCGATCGACACCGACCGCTACGAGGACCTGCGGGACGCGCTCGATCGACTCGCTCTCAACGATGCGGCCCTCTCATTCCAGCCGGAGACGTCCCAGGCGCTCGGGTTCGGCTTTCGCTGTGGCTTCCTCGGCCTCCTTCACATGGACATCGTGCGCGAGCGGCTGGAACGGGAGTACGGGCTCGAGCTCCTGGCGACCACCCCCAACGTGCGCTACGAGGTTGATCTGAGAGGCGGCGACCGAGTCGAGGTCAGGAGCCCGGCGGAGATGCCGGATCCGGCGACGATCGAGCGCGTCATCGAGCCCTACATCCGCGCAACCGTGATCGCCCCGGCTCATTACGTGGGGGCGGTGATGGAGCTCTGTCAGAGCCGGCGGGGCGTCCATGTCGACCTGCACTACCTCTCCCCGGAGCGGGTGCAGCTTCGGTATGACCTGCCGCTGGCGGAGATCGTGCTGGACTTCTACGACCAGCTCAAGTCCCGGACCGCCGGCTATGCCTCGCTCGACTACGAGCAACTCGACAACCGACCGGGCGACCTCGTCAAGCTGGACGTGCTCCTCGCCGGCGATCGGGTGGACGCGCTCTCGGTGATCGTCCACTCCGACGAGGCCTACAGGGTGGGCAGGGCGCTCGTCGAACGGCTCCAGAAGACCATTCCCAGGCAGCTGTTCGACGTCCCGGTGCAGGCCGCGATCGGCTCCAGGGTGCTGGCTCGCGAGACGGTCAAGGCGCTGCGCAAGGACGTGACCGCGAAGCTTTACGGTGGCGACGTGACCCGCAAGCGCAAGCTGCTCGAAAAGCAGAAGGCCGGCAAGAAGCGGATGAAGCAGGTCGGGCGCATCGAGGTGCCGCAGGAGGCATTCCTGTCCGTGCTCGAGATCGATGAGTAAGGGCCGGGATCGGCAACAGGAGAACCTCGAGATCGTGCGCGAGGGGGTCGAGGCCTTTCAGCGCGGGGAGCTCGAGGCACTGCTGGCCCTCGCCCGCGATGACTTCGAGGTCTATGTGCCGCAGAGCCTGCCGAACGCGGGCAGGTACGTCGGCTCCGACGAGTTCATCGCGTGGCTCGACCAGTGGCTCGACGCCTGGGAGGACTTCTCCGTTGAGATCACAGAAACGACCCCGGTGGGAGCAAGGCATGTGGTCGCCGTCGTCCACCAGTCGGGACGCGGCAAGGGCAGCGGGATCCCCGTGGACATGGAGGCCGCCTACTTGTGGGACGTACGGGAGGGCCGGCTCGCCGCGATGCACCTGTACGTGACCCTCGAGGAAGCGCTGCGGGTCGCTGAGCAGCGAGAGGGCGCGGCCGGCGACTAGAATCGCCGCCCGCATGGCAGTCAAGACCGAAGCGATCGGCAAGCAATGGCCCGAGGCCTCGTTCGAGGTCGAGGCGGACCGAATCGAGCAGTACGCGAGCGCGGTGGGCGAGCAGAACCCGATCCACCACGACCCCGACGCCGCCAGGGCGGCGGGCTTCCGCGACCAGGTCGCGCCGCCGATGTTCTGTGTGGTCTACAGCGCCCCGGCGCTCGGGCCCGCCATCGTCGACCCGGAGGTGGGGATCAACCTCCCCACGATGGTGCACGGTGGGCAGGAGTTCGAGTGGGGCGAGCCCGTCTGCTCGGGAGACACGATCACGACGGTCGCGACCTGCAAGGAGATCTACGAGAAGGACGGTCGCGGCTTCTACGTGTTCGAGTCCGTGTCCACCAACCAGGACGGCAAGGAGACGGTCCGGGGGACCTGGACCGACATCGTCCGCGCCGTGTGAAGGTAGAGAGGTGATGGCCGAGTTCAAGCAGGGCGACTCGCTGCCGGAGCTGAGGGTGGTCCCCGACGCGGGCCTGACGAAGCGCTACGCGCAGGCGTCGGGCGATCCGAACCCCATCCACACGGACCCGGATTTCGCGAAGTCGGTCGGTCTCCCGGGCGTCATCCTGCACGGGCTCTACTCGATGGCTCAGGTGGCGCGAGCCCACATCGAGGCCGCCGGAGGGGACCCGCGAGCCCTCAAGCGACTCTCGGTCCAGTTCCGTGGGATGGGCTTCCCCGAGCAGGAGATAGTGGTCACCGCGAACGTGAAGGAGGCCTCGAACGGCCGCGTGGTCACCGAGACCGAGGCCGCTCAGGGAGACAACCGGATCATCCGCAACGCCGAGGCGGAGCTCGCGCTCGGCTGATCGCCCCGGGCCCGGCGGCGGTCGTCGCGGTCGGCGAGAAAAGGGCTGGGTGGGGGCAACCGCCGGGCACCCATTGGAGCCTTCGGTACCCCATGGCGTACCAAAGTCTCCACTCGCTCTCTTCGGGCGGACCCTCCTCCCTACCCAGCTGATCCCACGCTTGCCCGCCGGGGGGCGCCAGCCCCCATCCCAGGCCCACCTCGTGGCTCACTCCTAGAATTGATGGCTCCGATGCTTTCCGAAAGACAAGCGCGGGTGCTGAGCCTGGTCGTCGACTCCTACCTCAAGTCGGGCAAGCCCGTGGGCTCGAAGTCGCTCGCCGGCCGCGAGGAGGTCGATTGGGGCGCCTCGACGATCCGCGCCGAGCTCGCGGAGCTTGAGCGTGCCGGCTATCTCACCCACCCGCACACGTCGGCGGGCCGGCTCCCGACCGACGCCGGATATCGCTTCTATGCCGACACCCTGCTCGCGTCGGGCCTGCGGCGGCAGGCGCCGCCCGGCCGGGGCCTCGACGAGACGCAGGTTCGCCGCGAGGTGGACGAGGCGATTCGCGAGACGACGGCCGAGCTCTCCCGGATAACCGACCTGCTCGCCCTGGCGACCGCGCCCCCGCCGAGCGCGGCGCGCATCCACCGGGTCGAGGTGCTGCTGCTGCAGCCGCGCGTGGTGATGGTCGTCGTGATCGCTTCGAACAGCGCGGTGACGAAACGGGTCTTCACCTTCTCGAACCCCCTCGACCCCGGCCTGGTCGCTTGGGCGTCCAGCTATCTGAACGAGCGGCTGCTGGGCCTCGGCCTCGGCGCCCGCATGATCGCCGACCGCCTCGCCGACCCCGAGCTCGACCAGGCGGAGCTCGGCTTCCTGGCCGAGATCCGCGACGCGTTCTCGGGATTGGAGGAGCGGGCCGAGGCGGACCTGTACCTCGAGGGCGCCGCGCGGCTGCTCTCGGAGGACCACGCCGGAGACCTCCCCGAGGTGGACGGCCTGATGCGAGCGCTCGAGCGTCGTGCCGGCCTGCTGCGAACGCTGCGGTCGGCGCTCGACGAGCGTTCCGTCTTCGTCTGGATCGGCGACGAGAACCCCACCCCCGAGCTTCGCTCGGTGAGCGTCGTCGGGGCCAACTACGGCCTCGGCTACCGGAACCTGGGCACCGTCGGCGTGCTGGGGCCGCTGCGCATGGACTACGCGACCGCGATCGTCTCCGTCCGTGACGCGGCCGGTCGCCTCTCGCGCTTCTTCGAGACCGTCTACGAAGGTTGAGCGCCGTGAAGCGCGACTACTACGAGGTCCTCGGAGTGGGCCGGGGGGCCAGCGACGGCGAGGTGAAGAAGGCGTTTCGAAGGCTTGCGCGCGAGCTGCATCCGGATGTCAACAAGCACGACCCGGAGACCGAGGAGAAGTTCAAGGAGGCTGCGGAGGCCTATGAGGTGCTCTCGGACGCCGAGCGCCGGAGCACCTACGACGCGTTTGGCCACGAGGGCCTCAGCTCTCGTGGATGGGCGCCGCGAGCCGACACCTTCGGAAGCTTCGACGACGTCCTGTCGGCGTTCTTCGGCCGTGGCGACCCGCTGTTCAGTGAGCTGTTCGGATTTGGCCGCCCCGGGCCGGCGGGCGGCGGCGACGTCGCCGCCCGGGTCGAGCTGACACTCGCCGAGGTCGTCACAGGCGCCAAACGCGAGGTCTCCTTCGAGGCGGTGTCAACCTGCGAGCGCTGCCGGGGAAACGGGGCGGAGCCTGGAACCCCGATCCGGACCTGCGAGACGTGCGGCGGAAGCGGGGAACTGCGCGAGGTGGCGCGGACCGCATTCGGCCAGCTCGTTCGAGCCGGGGCCTGTCCCACCTGCGGCGGACAGGGGCGAGTGCCCGAGCAGCCGTGTGAGGAGTGCGACGGCAAGGGCCGGACTGTGCGGCCCCGAACCTGGGAGCTGGAGGTGCCGCCCGGAATCGAGTCGGGCCAGCGGATCCGGATCTCGGGCGCCGGCCACGCCGGCGAGGCCGCGGGCCGTGCAGGCGACCTGTACGTGGAGGTGCTGGTGGCAGAGGACGAGCGCTTCGAGCGCCACGGCCAGGATCTGGTCGCGGTCGTCGAGGTGCCCGCGACCCGGGCGATGCTCGGCGGCAAGGCGACCGTCCCCACCCTCGACGGCGAACGCGAGGTCGACATCCCCGCCGGCGCCCAGCCTGGCGAGCAGGTGGTGCTGCGCGGCGTCGGCCTTCCGTCGTTGCGCGGCGGAAGCCGTGGAGACGAGCACGTGGTTCTCGACGTGTACGTCCCAGGCAAGCTGAGCAAGGACGAGCGGCAGCTCGTCGAGCAGCTGGACGAGTCGTTGGGCTCCAAGGGCCGGGGCCGAGACGGGGGGTCGCGCTGGCGCCGCCGCGCGGCCAGGGGTTGATTCGGCTCGCCGTTCGCTGCCGTCCGGAGCTGGCCGAGCGCGTGCTCGCCGAGCTGGTCACCCTCGCCCCGGGAGGCGTGGAGGAGGATCGCGGAGCCGGTTACGTGGAGTACGCGATCTATGGCGCGCCCGGCGAGTTGCCCGCGGTCCCCGACCTCGAGGCCGTGGCCGCCGATGCGCTCGTGGAGGTCACCTCGACCGAGGTGCCGGACGACTGGGCGGACCGCTGGCAGGACTTTCATCGTCCCTTCCTGGTCGGCGGGCGCCTGTGGGTGCGACCGTCCTGGGAGAAGCCGCGGGCGGAGGCGATCGACGTCGTGGTGGATCCCGGCCAGGCGTTCGGCACCGGAGCTCATCCCACGACCAGGATGTGCCTCGAGCTCCTGCTGGCGCTGGCCGACGGGGGGCAAGCGCGCGGCCCGCTGGCGGACTGGGGCACCGGCTCCGGGGTGCTGGCCATCGCCGCCGCCAAGCTCGGGTTCGCGCCGGTGTTAGCCTGCGACCACGAGCCGGCAGCGCTCGAGGCAGCCGCCAAGAACGCCGCCGCAAACGGGGTGGAGCTCGAGCTCTCCCGCCGCAACCTGCGGCGTGCGCCTGCCCCCGTCGCCCAGACGGGGGTCGCCAACCTGACCGCCCCCTTGCTGGGCGAGGTTGCCGCGCGGCTCGAGGAAGTGCCTCGACGGCTGATCTGCTCCGGGCTGCTCGCCTCCGAGGCGGACGGGGTGGTGGATGCGTTCGCCGCCCGCGGGCTGGTCGAGCAAGACCGTCGCCGGGAGCAAGACTGGACGGCGATCTCGATGTCGGCGCCTGCGGGGGCCCGCGCGACGACAATCAACTCATGAGCGACGCTTTCCGGTCCCTGCCGATCGCCGTGATCGACTCCGGAATCGGGGGGCTCACGGTTCTGCACGAGCTCTTGGTCTCGCTCCCCGAAGAGGACTACCTCTACCTCGGCGACACGGAGGGGTTCCCCTACGGGACGAAGTCCCCGGACTGGCTGCGCCCCCGGATTTACGAGCTCGTGCGCTTCATGCTCGCCCGCGGGGCCAAGCTACTGGTGATCGCGTGTAACTCGGCGACCTCGGCGGGGGCCGACGTCGCCCGCGAGGCAGCCGCCGAGCAGGGGGTCGAGGTGCTCACCGTGGTCGGCCCCGAAGCGGAGATCGCGGCCGCGATCACGGAGTCGGGCCGAATCGGCGTGCTCGCCACCCCCACCACGGTCGAGGGGGGCGCCTACCGGCGGGCGCTGGAGGCGCACGCCTCGGGCCGCGAGCTCGACGTGGTCGAGGTCGCCGCCGCGGACCTGGCGCCGATCATCCAGAACGGCTTCCCGTTCGACGAGCACATGATCGACACCGTGCGTTCCTATTGCGAGCCGCTCAAGCGGGCGAGGATCGACACCCTGATCCTCGGTTGCACCCACTATCCGCTCGTTGCCCCCATGCTCCAGCGGATGCTGGGCCGGGATGTGCGGCTGGTGACCGCCGGCCACGCCGTAGCCGCGACCGCCCAGCGCGAGCTCGAGGGCCGCGGCCTGGCGACGGAGAACAGGGGAGAGGGCGACTACCGCTTCCTGTGCACAGGCGACGTCGCCTCGTTCCGCGAGCTCGGCACGCGCTTCCTCCAGATGCCCCTGGGCGAGGTCGAGCGGGTCGCGATCGATGGCCCAGTCTCCTCGCAACGGTCGTAACAGGCCTCGGCGTTCGGCCTGGTGGCCCCCGGCTACCCTGTGTCTGTGAGCATCCTCGAGCGCGTCCAGACCGATACGCGGGAGGCGATGAAGGCCGGCAACCGTGACCGGGTCGGTGAGCTGCGCATGCTCGCGAGCGCGCTCCAGCAGGACGCGAAGCTCGGCGACGGCGACGAGATCGCCGTGCTCCAGCGCGAGCGCAAGAAGAGGCTCGAGGCGGCGGAGGCGTTCCGCGAGGGAGGGAGCGAGGATCGTGCGGCGGCCGAGCGGTCGGAGGCGGAGCTGATCGAGACCTACCTGCCCGCCCAGCTCGCGGATGCGGAGCTCGCCGAGCTCGTCGACGGGGCGGTCGCCGAGGCCGGCGCCTCTGAGCCCCGCGAGATGGGCAAGGTGATGTCGTTGCTGATGCCCCGAGTCGGAGGCCGAGCCGACGGAAAGCGGGTGAGCGCCGCCGTGAAGGAGCGCCTGACCGGCTAGCGCGGGATCCGAGTGGCTCGAAGACAGCTCACCCTCGACAACACAGTGGCCGCCGAGCTGGCGGGCTCCGAGGACTCGGTGCTCCGCGAGCTCGAGGGCAGGGTCGGCTGCGACCTTCGCCTGCGTGGCAACGTCCTGACGCTGGACGGGGACGAGGGCGAGGTTCGCGACGCGGCCGCGGTGGTCGAGGAGCTGGTGGATCTGATCGAGCGCGGGCACGAGTTGGCGCCCGCGACGATCGGCACGGTCGCGGGGGCGATGGACGCCAGGCAGCGCCCGGCGGAGATCCTCGACGACGTCATCTGGCGCCACCGCAGCATCAAGGTCGCTCCGAAGACCGTCAACCAGAAGCGCTACGTCGACTCGATCCGCAAGCACACGGTGACCTTCGGGATCGGGCCGGCCGGGACCGGGAAGACGTTTCTCGCGGTCGCGATGGCGGTGGCCGCCCTCGAAGCGCGCGAGGTGAACCGGATCATCCTCACGCGGCCGGCGGTCGAGGCCGGGGAGCGGCTGGGCTTCCTCCCCGGCGACATCCAGGCGAAGGTCGACCCATACCTGCGCCCCCTGTTCGACGCCCTGTACGACATGCTCGACCCCGAGCGGGTGAGCACCTACTTCGACCGGGGGATCATCGAGGTGGCGCCGCTTGCCTTCATGCGCGGCCGCACGCTGAACGATTCGTTCGTGATCCTCGACGAGGCGCAGAACACGAGCCCCGAGCAGATGAAGATGTTCCTGACCCGGCTCGGCTTCGGCTCGAAGATGGTCGTCACCGGCGACATCACCCAGATCGACCTGCCCAGGGATCACCGCTCGGGCCTGGTGGTGATCGGGGAGATCCTCGCCCAGGTCGCCGACATCTCCTTCACCCGCTTCGGGGGCGAGGACGTCGTCCGCCACGAGCTCGTCCAGCGGATCGTCGCCGCGTACGGCGACTACGAGCGCGATAGCAGCGAAGAGGCTTGACCCTGGACCTCACCGACGTCCCCGGCGAGCTGCGGGCGGCGGCCCGGGCAGCGCTGCGGGCGGCCGGAGTGGACGACGGGCACCTGTCCATCGAGCTGGTGGCCGAGGATCGAATCCGGGAGCTCAACCGCGAGCACCGGGCGCTTGACGAGCCCACCGACGTGCTCTCGTTTCCGATCGATCAGGCGGGGGACGTGGCGGGCCCACGCGAGCTGGGCGACGTCGTCATCTGCCGCGCCCATACCAGTGACCTGACCGAGGCGACGATCCACGGCGTGCTTCACCTCTGCGGCCACGACCACGAGTCCGACTCGGGCGAGATGCTCAGGCTTCAGGCGCGAGTAATGGACGAGCTCACGGCTCGCAGCTGACGGTGGTGGCCCGTGAGCCATCAGCCGTGGGATCGGGGCGATCGTGACGCGCGCCGGATTCATCGGTCTCGCCGGCCGGCCCAACGTCGGCAAGTCCACCCTGGTCAACGCGCTCGTCGGCGCCAAGGTGGCGATCGTCTCGGATCGCCCGCAAACGACGCGACGGGCGATCCGCGGCATCGCGAACGATGCGGCCGCCGGCTGGCAGATGGTCCTGGTCGACCTCCCAGGGGTTCAGCGGCCGCGGGACTCCCTGACCGAGCGGATGCAGCGCCGCGTCGAGCAGGAGCTGGCGGGCGCCGACGCGGCCCTACTCGTCGTCGACGGTGCACAGGGCGTGGGTCCAGGCGACAGGTTCATCGCCAACGCGTTGCTTGGGGCCGGCAGCGAGACCCCGGTGATCTGCGCGGTCAACAAATGCGACCGGCTCGGCAACCCCGAGACCACGGTCGCGCTGGCGGCGGCGGCGGAGCTCGAGGCGGTCGAGGAGGTCTTCCCGCTGAGCGCCAAGACGGGGACGGGGCTCGAGCCCCTGGTCGCCGAGCTCGCCTCCCGGCTGCCCCCGGGGCCCTGGCTCTATCCGCCCGAGGATCGCTCCGATCTGCCAAGCGAAGTGCACCTCGCGGAGCTGATTCGCGAGCAGGTGCTGAGCCGGACCTGGGACGAGATCCCGCACGCCGTGGAGGTCGTCGTGGGCGAGGTCAACCGCCGCGAGGATGGCCTGGTCGAGGTAGAGGCGCAGCTGTGGGTCGAGACCTCCTCGCAGAAGGGCATCCTGGTCGGAAAGGGGGGGAGCAAGGTGCGCGAGATGGGCACGGCGGCACGCCGGGAACTCGAGCGTGAGCTCGGGGCCCGCGTCTTCCTCGACCTCAAGGTCAAGGTTCGCGAGCACTGGCGCCGCGACGACTCGCTCCTGGACCGCATCGGGATCGAGTGAACGGCGGGCAACGGCTGGGTAGCGGTGGGGAGCCCCCCGCGGCGCGCCTTGGGCGCCCGAACTGTGTCCCGCGATGTCCGGAGGACGGACACGAGGGGACATGGTTTGCCCCGAGCGGCCCTCGCTCCTGCCGGGTTTCGTACCCAGCCCAAAATTGGCGCCACCTTGGTCCGTTCGTAAACTCCTGCAAATGAGCGTTCCAGTTGAGCAGTCCGGGGAAGCGATCCGTTTCGACGAGCAGGGGCTCGTTCCGTGCGTGATGCAGGACTGGGGGACGGGGGAGGTGCTGACGCTCGCCTATATGAACGAGGAGTCCCTGCGCCTGACGCAGGAGACCGGGGAGATGCATTTCTTCAGCCGCTCTCGAGGCGAGATCTGGCACAAGGGCGAGACGTCCGGCAACGTGCAGCGCGTCCGGCAGCTTCGGTTCGACTGCGACGGCGACGCGCTAGTGGCCCTGGTCGAGCCGGCCGGGCCGGCGTGTCACACAGGTCAGCGCTCGTGCTTCTACCGCGACCTGGGCGGAACCGCCGATCCGACGCCCGAGGCGCCTCCGGCCGAGGGCGAGCCGCGCCCGGCTCCCCACGAGGCGCTGTCGATCCTCGAGCTGACGCTGCTCGACCGCCAGCGCAACCGGCCCCCGGGCTCGTACACGGTGGAGCTGATCGACGACCCGCCGCGGATCGGCGACAAGGTGCGCGAGGAGGCGGACGAGGCGGCGCGGGCCGCCGCCTCCGAGTCCGACGAGCGGCTGATCGACGAGGCGGCGGACCTCCTGTATCACCTTCAGGTCCTGCTGATCTCGCGCGGGATCACGATCGCCCGGGTGCTGGAGACGCTCAATGGCCGTCGCGGCTGAGCCAGCGCTTGACGCCGACCCGAGCCTGAAGCGGGCCCGCGAGCTTGCCCGCGAGGGCAACGCGATCCCGGTGCGCGCGTCGTTCGTCGACGACTGCGAGACGCCGGTTTCCGCTTTCCTCAAGCTCCGCGACGGCGGGCCCTGCTTCCTGCTCGAGTCCGCCGAGCAGGGTCGCCTCGGTCGTTACTCGTTCCTCGGCTTCTCCCCCCGGGCGATGCTGCGCTGGGACGGTGGCGCGCTGAGCGAGTGGCCCGCGGGGCGGCTGACCGGCGAACCCGAGAGGCGGACCGACGCGCCCGACCCCTATCGGGCCGTGAGCGAGTACCTGGGCAGGTATCGGGTCCCTCCAGTCGACGACCTGCCGCCGTTCGCGGGGGGCGCGGTCGGGTTCTTCGGATACGACCTGGTTCGGACGGTCGAGCCGCTCGGCGAGCCCAACCCGGACCCGATCGGCCTCCCCGACATGGCGCTGATGGTCAGCGACCTCCTGGTCGTCTTCGACCACATGCGCCACGAGCTGACCCTGCTCGCGTACGCCTTCCTGGACGACGAGACGGATGTCGAGGCCGCCTATGCGAGCGCGGTGGACACGATTGCCGCTGCCCGCGAGCGCCTCCGCGGACCCGTGCCTCGCCCGACCTCGAGCGCGGAGCCCTCGGGCTCGCGGGCCGGCGACGCCGACGGGCCCCGGTTCACCTCCAACATGACTCGCGAGGCCTTCGAGGCCAACGTTCGGCGGATCATCGACTACGTCCATGCGGGGGACGCCTTTCAGGTCGTCCCCTCCCAGCGGTTCACCGCCGAGTCCCCCGTCGAGGCGTTCTCCATCTACCGCGGCCTGCGAACCGTTAATCCGTCGCCGTACATGTACTTCCTGGACTTCGGCGACTTCCAGCTCGCCGGCGCATCGCCCGAGCCGCTGGTCAAGGTCACCGGGCGCACCGTCGAGACGCGCCCGATCGCTGGCACCTATCCACGTGGCGCCAGCGAGGAGGAGGACCGCCGCCGCGCGGCCGAGCTGCTCGACGATCCAAAGGAGCGCGCCGAGCACGTGATGCTGGTGGACCTCGGCCGCAACGACCTGGGCCGGGTGTGCGAGTACGGATCCGTTCAGGTGGACGAGCTGATGGTGGTCGAGGCCTACTCCCACGTGCTCCACATCGTCAGCCAGGTATCCGGCCGGCTTCGACCCGAGGTCACGGCGATGGATGCGCTGCGCGCCGTTCTGCCCGCGGGCACGCTCTCGGGGGCGCCGAAGGTCCGCGCGATGCAGATCATCGACGAGCTCGAGCCCCACAAGCGGGGCTCATACGGGGGGGCGATCGGCTACCTCGGCTTCACGGGTGACCTCGACACGGCGATCCACATCCGCACCGTGGTGGTGAAGGACGGCCTCGTGCACGTGCAGGCCGGCGGCGGCACCGTCGCGGATGCGAAGCCCGACTACGAGTACCGGGAGTCGCTCCAGAAGGCGAAGGCGGTCTTCCGGGCGGTCGAGTTGGCGGCCAACCAGCCTGACTGGCCATGAAGGTCCTGGTCATCGACAACTACGACAGCTTCACCTACAACCTGGTCCAGTACCTGGGCGAGCTCGGTGCGGACCTGGACGTGGTCCGGAACGATCGCGCCACGGTCGCGGAGCTGGTGGAACGCCACCCCGATCGGGTGGTCATCTCACCCGGCCCGTGCACGCCGAGCGACGCCGGTGTCTCGATCGAAGCGGCGCGCATGTTCGCCGAGGCGGGGGTCCCGACGCTAGGGGTCTGCTTGGGCCACCAGTCCCTGGTCGAGGCGTTCGGGGGCCGGACGATCCGCGGCGAGCCGATCCACGGCAAGGATGCCGAGATCGAGCACGACGGCGAGGGCGTCCTGCGCGGGCTCGAGAGCCCGCTGCGGGCAGGGCGATACCACTCCCTGGTCGCCGATCCGGAGTTGCCGGACCAGCTCGAGCTGAGCGCCAGCCTGGACGGGGTGGTGATGGGCGTGCGCCACCGGGAGCTGCCGGCCGAGGGCTTGCAGTTTCACCCGGAGTCGGTGCTCACGCCCCGCGGCAAGGACATCCTCAGGAACTTCCTGGATGCCTAACGACGTCCTCACCCGCGCGATCGACTCGGTCTGCTCCGGCACGCACCTGACGGCGGATCACGCCTCGGCGGTCCTCGAAGAGGTCATGACCGGGCGGGCCGGTGAGGTCCAGACCGCCGCCTTCCTGGTGGCGCTGCGCGCCAAGGGCGAGACCGTGGCCGAGCTCGTCGGCTTGGCGCGAACGATGCGGCGCCTGTCGGCGGAGGTCAACGCCGGCCGCGACGACCTGGTGGACACGGCGGGCACCGGCGGGGGTCCGTCGACCTTCAACATCTCGACCGCCGCCGCGCTCGTGGCCGCTGGGGCGGGGTGCGCCGTGGCCAAGCATGGCAACCGGTCGAGCACGAGCCGGTGCGGATCCGCCGACCTGCTCGAGGCGCTCGGCGTGACGATCGATCTCGGGCCCAGGGACGTGGCTGGCTGCATCGAGCAGATCGGGTTCGGGTTCATGTTCGCGCCGCGGTATCACTCGGCGATGAAGCACGTGGTGCCGGTGCGAAAGGAGCTGGCGGTGAGGACGATCTTCAACTTCCTCGGCCCGCTCACCAACCCGGCCGGCGCCACGCGGCAGCTCCTGGGGGTCTCCGACGGCCATTACCAGGAGACGATCGCCGAAGCGCTCGTGGGGCTGGGCTGCGACCGCGCCCTGGTCGTCCGGGCCGCCGACGGGGTCGACGAGATCAGCGTCGCCGAGCCCACTCGCGTGATCGAGGTCAGGGATGGCGGCACCGAGGAGTGGTTCGTCCAGCCTGAGGAGCTGGGGATCGCCCTGGCCGATATAGAGCGGATCGCCGGCGGGACGCCCGAGGAGAACGCGGCGACCGTCGAACGCGTATTGGCGGGGGAGGAGGGCCCCGCGCGGGACGTGGTGCTGTTGAACGCGGGTGCCGCGATCATGGTCGGCGGGGTGGCGGACGAGCTCGCGACCGCGGTCGAGCGGGCCCGGGAGTCGATCGATTCCGGCGCTGCTGGCGAAGTCCTCTCCAAGCTCGTCGAGGCCAGCGCTCGGCTCGCTGCCTCCGCGGATGCCTGATTCTCGCCGGGGCAGATGGGCGGTGGGCGACGGTGCGGGATCGATCATCTAGCCTGTTCGACGTATGAGCTGGCTCGAGGAGCTGGTTGCCGGGGCACGAGAGGACTCCGTCCGCCGCCAGAAGGGGGTCTCCTTAGAGACCCTTCGTGCCCGACTGGGAACACGGGAGGGCGCGCGTCCGTTCAACGAGGCGCTGGTGCGGCCGGGCCTGTCGCTGATCGCGGAGTTCAAGCGTCGTTCGCCGAGCGCCGGCGCCCTGAAGCTAGATGCCGGGATCGCGGAGACCGTGAGCGCGTACGAGCGAGGAGGCGCGGCCGCGCTCTCGATCCTGACCGAGGAACGCCACTTCGGGGGCTCGGTCGACGACCTGCGCGAGGCCCGGCAGGCGTCGGATCTGCCGATCCTGCGCAAGGACTTCATCGTGGACAGCTACCAGCTTTATGAGGCGGCGGCGAGTGGGGCCGACGCCGTGCTCCTGATCGCGGCGGGCCTCGACGACCGGCGACTCGAGGAGCTGTACGTGAAGGCTCGCGAGCTCGACCTCGACTGTCTCGTGGAGGTCCACGACGAGGCCGATCTCGACCGAGCCATGGTGGTCGGCGCGGACGTGATCGGGATCAACAACCGCAACCTCGACGACTTCAGCGTGGACATCGAGACGACGGTCGAGTTGCTCACTGACGTCCCGGCCGGGAAGACCGTGGTCTCGGAGTCCGGCTACGCGCGTCGCGAGCAGCTTGACGAGCTGGAGCGGATCGGCGTGGATGCGGTGTTGATGGGCGAGACGCTGATGCGCGCCGAGGATCCCGAGGCGCTCATCCGGGAGCTCACCCTCGACGAGGAGGCGACCCGCGAGCACTACCTGGAGCGGGCATCCGAGGGCGACTGAGCGGGATTATTAACGACGCTGAAGGCTCTCGTTAGGACGCCTTAAGCGAGATCGCCGATCCTCGCTCGCGATGAGCAAAGCGAGGCAAGTTGCACGAACCCCTTTCGGCGCGGCATTGATCGGCGGGCTGGTGGTCGGGATCCTCGGTTGGATCGCGATCGCGGCCGGGTGGGTCGACGCCCAGAGCAGCGGATCGGATGCCGCCGCCATCGCGCCCTCCCCCCTCCCCGAGCCCGCCGCCCAGCAGAGCAGCGGAAAGGGCCTGACGGTCAACGAGATCTACCGGGCGGATGCGCCCGGCGTGGTCTACGTCCAGGCCCAGCAGGCTCCGAAAGCCCCCTCGCCCCTGGACCCCTTCGGCGGCAGCGGTGGTGGAACGGCGACCGGCTCCGGTTTCGTGATCGACCACGCCGGGCACATCCTCACCAACGCCCACGTCGTGGACGGGGCGCAGAAGATCGAGGTCACGCTCGGCAACACCGACAGCTCCCAGCCGGTGAGCGCTCAGGTGGTGGGCAAGGACCCTTCGACCGACGTCGCGATGCTCAAGGTCGACGTGCCGTCGGATCAACTTCATCCGCTCTCGCTCGGGGATTCGTCCCAAGTGAGCGTCGGCGACCCGGTGGTTGCGATCGGCAACCCGTTCGGGCTCGACCGGACCGCCACCGCGGGAATCGTCTCCGCCCTCCAGCGTGAGATCAAGGCGCCCAACGGCTTCACCATCAACAACGTGATCCAGACCGACGCGGCGATCAACCCCGGCAACTCCGGCGGGCCGCTGCTCGACGCGCAGGGCCGGGTGATCGGCATCAACTCCCAGATCGAGTCGCCCAACGGCGGCGGCAACGTTGGGATCGGCTTCGCAGTCCCGGCCAACACAGTTCGCCAGGTGGCGCAGCAGCTGCTCGCCAACGGCCAGGTGGAACACGCCTTCTTGGGGATCAGCGGGACGGACGTGACCCCCGAGCTCGCGGACGTGCTGAACCTCGGGGTCAACCAGGGCGCGCTGGTCCAGAGCGTGGTCCCTGGAGGCCCGGCGGACAAGGCGGGCGTCAAGGGCGGCAATGCGACCGTCTCGATCGGTGGCCAGCGGGTCCGCGCCGGCGGCGATGTGATCGCCGAGGTCGATGGCCAGGCGATGACCGGAATGACCGACGTCGCCAACGCCATCAGCCAGAAGCGCCCCGGCGACCAGGTCCAGCTCACCCTCGTTCACGGCTCCGCCAAGCGGACAGTCACCGTGACCCTGGGAAACCAGCCGGCCACGGCGAAGCCGTAGCGAATAACTCCGTCGCTCCGGAATAACTCCGCCGCCTCCTCGACTCCCGCCTTGTCCGCGCGCTGGGGCTGGGTAGGGAAGGGCCACCCGCCTTACCGCGAACTGTGTCCCGCGGTGTCCGGAGGACGGACACGAGGGGACACGATTCGCGCCATCGCGCTTCGGACCCGGTGAGGCCGTGGGAGTCTGCGCCCTCCTCGCTAGCCTGGCCTGACGCCCGTATCCTCGTTACAGATGAAGGTCAAGTTCTGCGGCATCACCAACCTCGAGGACGCGCGCCAGGCCGCGCGGCTCGGAGCCTGGGCGATCGGGTTGAACCACCATCCCCAAAGCCCCCGCTTCTGCCCGCCGGATGTGGCCGTGGAGATCGCAGCCGAGCTTCGCCGTCAACTCGAGGTAGTCGGCGTCTTCGTGGACCCGACGCTGGACGCGGTGGCCGCGGCCGCGGAGAACGGGTCGTTGACCATGCTTCAGCTGCACGGCGGCGAGGGCCCCGCCTTCTGCCGGGAAGCGGGGCGTCGCACCGGCTGCAAGGTGATCAAAGCGCTCCGCGTTCGCAGCACCGCCGACATCCGGGCGGCCGAGGCCTACAGGACCGACCTTCACCTGCTCGACGCCTACCGCCCCGGGCAGCCCGGGGGCACGGGGGAGAGCTTCGACTGGGAGCTCCTGTCCGGCAGGAAGTCGGCGGTGCCGCTGATCCTCGCCGGGGGGCTGACGCCCGGCAACGTCGGTGAGGCGATCGCGGCCGCCCGACCGTACGCGGTCGACGTGGCGAGCGGGGTGGAGGCGAGTCCGGGGATCAAGGACCACGATCTGATGGCGGAGTTCGCGGAGCGGGCGCACGCCGCGGCTGGCACTGGGGGCGAGGAGGCGGTGAGCGGCGCCGAGCTCGAGCGAGGCGTGTGATGGCCGCCGCCCCAGAGCCGGTGATCGAGGAGCGGTTCGGCCCATATGGCGGCCGCTACGTTCCCGAGGTGCTCGTCCCCGCCCTCGACGAGCTCTCGGCGGCATGGGCGGACGCGCGCGCGGACGCCGAGTTTCGGAAGGCGCTTGGGGCGATGCTTCGCGACTACGTGGGGCGCCCGACCCCGCTGTATCGCGCCGAGCGGTTGAGCGATCGGTTGGGGCGTCGCACCTACCTGAAGCGCGAGGACCTCGCCCATACGGGGGCGCACAAGATCAACAACGCGGTCGGCCAGGCGCTGCTCGCCCACCGGATGGGCAAGCGGCGGGTGATCGCCGAGACCGGTGCCGGCCAGCACGGGGTGGCCGCGGCGACCGCCTGCGCGCTGCTGGGCCTGGAGTGCGTCGTCTATATGGGGGTCGAGGACATGCGCCGCCAGGCGCCGAACGTCGAGCGGATGCGCCTGCTGGGCGCCGAGCTGGCGCCCGTGGAGGCGGGGGCGCGAACCCTCAAGGAGGCGGTCAGCGCCGCGATCCGCGACTGGGTGACCAACGTGCGCACCACGCACTACATCATCGGGTCGGCGGTGGGGCCGGCCCCCTATCCGGCCCTCGTTCGCGACCTCCAGCGGGTGATCGGCGACGAGGCCCGCGAGCAGGCGCTGGCGGCCGAGGGAAAGCTGCCCGCACGCGTGATCGCCTGTGTGGGGGGCGGCTCGAACTCGATCGGAACCTTCTACGCGTTCATCGAGGACGAGGGGGTGGAGCTGATCGGGGTCGAGGCGGGCGGTGAGGGGCTCGACGCCCGGCACGGCGCGTCCCTGGTCGCGGGGCGAGCCGGGATCCTGCACGGCGCGCTGTCCTCGGTGCTCGCCGACGACGAGGGGCAGATCCTCGAGGCCCATTCGATCTCCGCCGGGCTCGACTACCCGGGTGTGGGCCCCGAGCACGCCCAGCTGCGGGACAGTGGACGGGCGCGATACGAGGCGGTCACCGATGCCGATGCGCTTCGGGCCTTCCGCGAGCTCGCACGCCTGGAGGGGATCATCCCCGCGCTGGAGCCTGCGCACGCGATCGCCTGGCTGCTTGATGCCGCCGAATCCGCCGCTGACACGTCGGCTCTGGCTGAGGGATACGACATCGTGTGCTTGAGCGGCAGGGGCGACAAGGATCTCGCTGAGGCGCTGCGCGGCCTCCGAGAGCTCGATGGCTGAGGCCACGCTCGCCGGCGCCGAGAGGATCTCCGCCGCGTTCGCAGCTGCGCGCGCCGAAGGCCGGGCAGCGCTGATGCCCTACATGATGGGCGGCTTTCCGGACCCTGAGACCTCCCTGGCGGTGGCGGACGCGTACATGGACGCCGGGGGGGATCTCGTGGAGCTGGGCGTTCCCTTCTCGGACCCGCTGGCCGACGGCCCGGTGATCCACTCCGCTGCCACAAGGGCGCTGGCGGGAGGCGCCACGCTCGAGAGCGTGCTGTCGATCGGCGAGCGAATCGCCGGGAGCGTTCCGGTGGTGCCGATGGTCTACTCGAACATGATCCTGGCGCGGGGGCCGGCACGCTTCGCGCGGCTGATCGCCGACGCCGGGGCGGCGGGCGCGATCGTCCCCGACCTGCCGATCGACGAGGCCGGGGAGATCGGCGAGGAGCTTGGTGCCGCAGGCATCCCGCTCGTTCCGCTGGTCGCCCCGACCACGCCCATAGAGCGCCGGCGCCGGATCTGCCGGAATGCCGGCGGCTTCGTCTACGTGGTCTCGGATACTCGCGTCACCGGCGAGCGCGACGAGCTTCCGCACGGCCTCGCCGAGCTGGTCGCCGCTGTGCGGAAGGAGGCGTCCGTGCCGGCGGCCGTCGGGTTCGGGATCGGCACCCCCGAGCAGGCGGCGACGGTCGGCCGGATCGCCGATGGAGTAATCATCGGAACGCGGTTGGTTCGCGCGGTCGCCGAGGCGGATGGGCCCGGCCGGGCGTCGGAGGCCGTCGGCGAGTTCATCCGTGCCGCGCGCCACGCGATCGACGAGACCGGGCGCGCGGTCGGATAGATTGCCCGCTGTGCAGCTCCTCGTCTTCACCGTGGTCGGCTTGAGCGCGATGCTCGTCGCCTACGCATTCGCGCTCGGCGGCGCTGTGGGCTTCCTGATCTTCCTCGCCATCCTGCTGGTCGGCGTAGGCATGCGGGTCTCACAACCCATCATCCAGCGCCTGCGCCCCTAGCCTCTGTGCGAGTCGGCGTCCTGACAGGAGGCGGCGACTGTCCGGGTTTGAACGCCGCGATCCGGGCGATCGTCCGCAAGGGCATTGACGTCCACGGCCACGAGATCGTGGGCTTTCGCGACGGGTGGCGGGGGCCCATCGAGAACCTGCAGGAGGAGCTCACGGTCGAGTCGACGCGGGGCATCCTTCCGCGTGGCGGCACGATCCTCGGCACCTCCCGGACGAACCCGTTCAAGTCCGAGGACGGGCCGGAGCAGGTCAAGAAGACGATGGAAGGCCTCGGCCTTGGCGGCCTGATCGCGATCGGCGGCGAGGACACGCTCGGCGCCGGCGCCCGTCTCCACGGCGAACATGACGTTCCGGTCATCGGAGTGCCCAAGACGATCGACAACGACCTGGCCGCCACCGACGTCACCTTCGGCTTCGATACCGCGCTCCAGGTCGCGACCGAGGCGATTGACCGCCTCCACACCACCGCCGAGTCCCACCACCGGGTCATGGTGGTCGAGGTGATGGGACGCCACGCGGGCTGGATCGCGCTGCACTCCGGGCTCGCCGGGGGTGGCGACGTGATCCTGATCCCCGAACGCCCCTTCGACATCGACGAGGTCTGCAGCCTGATCAGCCGCCGGCACGCGCGCGGGCGCAACTTCTCGATCGTGGTGGTGGCCGAGGGCGCGTCTCCCCGGGAGGGGACGATGGAGGTCGCCGAGGGCGAGTTGGACGAGTTCGGCCACGGCCGTCTCGGGGGCATCGGCCACCGTCTCGAGCGCGAGATCGAGGACCGCACCGGCTTCGAGACACGGGCGGTGGTCCTCGGTCACATCCAGCGCGGGGGTACGCCGACGGCGTTCGACCGAGTCCTCGCGACGCGCCTCGGCGTGGCGGCCATCGACGCCGCCCACGATGGCCGCTGGGGAATGATGCCGGCGCTACGGGGCACCAGCATCGAGCTCGTTCCCCTGGCGGACGCGGTCGAGAGCCTGCGGACCGTCCCGGATGCGGACTACGAGGTCGCGGCGCCGTTCCTGGGGTAGTCCGAGCCAGCCGCGCCCTCGCGGCGGTCGCGGCGGTCGCCGCCGCCCTCGCGGGGCTCCTGTCCGGCTGTGCCTCGCCGGGCGCGGGAATCCAGTCGGGCGAGCACGTGACCGTCTATGTGAGCATGCCGCTGCGCGGGCCGGGCAGCCGAGGGGGCCGCGACGCGTCGGACGGCGCCCGGCTGGCGCTCGCGGATGCCCAGGGGAAGGTCGGCGAGCTCGCAGTGCGCGCTCGCTATCTCGACGACACGAGCGGCCCCGGCCGGACCGCGCGGTGGAGCGGCGCGGTCGCGGCGGCCAACGCTCGCCGCGCGTCCCAGGACTCAACGGCGATCGCGTACGTCGGGGACTTCGACTCGGGCGCTACCCGCTTCTCTCTTCCGATCACCAACGAGGCCCGCATCCTCCAGGTCTCGCCCGCGAGCTCGGCGGTCGATCTGGTCCAGCCGTATCTCGGTGCGGGCGACCAGGTCCCCGATGACATTCAGCCCACAGGCGATCGCACCTTCGGGCGCGTGATCCCGAGCGACGAGGCGCAGGGAGGGGCCGCCGCGGCTTGGGCAAAGCGGCTCAAGGCGAAGCGCGTGGCGGCCGTGTCCGACGGGTCGCGGTTCGGGGACGCTCTCGTGGAATCGTTCAGGTCCGCCGCCTCGGGCTTGACCCGCACCCGAGCCGCCGATCTCCTCTTCTATGGAGGCACGGCGGCCGACGTGCCCGCGGTTGTCAAGCGTGACCTCGCAGCGCAGTGCTCACCCCAAGGCGTGATCGCGACCGATGCGCTCTTTGGCTCGTCCTTGTTGCGGTCGGTACCGCCAGGCAATGTCGTTTGCGGTCCGCCCGACGCGAGCCCCTCGCCCACGAGTCCTCACTCGTCCTACGGGGTCCTCCTCACATCGGCGGCCGAAGCCCCGTCGCAGCTGCCCGGCTCCGGGCAGCGCTTCCTGCGCGCCTTTCGCCAGCGCTATGCACGCAACCCCGGCCCCTACGCCGCGTACGGGTACGAGGCGATGGCGGTGGTGCTCGACTCGATCCGGCGCGCGGGCGATTCGGGCGACCAGCGCGACGCCGTCGCCAGCGCCTTCTTCGACACACAGGATCGCCGCTCGATCCTCGGCACCTACTCGATCGACGACGTCGGCAACACCACGCTGAATCGCCTCGCTGGGTACACGGTCATTGCGGGTCGCCCGGTGTTCGCCAGGACGCTGCGGGCTCCGCAGGGCTGAGGCGCGCAGGCGGAGCCGCCGCCGGCGGAGGCCGCGCGTCTTGGCTCAGCGCTTCAGCAGGTCACGCAGGGCCGGCTCGAGCTCCGGGTGGCTGAACTCGAACCCGGCGTCGAGCGCCCGCCGCGGCAACGCCCGCTGGCCGCCGGCGAGCGTCTCGGTGAGCTCCTCACCGAACCGCAGCCGCAGCGCCACCTTCGGGACAGAGAGGACCGCGGGACGCCCGAGGACCTGGCCGAGCGTCTTCGAGAACTCGCGGTTCGTGACCGGGTTCGGGGAGGTCGCGTTGTAGGTGCCGGAGGCACTCTCCGTGTCGAGTGTCCACTGCAGCATGCGCACCTCGTCCGCGATGTGGATCCACGGCATGTACTGGCGACCGCTCGCGATCGGCCCACCGAGCCCGAGCTTGAAGGGAAGCAGGAGCTGTTTCAGCAGCCCTTCTTTCGAATCGAGGACGAGGCCGGTTCGGGTGACGGCGACGCGCACTCCGAGCTGCTCCGCGCCGTGCGCGGCGGCCTCCCAGGAGACGCAGATCCCGGCGTCGAAGGATTCGCCGGCCGGCGTCGACTCGTCGACGAGCGCATCGCCGCGGTCCCCGTAATAGCCCGCCGCTGACTGGCTGACCAGGACGCTCGGACGTGGGTCGGTGGCGCTCAGCGCGTCGACGAGGTTCTTGGTCGCTCGCTCGCGGCTCTCCAGGATGCGCCGCTTGGCATCGTCGGTCCAGCGCCGATCGATCGGCTCGCCGACCAGGTTGACGACGCCCGCCACGCCCTCGAGGGCGGCCGCCGGTGGGCGCTCCGCAGTGGGGCGCCACGCGTGCCAGCTCAGGGTGGGATTGGTCTCGCGGGCGCGATCGGGGTCGCGGCTCAGTCCGACCACCTGGTCGCCGCGGGCCAAGAGCGCGTCGCAGAGCTGCGAGCCGATGAGGCCGCTGGCGCCGGTGACCAGCACGCGCATCGCTCAGCCGCCCGTCATTCGAGGGCCGCGAAGGTGCCGGTTTCCTCGGAGACCCTTGCGATCCCCTCCCGTCGTGCCTCCTCGACGACCGCCGCCGCCACCGCCGGCGCCACCTCGCGGTCGAACACGCTCGGGATGATGTAGTCCTCGCTCAGGTCTTCCTCGGCGACCACCTCGGCGATCCCCTTGGCCGCCGCCAGCTTCATCTCCTCCGTGATCCTCGGGGCGCCCGCATCGAGAGCGCCCCGGAAGATGCCGGGAAAGCAGAGCACGTTGTTGATCTGGTTCGGGTAGTCGGAGCGGCCGGTCGCCATGATCCGCACGTACTGGTTTGCCTCCTCCGGCATCACCTCCGGGTTGGGGTTCGCCATCGCGAAGACGATCGCGTCGTCGGCCATCTTGGCGAGCGCGTCCGCGGGGATGATCCCCGGCCCAGAGACGCCGATGAAGAGGTCGCACCCATCGATCACCTCGGCGGGCGAGCCATGGAGCTTCTCCGGGTTGGAGTTCTCGGCGTACCAGCGCTTGATCTCGCTCATCTCGCCGGAGACGTAGTCCTCGCGGTCCGTCGAGAGCGCCCCCTGCCGGTCGCAGCCGATCACGTGGCTGACCCCCGACTCGACCATCATCTTGGTCACCGCGACGCCGGCGGCACCGAGGCCGACGACGAGCACCCGCAGGTCCTCGAGCCGCTTGCCGACGATCTTCAGCGAGTTGAACAGCGCCGCCATGGTCACGACCGCGGTGCCGTGCTGGTCGTCGTGGAACACGGGGATGTCGACCTCGTCCTTGAGCCGCTCCTCGATCTCGAAGCAGCGCGGCGCCGAGATGTCCTCTAGGTTGATACCGCCGAAGGTCGGCGCGATGAGCTTCACCACCTGGACGATCTGGCCCGGGTCCTGTGTGTCGAGGCAGATGGGGAAGGCGTCGACGTCGGCGAACTCCTTGAAGAGCATCGCCTTGCCCTCCATCACCGGCATCGCCGCCTCCGGCCCGATGTCGCCGAGGCCGAGCACCGCGCTGCCATCCGACACCACGGCGACGGTGTTGCGCTTGATCGTGTACTCGAATGCCTTCGAGCGGTCCGCGGCGATCTCCTGGCAGACCCGGGCGACGCCGGGCGTGTAGGCCATCGAGAGGTCGTCGCGCGTCTTCAGCGGGTACTTGTTGTGCTGCTCGATCTTGCCCCCGCGGTGCATCTGCAGAGTTCGATCCACGTACTCGAGCACTCGTGCGCCGCGCGTGGAGCCGATCGCGCGCAGGATCTCCTCCCAGTGCCGCTGGTCCCGGGCGTCGACCGTGAACTCACGCACGCGCTTGCCCTCGCCGCCCGCGCCGGGGACCAGGTCGACCCCCTGCAGCGCCCCGCCGGCCTCGGCGATCCGCGCGGTCAGCTTGCCCAGCGGCTCCTGGCGCGCATCGAGCTCGACGCGCACCGTGACCGAGAACTGCGCGCTGACGGAGGGGGAGGTGGACATGGGCGTCGGATCTTATGCACGCGGATGAAGACCCGACCGCCGAGCAGCTGGGTGAAGGGCGAGCAGGGAGTCCGGCCGGCTCGACGCGTTTGTCTCGGTACGCGCCACAAACGCGTCGAGGGACCCCCGCCGGTGGCCGGATGCCGCCCTAGGATTGAGTTGTGCCAGCCACGAAGTCCAAGCCGAAGCGATCGACGAAGGCGGCCGAGTCCGCCGGCGAGCTCTTCCTGATCGACGGCAACAGCCTCGCCTACCGGGCGTTCTTCGCCCTGCCCGAGTCGATCGCGACCGCGGACGGTCGCCCCACTAACGCGATCTACGGCTTCGCCTCGATGATGGCCAAGATCCTGATCGAGTATCGCCCGCAGGCTGTCATCGTCGCGTGGGACGCGGGGATGTCCGGCCGCGAGCTCACGTACCAGCCCTACAAGGCACAGCGG
This sequence comes from Solirubrobacterales bacterium, assembly GCA_050697075.1. Taxonomy (GTDB): domain Bacteria; phylum Actinomycetota; class Thermoleophilia; order Solirubrobacterales; family 70-9; genus AC-56. The sequence goes on along the minus strand of JBOGZC010000014.1, from coordinate 15,390 downwards.
CGCCCACGCCCGGACCTCCTTAAGGAGCAGTGGCCCCATTTGGCCCCGGTTGCCGAGGCGTTCGGCTTCCACAACGTCAAGGTGGAGGGCTGGGAGGCGGACGACGTGATCGCCACGCTCGTGCGCCGCGCCCGCGAGGCAGAGGTCCCCGTGATGGTCGTCTCCGGCGATCGTGACGTCTACCAGGTGGTCGAGGACGGGGTCCGGGTGATGACCACGTCGCGCGGCGTCACCGAGACCAAGATCTACGACCGCGAGGGCGTGATCGAGCGCTACGGCGTGGCGCCCGAGCTGGTCCCCGACCTGATCGGCCTGAAGGGCGACACCTCCGACAACATCCCCGGCGTCCCGGGGATCGGGGACAAGACGGCGGCGCAGCTGCTCCAGGAGTTCGGCTCCCTGGAGGCGGTGCTGGACAACGTCGACAAGATCTCGGGAGCGAAGCGAAAGCAGAACCTGACCGAGCACGCCGAGGACGCGCGGGTGTCCAAGCAGCTCGCCACCTTGAACTACGAGATCGACGTCCCGATCGACGTCAGCAAGGAGGCGCGCACCAGGCCCGACCGCAGTCGGCTGCGGGACGTAGCGGCGGAGTTCGAGCTGCGCCAGGTGGTCCAGCGCCTCGACGAGGAGTTCCTCGAGGACGTGCCAGACCGGGCCGTCGAGGAGACCCTGGCCGTGGAGGCGGAGGAGGGGACGCCGGACGACCTCGCCGACGGGCCGATCTCCATCGCGGTGGCGGCCGGCCGATGGGCCGCGAGTGACGGCCATCGCGTCGTCACAGGGGACGCGCCCGACCTCGTCAGGCTCGCCGAGCAGCTCCGGGGCCGACCGTTGCTGGCACACGACATGAAGGCGCAGGGGGGCGGCGGGCGCACGGGCCTGCTCGCGACAGCGCCGCCCGGCTGCCTCGAGCTCGAGCACGACACGATGGTCGCGGCCTACCTCATCGACCCGGCGCGACGCGTATACGACCTGCACGAGCTGGCGGCGGACGCAGGCCTCGCCGCGGCGCCGGCTGGGGCCGACCCGGGACAGCTCTCGCTGGCGGCTGAGGAGGGCGAGGCCGGTGGCGACCCGGCCGCCGACGCGCGCCTCGTCATCGAGCTCGCCGAGCGCCAGCGCGATCCGCTGGAGCAGTTCGGGCTGAAGCGCCTGATGCGCGAAGTGGAGATGCCGTTGATCGAGGTCCTGTCCGCGATGGAGCGGGCCGGGGTGAAGCTCGACGCGAAGCGCCTGGCGAAGATCGGGAAGGGGATGGCCGAGCGGATCGCCGAGCTGGAGCGGGAGATCTTCGAGCTCGCCGGCCACGACTTCACGATCGGCTCGCCGCAGCAGCTCGGCGCCGTCCTGTTCGAGGAGCTGGGACTGACCAAAAAGCGCCGCGGCAAGACGGGCTTCTCGACGGATGCCCGCGTGCTCGCCCAGATCCGCGACGAGCACGAGATCATCGGCAAAGTCGAGAGCTGGCGGGAGCTGACCAAGCTCAAGAACACCTACCTCGACGCCCTGCCCGGCCTCATCGACCCCGAGACGGGGCGCATCCACACCACGTTCAACCAGGTGGCGACCACGACGGGGCGGCTCTCCAGCACCAACCCCAACCTGCAGAACATCCCAATCCGCTCCGAGATCGGGCGCCCGGTCCGCGGCTGCTTCGTCGCCGAGCGCGGGATGCGGTTGCTGTCCGCCGACTACAACCAAGTGGAGCTGCGCGTATTGGCGCACGTCGCTGGGGAGGACGTCCTGCGTGAGATCTTCGCCTCGGGCGAGGACGTGCATCGTGAGACGGCCTCCGAAGTGCTCGCGATCTCGCCGGACGAGGTCGGGCCGGCGGAGCGATCGAAGGCGAAGATGGTCAACTTCGGGATCGCCTACGGGCTCTCCGCGTTCGGCCTCGCCGATCGGCTGCAGATCTCCCGCGAGGAGGCGGCGCTCTACATCCAGCGCTACTTCGAGCGCTTCCCGGCCGTCAAGGCATTCATCGACGAGACGATCGCCACGGCGGAGCGCGACGGGTTCGTCTACACGCTGCTCGGCCGCCGCCGCGCGATCCCGGAGCTGCGCTCCAACCAGCGCCAGCGCCGGTTGCTGGGCGAGCGGCTCGCGGTCAACACAGTGATCCAGGGCACGGCGGCGGACATCATCAAGCTCGCGATGGTGCGGTGCCATGCGGCGCTGGCCGCGGCGGGCGTCGAGACTCGGCTGGTGCTCCAGATCCATGACGAGCTCGTGTTCGAGGGGCCGACCGCCGAGATGGATGCCGCGGCCGACCTCGTACGCCGCGAGATGTGCGACGCCTTCGAGCTGGACCCCCCGCTGGCGGTCGACGTGGGCATCGGCCCGGACTGGCTGACCGCAAAGTAGAGGGGCGCCGCAAGCGCGGCGCCCCTCCGATGTCCCGCATCAGCTGGCGATCGAATGCTTACTTGGCGAGCTCGATCTCCTCGAAGACGGCTTGGCCGTGCTCCAACTCGAGGTCGGCCTCCTGGACGACGGCGCCAGGAACGAGGTTGTCCACCGAGCAGGCGTGGTTGTCGTCGCCCTGGTCGTTGGCGTCCTCGTCGTCGTTGTCGTTCTCGTCGTTTCCGGTCTGATCGCCGGTTGCGGACTTGTCGGCATGCGAGTCGTCGCCGGCCTGCTCGCCTGGGTCATCGCCGACGTCGCCTTGGTCGCCCTGATCCTCGCCATCGCCGGTGTCGCCGTGATGGCCGCCCTCGCCGTCGTTGTCCTCGTCGCCCTGGTCATCGCCGTTGTCGCACTTGACCTCGGTGCTCTCCGTGACCGTGCCGCTGATCGAGCCTCCGCCAAAGAGGTCGATCGTGAGCACATGATCCTGGAACGAGGCGATCGTCCCGGCGCCCTCGTCACCGTCCTCGACGCCGTCATTGTCGGAGTCGGGATCGCGCGGGTCATCGCCGGCCTTCCACTCCTGACGGTTCTTCAGCCCGTCGCGATCCTGGTTCCGCTGGGCCTGATTCTTGTGCAGCGATAGGTGGTGGCGCTTCTCCCACCGATCGGGAATCCGGTCGTGGTTGCGGTCGCGCGCTGCAGCCGCGGCCGGCAGCGCGACGACCAACAGGCCGACGATCGCGACCGCCAAGCTCCCGAGCAGCTTCCGTGACTTCGTTGAGCTCATCGTTCTACTTCCCCTTTTCGGCGCTCGGAGCCGGTTACCCGGGCGACCGAGCCGTGATGGACAGTCGTCCTACCGGGAACCCGGTGGAGTCGCCGGCATCACGCCACGGCGGGGCGGCTAGACGTGTGTTCGAGACCTGCGAGCTCGAGGGCCGGGGGTTCGCGGTGGGCGGATCAGTGCTAGGGCGAGGGCTCGGCGTCCAGCGTCGGCACGGCGCCGCCCTCGTGCGAGCTGCCGCCGCCTCCGTCGCCGCCACTCCCGCCTCCGTCGTCGCCTGAACCGCTGCCACTCCCGCTTCCGCTGTCGCCGCTCCCGCTCGTCCCGGAACCGCCCCCGCTGTCTTCGCCGCTCGTCCCACCGCTGCCTCCGTGCCCGCTGCTTGCTGAACCTGAATGCCCGCTGGTCTCATCACTTCCTTCGTGGCCGCTCGGCCCGCCGCCGCCTTGACGGCCGCTGCCCGATCCCTCGCCGCCTCGACCGCCGTGCCCCTCGGAGCCATCGTCCCCGCCGCCCGGTCCGCTCCGATTCCCGCTAGTGGAACCGCGTTCGGACGACCCCGGACCGCTGGACGACGAGCCATGGTTCGAACCTCGACCGGACCCGTCTCCATCGGCTCGAGAACCCGAGTGGAATCCGGCGGCGGAGGTGCCGGTCCCTGAGCTCCGGGCATGACCTGGAGGGGAATGGCGGTGCTGCGCAACCGTCGCCGCGCTCGCATCGTGGTTCTCGCCCCGGTCGTGGATGGCCACCCCTGAGCCGACCGCGAGCACGGCCACGAGGAGCGTCGCGCCCGCCTTGATGGCGAGGCCGCCTCCGCCTCCCGCCGTGAGCCCCGCCGCGGCCCCGCCGATGCCGGCGCCGGCGCCGGTCGCCTCGGTCGTCAGCGGCCCCACGTTGAGTAGCGCCCGGACGACCGGCAGTGGGATCAGTACGCCGGCCGCCTCCCGTAGCGCGGTCCTCGCCCTGAAGATCAGGCCCCTGACGGCGCCCGCGGTGGCGCCGATCGCAACCGCGATCTCTTGGTGGCTGCGCCCCTCGAGCTCACGGCGAAGCAGCGCCTCGCGCTGGGCAGCTGGCAGGCTCTTGACCCCCGCGAGGACTGACGCGAGCTCGGCACGCTGCGCCGCGACCTCTGGCGGTTGGGGCACGCCGTCGAAATCCTCGTCGAGATGCTGGTGGCACGGCTCGTCCCGGAGGTCGTTGAGGGCGCGGTTGCGGACAATCGTGTAAAGCCACGGCTTCAGCTTCATCTCACCCTCGCTGGTCGCCAGCGACCAGTGGGCCTTCGTCAGCGCCTCCTGCACTACGTCCTCGGCCCGATGCGCAGGCACGATCGCCCCAGCGTAGGACACCAATTGTGGGCGGTAGCGCCGCACGATCTCCTCGAACGCGCGCTCGTGGCCCTCACGGCACAGGGAGGCCAGCCGGGCGTCGGATTGGCAGCGCAGCCCCAACCCGGCGAGCGGAGCTGCGTGGGAGGCAGTCGGCATCCGCTTCATTGATCGTCCAAATCGGGCTACCACTGAACCCTCTTCCAGGTTCAACGGCCCTCGCCCTGGTAACACCGGCCGCGGTCCAAGATCACGGACCGGGCGTGATCCGCGTGCATCGCCAATCCGGCTTGGCCGTCTAGCATCCCGCGGCGTGGATCGAGGCGTCGCAGTGCTCCTTACCGCCGTGGTTGGCGGGGTCTTGGCCCTTCAGGCGCCGATCAACGCCGGCCTCGGCCGCGCCACGGGACAGCTCCCGGCCGCGCTCGTGTCGTTCATCGTCGGGACCCTGCTGCTCGCCGTCATCGTTGCGCTGATCGGGGACGTCGCAGGCCTGGGATCGACGTTCGCCGTTCGCTGGTACTACCTGGCCGGCGGAGTGCTCGGCGCCGTTTATGTGACGGTCGCGCTGATCGCGGTGCGCTCGATCGGGGCCGGTGGGGTGGCCGCGGCCACGATCACGGGCCAGCTCGCCGCCGCGGTCGTCATCGACCAGCTGGGAATCCTCGGTCTGGAGCGGACGCCGATCACCGCCGCCCGCGCGGCCGGGGTGGTCCTGCTGCTGGCGGGCACCTACCTCGTGATCCGCTAGCTGCAATCGCTAGACAGACCCTCGATCCCGAGGAGGTGGTCGGGTTGATGGGCGCCGCGGGTTCTAGGCCGCCAGATCCAGGGCTTGGCGCCGTGGCTGAGGCCGCGCGGCGAGCTCGCGTGCGTAGGCCGGATGGGCGATCCGCAGGTAGTGGCCGAAGGACCACTCCAGGAACTCGCGATTGCTCATCCCGCGCAGCGCCGCCGCAAGGAGCCGCGGCGGCACGCGGGGCACCAGCCGCTGAACCCGTAAGAGCCAGCGGAAATGCCACTCATGGCGAGCCGAGAAGGCTCCGTAGCGCCGCAGGGCCGTCTCGCGCGTCGCAGTGCCGTCGACGACCCGGCGAAGCTCTCGCCCGCAGGCGATCCCGAAGTAGAAGGCGGTGCGGATTCCCTCGGCCGTCAACGGCAGGCAGTGGCCTGCGGAGTCGCCGACGAAGAAGACCTGGCCCTCGGTCGCGTCGCGCAGCTTGTGGGGGATCCAGTTGCCCTGGTAGCGAACCGCGTCGCGCTCCAGATCGCTCGCCAGGCTCACGGTCGAGTCCTTGACGTGGAAGCGGGGGTCGAAGGAGCCGACGCCCACACGGACCTCATCCCGGGCCGGAAAGCTCCAGCTGTAGCCGGCGGGGACGTATCCACGGTCGATCCAGATCTCGAGGTCGTCGGACTCTCCGCCCGGATGGACCTCGAGCCCTCGCGAGAGCGGCGCGTCGGGCGGCTGATAGCCGCGGTCGCCGAGGACTCTGCGCCAGCCGAGGCAGTCCACGATCAACGGCGCCCGCAGCTCGCCCCGGTCGGTTTCCACGGCGCACGCGTCGGCCGAGCCGGCGGTCCCCCGGACCGTGGCGACCTCGAAGTCGGCGTCGCAGCCCTCGAACAGGTCCTCGCAGAGGGTCGGGTAGTCGAAGGTGGAGAACGTCCACGGCAGGCGCATGCGCATCGTCACGCGCGGGGTGTGGACGACCAGGTCGCCGAACGTCTGCTTGATCGACGACTCGGCCTCCATCGCCGTCAGCCATTCGGTCGGCGCGGCACAGGCCGACGTCTGACGCTCGCCGATCTCGTACCGGTCGACGAGCAGCACGCGCGCCCCGGAGCCCGCGAGTTGGCGCGCGACGGCCAGGCCCGCGAAGCTCGCGCCGCAGATGAGGACGTCCGCGTCGGCGTCCAGGGGGGTTCGATCGGAGCCGCGCTTCGTGCGTCGTTTCGGCATCGCAGGCGAGGGTACTTCAAGTCCCCGCGGGCGGTGCGCGGGGAGCAACCCGCAATCGGCGGCTCTCGATCCCGTGCCTCTCACTGCGGATTCCCTACTTTTGCCATAGTTAGCCGCCGTGTCCGCCACCGACACAACGACTCAGGCTGCGCCCGAGAGCCCGCAGGAAGTTGCCCCCGTGGGCACGAACGACGTCATGGTCGAGGTGGACGGCAAGCTGGTCCCCAACTACGACGCCACGATCAAGCCCTTCGAGGAGGGCGACGTGGTCAGCGGCGAGGTGGTGCGGATCGACAAGGACGAGGTCCTCGTCGACATCGGCTACAAGTCGGAGGGGGTCATTCCGTCGACCGAGCTCTCGATCCGCCGCTCGGTGGATCCCGCCGAGGAAGTGTCACTGGGAGAGCGCGTCGATGCCCTGGTGCTCACCAAGGAGGACCAGGAGGGGCGGCTCCTGCTGTCCAAGAAGCGGGCCCGCTTCGAGAAGGCGTGGCGCAAGATCGAGGGCGCGGCCGAGTCCGGTGAGCCGGTGGTCGGCACGGTGATCGAGGTCGTCAAGGGTGGCCTGATCCTCGACCTCGGCGTACGGGGCTTCCTGCCGGCCTCCCTGGTCGACATCCGCCGCGTCCACAATCTGGACGAGTTCAAGGGACAGGAGCTCGAGTGCAAGGTGATCGAGCTCAACCGAAGCCGCAACAACGTGGTGCTCTCGCGCCGCGCCGTGCTGGAGGAGGAGCGCAAGGAGGTGCGCGAGCAGATCCTGGGCCGCCTGCAGCCGGGCATGGTCGTGGAGGGCAAGATCTCCAACATCGTGGACTTCGGCGCCTTCGTCGATCTGGACGGCATCGACGGGCTCATCCACATCTCGGAGCTCTCGTGGAGCCACGTCAATCATCCCTCCGAGGTCCTGTCGGTCGGCGAGACGGTTCGCGTCAAGGTGCTCGACATCGACCGCGAGCGTCAGCGGATCTCGCTCGGCCTCAAGCAGACGCAGGAGGACCCATGGCGAAAGGTGCTCGACGAGTACCGCCAGGGCGATGTCCTCGAGGGCAAGGTGACGAAGGTGGTGGCATTCGGCGCCTTCGTCGAGATCATCCCGGGCGTCGAGGGGCTCGTGCATATCTCGGAGCTCGCCGAGCACCACGTCGAGAGCCCGAGCGAGGTCGTCTCTCCCGGCGATGAGGTGTGGGTGAGGATCCTCGAGATCGACGAGAGCCGGCGCCGGATCTCCCTCAGCGTGAAGCGCGCCGAGTCACAGAACTTGCCGCTCAGGGACTTGATCCCGCCGGAGGTCGCCGAGCAGGCTGCCCAGCAGCAGGCCGCGACGGACGCGGTGCCGGACCTCGACGTGTCCGAGGAGGTCTTCCCCGAGGCTCCGCCGCAGGAGGACAGCGAGCCGCCCGAGGCGAGCGAGCCCGCGGGGGATGCCGAGGCCGGCGAGCCAGCCGACGACGCCCCGGCCGGCGAGCCAGCCGACGACGCCCCGGCCGGCGAGCCAGCCGAGGACGCTCAGGCGAGCGCGCCCCCCGACGCCGAGGGCGAGTCACCGGAAGCCAGCGACAGCTGATGCCAGACTTCCGGTGGTGCATGACGGCTCCGCACCACCGAATCCACCGCCATTCATTGGGCTGACCGGGGCGATCGCGTCCGGCAAGTCGGAGGCGCTGAGCGCGTTCGCACGGCTCGGCGCGGCGACTCTGTCGACCGACGAGCTGGCCCACGAGCTGCTCGACGATCCGGAGATGCGCACTCGGCTGGCCGAGCGCTGGGGCGAGCGCGTCGTCGTCGACGGTCATGTCAACCGAGACCGCGTCGGCGAGATCGTCTTCGGGGGCCCGGAGGAGCTCTCCTGGCTCGAGTCGGTTCTCCATCCCCTTGTGGGCCTCCGGGTCGCGGAGTGGCGCGCCCAGCTCCCGCCCGACACCTCTCTCGCGGTGGTCGAGGTGCCGCTCCTGTTCGAGACGGGGCTTGAGGCTGCGTTCGACGCCACGGTCTGCGTGATCGCCGCGGACCGGATCCGAGCGAGGCGGGCCGGCGAGCGGGGCACCGAGCTGCTCGAGGGGCGGAGCGATCGCCAGCTCTCCCAGGAGGAGAAGGCCGCGCGGGCGACGCACGTGATCCGCAACGACGGCTCGCTCGAGGAGCTTGAGCGTGAGGTCGAGCTCCTCATTCCCGCCCTGACGCGGATCCGGGGTGAGGCATGAGCCCGGTCCGGTCGATGGCGCGGGGCGGCCGGTCGCGGGCCTCCCTGACGAGGTCACGGCGGCGCAGGTGGCTGTGGATCGGCGCCGCGGCCCTGCTCGGGATCGGGGTCGCCGTCGGCATCAGCCGGATCGACTTCGAGCGGGCCCTCAGGGAGATCACCCTTCCGCTGCGCCACGACGACGTCATTCGCGAGCAGGCGGCGGACAAGCACCTGGACCCCGCGCTGATCGCCGCCGTGATCTACGCCGAGTCCCGCTTCCGTGACCAGGAGTCGCAGGCGGGCGCGCTTGGCTTGATGCAAATCACACCGCAGACGGCCGACGTGATCGCCCACCTGAGCGGCGGCACCCAGTTCGTCACCGGCGACCTCTCCGATCCGGAGATCAACATTCGCTACGGCTCCTTCTACCTGCGCTACCTCCTGGATCGCTACGACGGGAACGAGGTCGCCGCCTTGGCGGCCTACAACGCAGGGGCCGGAAATGTCGACCGTTGGGGCGGCGCGGCGCTCGACCTCGACTCGATCCGCTTCACGGAGACCCGGGCCTACGTCGAGGAGGTACTCGACAAGCGCCAGGAGTACCGCGACAACTACGCAGCCGACCTGGGGTTGGCCCACTAGCGCGGCCCGGCGACGGGCTGGGGGCCAGGAGCAGATGGAGCTGACGATCGCCTGGGCGCTGTTCCCGCTGATCCTCCTTGCCCTCTGCATCGGCTGCGGACTGGCGGTCGAGCGCCTCGTCTCGATTCCGCTTCCAGGCGCTCTCGTCCCCGCGGTTGGGTTCGCGGTGATCGTGGTGGTCGCCCAGCTCCCGACCCTGTGGGATGCGACGGCCGAGCTCACGGTCCCGATCGTGGTCGCGTTGGCGCTCGCCGGGGTCGCGCTGTCGTGGGGGCGGTGGCGGCGCCCCGGGCCGTGGCCGGTCGCGCTCGGGATCCTCGTCTTCGCGGCCTACGCCGCGCCGATCGTGCTCTCCGGGCAGGCGACCTTCGCCGGCTACATCAGGCTGGACGATACGGCTACGTGGATGGCCCTCACCGACCGGGTCATGGAGCACGGCCGCAGCCTCGCCGGTCTCTCTCCTTCGACGTATGAGGCGACCCTGTCGTTCAACCTCGGCGACGGGTACCCGATCGGGGTCTTCCTCCCACTGGGCGTCGCCCGCGCGCTGGTGAACCAGGACGTGGCTTGGCTGATCCAGCCGTACATGGCCTTCGGCGGCGGGCTGGTGGCACTGGCGCTGTGGCAGCTCGCCGAGCCGATCGTCCGCCCGCTTCCGCTGCGCGCGGCCGTGTCGTTCCTCGCCGCGCTCTCGGCGCTTCTGTTGGGCTACTACCTGTGGGGAGGCATCAAGGAGGTCGCGGGAGCCGCGCTCCTCGCAAGCTCCGCGGGGCTGGCGGGGTTCGCGATCCGGGAGCGCTGCGCGCCGCGAGCGCTGATCCCGCTAGCGATCACCGGCGCCGCTCTGATCGGCGTGCTGAGTGGGGGAGGGGGGATCTGGCTGCTCGCGGTTGTGGTTCCGGTGCTGGCGTTCGCGCTACGCGAGCTCGGGGCGCGCGCCACGATGCCGATCGCCGCCGCCTTCGCGATCGTGGTCGCGCTCCTCTGCGTGCCTGTGCTCGTACCCGGGGGCTTCCTGCCGCCGACCTCCGCGTCGCTCAGCAGCGCCACCGCCCTCGGCAACCTCCTCCATCCGCTGAACGAGCTGCAGCTGTTCGGCATCTGGCCGGCGGGGGACTTTCGCCTGGATCCCGCGCAGTCGACGACGGCGTACGCGCTGATCGCCGTGGCGGCGGCGGGCGCACTGGTCGGCCTATACGCCGGATGGCGGACGCGGGCGTGGTCGATGCTCGTCTATGTGGGCGCGGCGCTCGTCGCCTTCGGGGTGATCGCGGCGATCGGCTCGCCATGGATTGAGGGAAAGGCGATGGCGATCGCCTCCCCGGCGCTCCCGTTCGCCGCATGCGCCGGCGCGGCGTGGCTGTGGGTCGGCGCGGACCGGAAGCCTCGGCTATGGATGCGGGCCGCGGGGGCGGCGCTTCTGGCGATCGTCGGCACGGGAGTCGTGTGGTCGGCAGCCCTCGCTTACCGGGACGTCAACCTGGCGCCGCGCGACCAGCTGGCGGAGCTCGAGACGACTGGCCACCGGATCGCCGGGCAGGGACCCACCCTGATGACCGAGTACCAGCCGTACGGCGTTCGCCACTTCCTGCGCGACGCGGATCCGGAAGCAGCGTCGGAGTTGCGGCGCCGGCAGGTGCCCCTGCGAAGCGGCGAGACGCTCCACAAGGGAGAGACCGCGGACACGGATCGCTTCCAGCTGGGCGGACTCCTGGTCTACCGAACCCTCGTGCTCCGCCGATCCCCCGTTCAGAGCCGTCCGCCCTCGCCGTACCGGCTGACTTGGCGCGGCGACTACTACGAGGTCTGGCAGCGCACCGAGGGCCTGGAGTCCTCGGTGATCGACCACCTTGGGCTTGGCAGCACCCGTGACCCGAGTGGGGTACCTGCCTGCAGCGCGGTGCAAAAGCTTGCCCGGGACGCCGGCCCGGGCGGGACGCTCGCGGCCGCCCAGCGGCCCGCCGTGGAGACGATCCCTCTCCAGGAGACCTCGCATCCGAGTGCCTGGCAGTGGGCGGGCTACCCGAGGAGCCTGCTGCCGGTAACCGCAGGGACGATCCGGGCCAAGGTCAGTGTGAGCCGAGCGGGCCGCTACGAGGTCTGGCTTGGGGGCTCCGTGCGGCCGGAGGTGGATCTCACGGTTGACGGCCGCCCGGTGGGGGTGGTTCGGCACCAGCTCAACAACCAGGGCGAGTACGTGCTCCTGGGTCGGGCCAAACTCGGGTCGGGACGCCACTCCCTGGCGATCCGCTTTCATGGCGCCGACCTGCATCCGGGAAGCGGCGGAACTCCGAGCCCCGTCGGGCCCCTCCAGCTCTCGGCGGGCGACACGGCTCAGACGCGCGTGATCCAACTTCCAAGCGAGCGGTCCGCGGAGCTCTGCGGCAAGCCCTGGGACTGGATCGAGGCGCTCGCCCCGGGCGGGGCGGCCACCGACTAGCTGGCCGTCGGCTCGACCTGGGAGGCTCGATCGTCGGGCTGGGCGCTGAACCGGTACCGGTCGCGCCCCGCCGCCTTGGCTTCGTAGACGGCGATGTCGGCCTGGACCATCAGCTCCTCCGCAGTCTGTCTGCCGGAGCTCGAGATCACCGCGACCCCGATGCTCGTCGTCACGCGCAGGCCCTCGCCCTTGAACGCCGCCCGGTGGTCGCGAACCGCGTCGACGAGCTTGGCGGCCACCAGGCGAGCCCGCTCCTCGTCAGCACGCGGGAGGATCATGGCCAGCTCGTCGCCACCCAAGCGCGCGAGCACGTCGGTCTCGCGCATCTGCTCCTTCAGGAGCTCGGCGATGCTCCTGATCACGGCGTCGCCGGCTTGGTGGCCGAGGCTGTCGTTGATGAGCTTGAAGTTGTCGATGTCGAGCAGCAGCACCGCCCCACCCTCGCCGTAGCGAGCCGCCTGTGCGAGGCGATCGGCGAGCTCCTCCTCGAAGCGGCGCCGATTCGAGAGCCCCGTGAGCGGATCGTGGTCGGCGAGGTGTCGCAGCCGCGCCTGAATCCGCTCTCGCTCGGTTACGTCCCTGAAGCTCCAGACCCGTCCGTGAATCTCGCCGTCCACGCCGCGCTGGGGCCGCGAGTAGCGCTCTATGACCCGGTCGTCCTTGAAGTGGAGCAGGTCGTGACTCTCCGCCTCCGGTCGCCGGTACAGCTGGTCGACCTGGTCGACGAAGCTCTCGGGCTCGATCAGCTGGCTGGAAGCGACGGCGACCGCGCTCTCATCGTCGCCGCGGTCGATCGCCTCCTGGGGGATCCGCCACATGTCCTTGAACCGCTGATTGAAGCTAACCATCCGGCCGCTGCGGTCGACCACCAGGATTCCGTCGGCCGTCGACTCCAGGGTCGCACGCTGCAGCGAGAGCGACTCCTCCAGCTCGCGCTCCGAGCGCTCCTTCTCCGCCAGCCGTCGGTCGAGCAGCTGCTTGATGTAGCCGAACAGGAGCGCGGTGACGACCAGGGACCCCATCGTGATCAGCCACCGGGCTCCCTCCTCGCCGGCTTCGCTCCCCAGGGCAAGCACGCCGGCGTAGCAAACACCGACGAAGGCGACCTGGAGGGCGGCCTGCCTACGGGTGAAGAAGAAGGCCGCGTACAGCGCGACCCAGATGTAGAAGATCTCGGTGTCCGTCGGGCCGCCACTCGCGAAGTAGGTTCCCGCCGTGATCACCACCGTCCCGAGGGCAAGCAAGAGCTGGAATGCGATCACGGACAGATGCCGCCATCCGAACCCGATCACGAGGCAGGCGCCGGCGGCCAGGTCGCAGGTCGCGAGCTCCGCCAGCTTCTCGCTCCTGCTCAGGCCGTTCGAGAGCGGGATCCCGGCCAGACCGAGCAGGGTCCCGGCCGCGAATAGGAGCAGCAACGTCGCCGCCATCGCCGCACGCTCGTCGTTCCCGTCGTCCAGGCTTTGTCGCGCGGTGTCGAGGCGCCGCCTGATCGATGTCACGAAGCGCATACCGAACCCCCGTGTGAGGTTTTTCGGTACGCGGGGCCGTCCGCTTTAGCCGGCCCGTCGCGCGGAGGCGCCCGCGGGCGTCGCGGGAGCAGGGTCCGGGAGGCGGCGCCCCCGGCCGCTATCTTGGCTGGGATGCCGCAATTCCAGCTCAACCCCGCTTATACCCCGACCGCCGATCAGCCCAATGCGATCGCCTCGCTGGCCGAGGGCATCCAGGCCGACGAGCGGTTCCTGACGCTGCTCGGCGCCACGGGGACGGGGAAGACGTTCACGATGGCGGGAACGATCGAGCGGCTCCAGCGCCCGGCGCTCGTGATCGCCCACAACAAGACGCTCGCCGCGCAGCTCTGCAACGAGTTCCGCGAGTTCTTCCCGGACAACGCCGTCGAGTACTTCGTCAGCTACTACGACTACTACCAGCCGGAGGCGTACGTGCCGGCGCAGGACCTGTACATCGAGAAGGACTCGTCGATCAACGACGAGATCGACCGGTTGCGCCATTCGGCGACCGCTGCTCTCCTGGCCCGCCGCGACGTGGTGATCGTGGCCTCGGTCTCGTGCATCTACGGCATCGGGTCGCCCGAGCTGTACCGGGAGCAGATGCAGCTGTTCAAGGTCGGCGAGTGGGTCGACCGCGACCAGCTGTTGCGGAAGCTGATCGGGATGCAGTACGGGCGCAACGACACCAACCTGACCCGGGGCACCTTCCGCGTGAAGGGAGAGCTGCTGGAGGTGTTCCCGGCCTATGCCGAGACGGCCTATCGCATAGCGCTGTTCGGCGACGAGGTGGAGGGGATTCAGCACTTCGACCCGCTGACCGGCGAGGTGCTCGACGAGATCGATCACGTCGCCGTGTGGCCGGCGACGCACTATGTCACCAAGGAGGAGACGATCGAGCGCGCGGTGGGGGAGATCAAGCATGAGCTGAACGAGCGGGTCGCGTGGTTCGAGGAGCGCGGCAAGCTGCTCGAGGCGCATCGGCTCAGGCAGCGAACCGAGTACGACGTCGAGCTGCTCAAGGAGCTCGGCTTCGCGCCCGGAATCGAGAACTACTCGCGGATCATCGACGAGCGACCCGAGGGGAGCCCGCCGCACACCCTGATCGACTACTTCCCGGACGATTTTGTGGTCTTCGTAGACGAGTCGCACCAGACCGTCCCCCAGCTCGGCGGGATGTACGAGGGCGACCGCTCGCGCAAGCAGACGCTGGTCGACCACGGCTTCCGGCTGCCGTCGGCGCTCGACAACCGGCCGCTCCGGTTCGAGGAGTTCCTCACCAGGGTGGGGCAGATGGTGATGGTCTCGGCGACGCCCGGGGACTTCGAGCGCGGCTCGTCGGCGCGGATCGTCGAGCAGATCGTGCGCCCGACGGGGATCGTGGACCCGGAGGTGGAGGTGCGCGAGACGCGCAACCAGATCGACGACCTCATGAACGAGGTCCGCCGCCGTGCGGAGGCCCAGGAGCGAACGCTGGTGACCACGCTCACCAAGAAGATGGCCGAGGACCTGACGGCCTACCTGCTGGAGCACGGCTTCCGGGTTCGCTACCTGCACTCCGAGATCGACACCCTCGAGCGGATCCAGATCGTGCGGGACCTGCGGCTGGGCGAATACGACGTGCTGGTTGGCGTGAACCTGTTGCGCGAGGGACTCGACCTGCCGGAGGTCTCGCTAGTGGCGATCCTCGACGCAGACAAGGAGGGGTTCCTGCGCGGCGAGACCAGCCTGATCCAGACGATCGGGCGGGCGGCGCGAAACGTGCGCGGCCGGGTGCTGATGTACGCGGACCGCGAGACCCAGGCGATGCGAACGGCGATCGACGAGACCGACAGGCGGCGCGAGGTTCAGCTCGCCTACAACCGGGAGCACGGGATTACCCCGGAGACGGTCCAGAAGGGGATCTCCGAGATCACCGAGTTCTTGGCGATGGAGTCGCGCTCGGCGCCCTCCCGCCGGCGCCGGGTCCGGGGCACGGAGGAGATCCAGAGCCCCGCCCAGCTCGAGAAGCTGATCGTCGAGCTCGAGGAGGAAATGGTCGCCGCCTCCGAGGACCTCCGCTTCGAGGAGGCCGCCCGGATCCGTGACGAGCTCAAGGAGCTGCGGCGAGACCTCGAGGCGCTCCGGGCGTAGCGCCCAACATTCGGCCAATGTGGTGTTCGCCCCCGCATCGGGGGCGAAC
>JBOGZC010000013.1:0-49785 GCA_050697075.1 Solirubrobacterales bacterium | reverse complement strand
CGCCGACGCCGGAGAGGAACTTGCGCTCGGCCTCCGGGATGCCGAGGCGGTCGAAGGTGTTCTTGATGTCGTCGGGGACCTCGTCCCAGCTACGGCTGTTCTTCTCCGAGGCCCGGACGAAGTAGTGGATGTTGTCGAAGTCGATCTGGCCCAGGTTGCCGCCCCAGGTCGGGGTCGGGCGCTCCATGAAGTGATCGAGCGCCTTGAGCCGGAACTCGCGCATCCACTGCGGCTCGTCCTTATAGGAAGAGATCGACTCGACGACCTCTCGGCTGAGCCCCTTTGGGGATTTGTAGGCGTAGTCGGTCT
Source organism: Solirubrobacterales bacterium (assembly GCA_050697075.1). Taxonomy (GTDB): domain Bacteria; phylum Actinomycetota; class Thermoleophilia; order Solirubrobacterales; family 70-9; genus AC-56. The sequence continues at coordinate 49,476 of JBOGZC010000013.1, read as the reverse complement.
CCGGGTCGTGGAAGCCGAAGCGCTCCGCGTAGTCGGACCCGATCCCCTTGAGCGCCTTTTCCTGCTCGGTCAGCTCTTTGGGGGAGAGGGGCGGGACTTGTGTCTGGGGGGTGGCCATGAAGAGCTTTAAACCTCCAACTTGACTTCGCCGTCCTCGACTCGCGCGGCGAACGTGTCGACCGGCTGGAAGGCGGGCAGAGTTCGCGGCCGGCCGCTGCGAACGTCGAATAGCGAGCCGTGCCTCGGGCACTCGACCGTGCAGGAGCCCGGGTCGAACTCGCCCTCGGCCAACGGCCCGTCGTCGTGCGAGCAACGATCCTCGATCGCGTACAGCTCGCCGTCCTCGCAGCGAAAGACGCCGATCTTTCGGCCGTCGGCCTCGACCAGGCGCATCTCTCCCTGGGGGAGCTCGTCCGCTCGGCAAACGGTGATCGTCTCGGCCACGTGGTTCCAGTCGATGGTGGTTGTGTCCGTCGTCACTTTATTCCTACTTCCGAACTCGGATTTTAGCGAGCGGCCAGGCCGTCACGCTGACGGCCACCCCAAGCGGCGTCAGAGCCCCGCCCGGGTGGCCTCGGCCGGGTCGCCTCGCTGCCCCTCGTCCTCCCAGTCGGCCGGCCGGCCGAGGCTGGCGCTCTTGACGATCTTGAGCCCGAGCAGCGCGCACTTCATCCGGGTCGCCGAGATGTCGATCCCGAGCAGGTCGAGAACGAACTCCTTCGGCAGGGCCAGAACGTCGGCGCGGCTCATTCCCACCAGCTCGTCGGTGAGCATCGACGTGGCTGCGGTGGAGATCGCGCACCCCTTGCCCTCGAAGGTGACCTCCGCGACCTTCCCGTCGTCGTCCAGCCCGATCTCGATTCGCTGCTCGTCGCCGCAGAACGGGTTCGAGTCCTCGAACTCGAGGTCCGGCCGGTCCAGGCGCCCGAAATTGTGCGGGCGCTTGTAGTGCTCGAGGATCTGCTCTCGGTAGAGGTCGTCCATGCTCAATCCAGCTCGAAGATCCGCCGGACCTCGAGCAACCCGTCGACCATCCGGTCGATCTCCTCGTGAGTGTTGTAGACGGCGACGCTCGCCCGAGTGGTCGCCGCGACGCCGAGGCGCTCCATGAGGATCTGGGCGCAGTGGTGCCCCGCTCGCACGGCGATCGCGTGGCGGTCCAGGATCTCGGACACGTCGTGGGGGTGGACGCCGTCGAGCGCGAACGAGACGATGCCGACCCGGTCCTCGCCGGCGGGCGGCCCGAACACGCGCAGGCCGGGTATCTCGGCGAGCCGCTCGAGCGCGTAGCGGCCAAGGTCGGCCTCGTGGGCATGCGCGGCGTCGAGTCCGATTCCGTCCAGCCATTCGACGGCGGCGGCCAGCCCGATCGCCTCGCCGATCGGCGGCGTTCCCGCCTCGAAGCGCGCGGGCACGCTCGCCCACGTGATCCGCTCCTTGGTGACCTTCCGGATCATGGAGCCGCCCCCCTCATACGGCTCCATGGCGTCCAGCAGCTCGGCGCGGCCGTGCAGCACGCCGACCCCCGTCGGCCCGTACAGCTTGTGGCCGGTGAACCCGTAGAAGTCCGCTCCCAGCTCGGCGAGGTCGAGCTCGAGCTTTGGCGCCGCTTGCGCGCCGTCCACGACCACGACGGCCCCGGCGTCGTGGGCCATCCGGGTGATCTCGGCGACCGGATTCACCGTGCCCAGGACATTGGAGACGTGGGCGACGGCGACCACCTTGGGGCCTCGCTCCAGCGTCGCAGCGAGGGCCTCGAGGTCGAGCCGCCCCTCGCCGTCCACCGGCACCCAGTCCAGCTCCGCTCCGACCTCCTGGGCCAGGAGATACCACGGAACGACGTTCGAGTGGTGCTCCATCTCGGTGAGCACGATGCGATCGCCCGGCCCGACGTTGGCGCGTCCCCAGGCGTGGGCGACCAGGTTCAGGGACCCGGTGACGTTGCGGGTGAAGACGACCTCGCCCGGCTTCACCCCGAGGTGTTGCGCGATCGTCGCGCGGGCGTCCTCGTACAGGCCCGTCGCCTCCTCGGAGAGGGTGTGGACGCCGCGGTGGACGTTCGCGTTGTGCTCACGCCAGAACCGGTCGAGCGCCTCGATCACCGCCCCCGGCTTCTGCGCCGTCGCGCCATTGTCCAGGTAGGCGAGGGGTTGCCCGTGAACGCGCCGCTCGAGGATCGGGAACTGGGCGCGGATCCTCTCGATCGACAGGCCCGTGTCGGTGGATGTGACCTGGGCGGTGGCCATGGGCCGGCCGCTACGCCGCGGCCGCCGCCACCTCCTCGCCAATCCAGCCGTAACCGCGCTCCTCGAGCAGCTCGACGAGCTCCGGGCCGCCTTGCTTGACGATCCGCCCCTCGTACATCACGTGGACGAAGTCGGGCTTCACCAGGTGAAGGATGCGCTGGTAGTGGGTGATGATCAGGACTCCCATCTCGGGGCCGGTGAATCTGTTCACGCCCTCGGCAACGGTTCGGAGCGCGTCGATGTCGAGTCCCGAGTCGGTCTCGTCGAGGACGGCGAGCTCGGGCCGCAGCATCGCGAGTTGGAGGATCTCCATCCGCTTCTTCTCGCCGCCCGAGAACCCGTCGTTCAGGTAGCGGCTCGAGAACTCGCGCGGGATGCTCATGAGCTCCATCGCCGCCTCGGTCTGCTTGCGGAAGTCCTTCAGCTTGATCTCGCTGTCGCCGCGCGCCTCGCGATGAGCGTTGACCGCCATGCGCAGGTACTTGGCGACGGTCACACCCGGGATCGCGACCGGGTATTGGAAGGCCAGGAACAGGCCGGCGCGGGCACGCTCCTCAGGCGCCGTCTCGGTGACGTCCTCGCCGAGGAGGTGAATCTCGCCCTCCGTCACCTCCAGCGAGGGGTGACCCATGATCGCGTTCGCCAGCGTCGACTTGCCCGAGCCGTTCGGCCCCATCAGCGCGTGGACCTCGCCCTTCGAGACGTCGAGGTCGAGCCCCTTGAGGATCTGCTTGTCCTCGGCGCTCACGTGCAGGTTTCTGATCTCAAGATCGGCCATGTGTCTCCGTTGTCGTGGGGTCGGGCGGGGCTACGCGACCTGACCCGCCGCCGGTTCGCGGACCGTGTGGTCCTCGGCGAACTCCACCAGGTCGGCCAGGGTCGTGCCGGCCAGCGCCTTGGTGATCCCGCCGTGGACGCGGGTCCAGAGAAGCTTGGTAGCGCACGCGCGGTCTCCGTCCGCCTCGTGCGAGCAGAGCACCCGTCCCTCGCGCTCGTCGTGGAAGCACTCCATCGGCGCGATCGGGCCCTCGAGCGCCTGCACGACCTCGAGCATCTCGATCTGCGCGGGAGGCCGCGCGAGGCGATAACCGCCGTGGGCGCCGCGAACGGAGGTCACCAGACCGGCGCCGCGCAGCTTTGCGACGAGGTGCTCGAGATAGGAAAGGGGGAGGATCTCCGCCTCGGCGACGGCGCTGAGCGCGACCGGCTCCCCCGGCTGGTCCTGCGCCCGGCGACCCAGCTCGATCATCAGCCGAACGCCGTACTCGGCTTTCGTCGAAAAGAGCATCTCCCCACAAATCCTACTCGACAGGTCGGATAAGGGCCGCGGAGGGGCCTACTCGCCGCGCAGGCGGCCGATCGCCTCGCGCGTCACCCGGTAGGGGTTCACGACGACGGCGCTGTGGGCAACGGCGCGCAGCACCCGGGCCAGCGTCGATCCCGGCAGGCGGCCCGGCTCGGGGAGCTCGATCAGCAGCTCGAGGTGCCCGGAGGCGCTTCGCCGAGGTCGAGCATGGCCAGGGACGCGGTGTTCGAAGAGCTTGATTGCGTCCGTGTTCTCGTCCATGACCAGGGCCACGAAATGGGTGATCCCGGCGGCTCGGGCGCGTTCGACCAGGTGCTCGAGCAGGAGGGTGGCGACGCCTCGCCGCTGCCAGGGGTCGCCGACGACGACCGAGACCTCGGCGAGGTGCGGCTCGGCCGCGCGTATGCAACGCGCAACCCCGACCAGCCGACCGCTCTCGGGGTCGATCGCCGCAAGCGCCTCGTGGTCGTGATGGTCGATCTCGCTCAGGTAGGCGAGATCCCGCTCGGTGAGCTCCGTGAGCGGACGAAAGAAGCGGTGATAGCGGCTCTCGGGGCTGAGCCGCCGCAGCCCGTCGGCCAGCAGCCGCTTGTCGTCGGGTCGCACCTGCCGGACCACGAGCTCCGTGCCGTCGGCGAGCGCAACCGACTCGGCACTGGCACGCTCGACGTCGATCGTCATGGATCCAGGTTACGAGCAAAGGTGGCGCGCGGCGTGAGCCGTGTCACACCCAGCCCGCGCTACGGCTCGATCAGGCCCTTGCGGATCGCATAGCGGACGAGCTCCACCCGGTCCCGCATCCCGAGCTTGCGCATCGCGTTGGAGCGGTGGTTCTCGACCGTCTTCTCGGAGAGGTGCAGGATCGCCGCGATCTCCTTGTTGGTGTGCGCTTCCGCGACCAGCTTCACGACCTCCTGCTCACGGGGGGTCAGGTCCTCGTCTCGCGAGGAGGTCTCCCCGAGGACGTCCTTGATCAGAGCCCGCTGCGCCTCCGGCGTCAGGAAGGGCTCGCCGCGCTCCACGGCGCGCACCGCGTCGAGCAGGTCGGAGTCCGCCTGGGCCTTGAGGACGTAGCCGGACGCCCCGGCCTTGAGCGCCTCGAACAGGTAGCGCTCGTCGTCGTACATCGACAGGATCAGCACGGACACGCCCGGGGCCTGGGCTCGAATCTCCCGCGTCGCCTGCAGACCGGTGAGCTTGGGCATCTTCACGTCGAGGATGGCCAGGTCGGGTCGCTGCCGGATCGCCATGTCTCGGGCCTCGACGCCGTCGGATGCCTCGCCGACCACCTCGATGTCCAGCTGGCGCTCGAGCAGCATCCGCAGGCCGGAGCGCACGATCCCGTGGTCGTCCGCGATCAGCACCTTCATCGGCGCGAGTCCGTTCTCCCGTTGTGCTTCCACCTTGCGACTCCTGTATCGGCCAGGTCGAGCGGCACCGTGAGGGTGACGCGCGTCCCGACCTCCGGCCTGGACTCCACCTCGACGCCGCCGCCGACGAGCAGCGCTCGCTCGCGCATGCCCGCGATCCCGAGCCCGCGCGCAGCCTGGTCGAATGTGAATCCGGATCCGTCGTCGCCCACCGTCAGCTCGACCCGGTTTCCCTCGCGCACCAGGCGAACCCTGACGTGCTCGGCGCCCGAGTGCTGGGCGGCATTCGACAACGCCTCCTGCGCCACCCGGTAGACGACCAGCTGGACGTCCGGCGGAAGGCCCGAGAAGTCGCCCTGAGAGTCGAAGCTGGCGCCGATCGAGCCCCGTCGGCCCAGCTCCGAGACGTGCCCCGCCAGGGCGGCCTTGAGGCCGAGGTCGTCGAGCGCGGTAGGGCGGAGCTGGCGAGCGAGCATCAGCAGCTCCTCCATCGCCTGGTTGGCCAGCGCCTTCGTCTCGGCGAGCTCGTGCGCGAGTTCGACCGGGGCCTTGACCCGTGCGGCCTCGAGGCGCAGGAGCAGCGCGGTAAGCGACTGGTTGACCTCGTCGTGCAGGTCCCGCGCGACTCGTGCCCGCTCCTCCTCCTGGGCCGCCAGTGCCGCGCTCGAGGTTCGGCGCCGTTCGGCGTCGAGGCGCTCGAGCATCCGGCGGAACGCTCCCTGAAGCCGGGCCACCTCCTCCGGGCCCGCCTGTCCGTCCGGGGGCGAGCGCAGGTTGGCGCCCGGGCGGGACAGGTCCGCGCGCTCCATCTCGTCGACCAGCCTCTCGAGGGGTCGGAAGCGGCGCTGGAGCATGATCACGTTCACGAGGATGGTCAGCCCCACCGCGAAGGCCAGGATCAGGGCGAGCTCCGGTCGCTCCGCCAGGTTGAGGCTTGGGTTGCCGGCGATCCCCGTCACCACCACGGCGACGACGATCAGCAGCAGGTTCGCGGCCAGGACCTGGGTGAGAAGGTTCTTGCTTCGCATCTCGGTCCTTAGTATCGGCGCTCGCGGGGCGTGATTCCAGGGTCGCGAGCCGCGCGCCACCCCCGGCGCGCGCGAGACCCTCTGCCAGCGGCATCGATGGGAGCGTTGCGACGTCCATTTCGACGCATTCGACCAGGGTGGCCTGGCCACGCCACTAGGGGCGAGCCCCTAGTCAGATCGGGGTCAGGACCCATACCGCCACGCGTCGGGTGTGCCACCATTGGACGACCGTTCGACCCTGCTCGGGAGCAGCCCCAAGGATGACGACCACCCGCAGATCCAACTTCGCAGCCGGCCTCCGGACCACGATCCTGATGGCCGCGCTGGGTGGCTTGCTGGTCGCGATCGGCTATGCGATCGGCGGTGTTGGCGGCGCCACCGGCTTCCTGGCGATCGCCCTGCTGCTGAATTTCATCTTCTTCTGGTTCAGCGACAAGATCGCCCTGAGGAGTGCCGGCGCCAAGCCGATCTCCGAGTCCGAGGCCCCGCAGCTCTACCAGATGGTCCGCGAGCTGACCACCCGCGCCGACCTGCCGATGCCGAGCCTGTACGTCATCCCCAGCGATCAGCCGAACGCGTTCGCAACCGGGCGCAACCCCAATCACGCCGCGGTCGCGGTCACCTCGGGGATCACCAAGCTGCTCTCCGAGGACGAGCTTCGGGGCGTGATCTCCCACGAGCTGGGCCACGTCCGCAACCGCGACATCCTCACGACGTCGATCGCCTCCGCGATGGGCTCGGCGATCACCTGGATCGCCTACATGCTCCTGTGGTTCGGCGGCGACGACGACTCTCCGGTCGGCCTGGTCGCCAACCTGGCGCTGTTCCTGCTGGCGCCGATCTCGGCGAGCCTGATCCAGCTCGCGATCTCGCGCCAGCGCGAGTACTCCGCCGACGCCACCGGGGCACAGATCTGCGGCAACCCCGAGTCGCTCGCGTCGGCCCTGCTGCGGCTCGAGGAGGGCGCCAAGGCGATGCCGATGCAGGTCAACCAGGCGACCGAGCCGCTCTACATCGTGAAGCCGTTCTCGGGCGGGGGCGTCGCGCGTCTCTTCTCGACGCATCCGCCGATCGAGGAGCGCGTCCGCCGGCTCCGCCAGATGCGCCCGGCGCTCGGCTAGCTCGAACGGTCGCTCAGCCCGGATAGCGCACGTAGCCCCGGCCGAGCATGCGCTCGGCCCGGCGCCGGGCGGTCACCAGTCGCGACAGGAGCGGAGGACTGACGCGGCCGTGGCTCGACCGCAGCGGTTGGAGCCTCCCGGTCCCGACGTCGACGATCTGCCGAAAGTAGACCTTGCCGCGCTCGAAGTCGCTGCGGAACGGCGTGTAGTACGTGCAGTCCTCGAAGTAGTAGTGCGTGACCTGTGTCATCCGAGTGGAGGAGGGATCGCCCACCGGGTCACCGCCGTGAAGGAGGTTGGCGGCCCAGATGAGCGCCTGGCCGCGCTTCAGATGGGCCCGTTCCTTCTCGAGGCCGTAAGCGGGGACCAGCTCCTCGATGAAGTCGTTCATCTCCCTCTCGCGGTGAGGGCAGAAGGCGTCGTAGTCGGGCAGCCGGTGGGAGCCGGGGTAGTAGTGGAGCGGCCCGTTGGCGTCGGTGATGTCCTCGAGCGCCACCCACACCCCGCACATGAAGTGCTTCGGGTAGCTGTGGAAGTGGTAGGCATCGCTGTGCGTGGGCTGCTGACTGCCGCGGAGGAAGTTGAGCGTCTGAAAGGGGATCGGACGCCGCCCGAAGATCACTGCGAGCAGGTCGTTCATCCGACGATTGGTGGCCAGGCCGCGCACCGCCGGACACGCCGTCCAGGCATCCATGATCCGGTTGTACTTGCCGTTCTCGTGGAGCGGCATGACCTCGGCGATGACCTTCTCGGGCGACGCGTCGGTTTCGTCGAGGCCCAGGTCGTCGATGACGACGTAGCCTTTCTCGGCCAGTGTGCGCACCTGCGTCTCCGTCTCGGAGTCCAGGTCCTTCTCCGCCAGCATCCGCTCGAAGAACGGCGACATGAACCACGGCCCACCGAAATAGGGAATCTGCTGGCTCGCTGTCAGTTCCGCGGTCCCCAAAGCCAGGCGGCGATCTTAGCCTAGAGTTGGCGCCCTCACGTGCTCGAGGGACTCCGCCATGCTTCGTGGGATCGGGCTGCCTTCAGGCGCTACGAGACGCGCCGCTGCTCTTCCTCGGCGGTGCGCTCTGCCCACGGGATCGCCTCGAGCCGGGCGTCCGGAATCGGCTCGCCGCTTTCGACCGAAAGGCCGTAGGTGCCCTGCCCGATCCGCTCCTCGGCGCGCTCGACGGCCGCCAGCTCGTCGCGGAGCCGCTGGGCCAGGCCCTCCTCGACCTCCCGGTCGGCAAGCTGCGTGGCCTGGTCCGCCGGCGAGGCGGCCGGCTCCCCATCCTCGATCGGCGCGGCGAGGTCCTCCAGAGACGCCTCGATCCGCTCTCGCGCTGCTGCGAGCAGCTCCCGTGCGCGTCCGTCATCCATTGGGCGAGCATAGCCAACTACGGTCGCTATACTTTTTGAAGTAAATCCGGATCGAGATTTAGGAGTTTTCCTTCACAATGGCCACCGTGGCGGAGCCGATCGAGCAGGTCAAGAGCAGGATCGAGGAGGTCGATCCCGGACGCGCACAGCAGGAGATCGAGAGCGATGGCGCGCTGCTCGTCGACGTTCGGGAGCCCCACGAGTGGGACGAGGTGCACCTGGCCGGCGCCAAGCTCGCCCCCCTGGCGACGGTGACCGACCGGATCACCGAGCTGGCCCCTGACCGATCCCAGCGAGTGGTCCTCTTGTGCCGGGTGGGCAACCGGTCCGCACGCGCCGCCGACACGCTCAGGAGCGAGCTCGGCTACGAGAACGTGGCCTCGATCGCCGGCGGCATCGAGGCCTGGCGCGACGCGGGGCTGCCCGTGATCGAGGCCGAGGGCCTGACAACGGAGCAGCGGATGCGCTACTCCCGCCATACCCTCCTGCCGGAGGTCGGCGTCGAGGGCCAGCTCAAGCTGCTCGACTCCAAGGTGCTCCTGATCGGCGCGGGCGGCCTGGGCGCGCCCTCCGCTTTCTACCTGGCCGCCGCGGGCGTCGGCACCCTGGGGCTGGTGGACGACGACGTGGTGGACGAGTCCAACCTCCAGCGCCAGGTGATCCACAACACGGAGCGAGTGGGGATGCCCAAGACCGAGTCGGCCCGGATCTCGATCCAGGCCCTCAACCCCGACGTCGAGGTCGTCGAGCACCGCGTCAGGCTTGGTCCCGACAACATCCTGGACATCATCGGCGGGTACGACATCCTCGTCGACGGGGCCGACAACTTCCCGACCCGCTACCTGCTCAACGACGCCGCCGTGAGGCTTCGCAAGCCCGTCGTCTCGGCCTCGATCCTCGCCTTCGATGGGCAGATCTCCACGTTCGTCCCCTACGAGGGGCCCTGCTATCGCTGCCTCTATCCGGTCCCACCGCCCCCCGAGATGGCGCCGAGCTGCGGCGCCGCGGGTGTCCTGGGCGTGATGGCCGGCGTGATGGGGCTGCTGCAGGCCAACGAGGTGATCAAGCTGGCCGCCGGGATCGGGGAGCCGCTCATCGGAAGGCTGCTTCTCTACGACTCCCTCGGGACGCGGTTCACCGAGCTGAAGGTGAAGCGGGATCCCGACTGCCCGATCTGCGGCGCCGGCGCGCCCGAGATTCCCGAGTCGGAGCTCGGCAAGTTCCCGGACTACGACGCCTTCTGCGCCGGGGCCCCGGTCGGCGCCTGATTCCGTCCAGCGCATAGGATTCGCGACCGATGACGACGGTGAAGATCCCACCGGTCCTGCGTTCCCAAACAGGAGGGGACGCGGAGGTTTCCGCGGGCGGGTCGACCGTGGGGGACGTTCTGCGGGGGCTGGCCGACGCCCATCCGGGGACTCGCGCTCAGCTGTTCGCCGACAGCGGCGACCTGAACCGCTACGTGAACGTTTATTTAAACGACGAGGACGTCCGGGTGCTCGCGGGGCTCGAGACGCCGGTCTCCGACTCCGACACCGTGGTCATCCTGCCGGCGATGGCCGGCGGGCGACGCTAGAAGCCCTCAAGCCCCGGGCTGTTCCGGGGTCGCTGCCGCCGTCAGCCCCGCGTCAGCGGTGCCGCCTGTGGTGACGGCCACGGTGGCGCTTTCCGGCTCGCTTCTCGACGATCCTGAACCGCTTGCTCTCGGTCGTGACGTTCCCCGCCCGGTCGGTGGCCTGGACCTTGAGCGTGTGCGCCCCCGCGCCGAGCCTGGGTGTCCGATAGTGCTTGGAGCAGCGCGCGAAGCCCTTCGAGCCGACCCGACACCGACGGTTCACGGGCTCGGAGGCCCTGAGGGTGAAGGCCGCGAACGCGGGTGCCTTGCCCGTCACCACCCTGGTCGGCCCGATGATCCTCAACCTGGGCGCCTTGGTGTCGATCGTGAAGGATCTCGAGCTGGCCGCTCCCGCGTTGCCCACCGGGTCGATCGCTCGGACGCGGAAGTCGTGGCTTCCGTCGGCGAGCGAGCGCATCGTGTGGGGGGAGGAGCATTCCGCGAACTCATGTGAGTCCAGCCGGCACTTGAACCGTGAGCCGGCTTCGTTTGCGTGGAAGCTGAATGACGGGCTGGGATCGGACGATGCGGAGCCGTTCGCGGGCCCGGAGGAGATCGTGGTCGTGGGGCCGGTGGTGTCGACGGTGAAGAAGCGGGACACCGCCTGGCTGTCGGGGCCGTCCACGGCCATCACCGAGAACTGGTGCCGGCCGTCTCTGAGGCGCGGGGTCGTGAACTTCCCGCTGGGCCCAGAGCCGCAGTCAGCCCATGCGGCAGCGCTGCCCCCCAACCGGCACTTGAAGCCCGCTGCGGCATCGCTGGAGCTGAACCTGAAGCTCGGGGTTGGGTCCTTGACGACCGAGCCCGGCGCAGGGCCGGCATCGATCCTCACGTCGACCGGAGGGGCGTCGACGGTCCAGGTCACGGTCGCCGGCGGGCCCGTGTTGCCCGCCCGGTCTGTGCCCACGACCTCGAACGTGTGCTGCGCGTTGCTGAGCCTGTTCGTGGGTGCGTAGGGCGACGAGCAGTTCGTCGGGGCGTCCGAGTCGAAGTGACACTTGTACGTGACGCCTGGCTCATCCGAGGTGAAGCTGAACGATGGTCGCGGATCGGAGGGAACCGGTGTGCCGGACGTGATCGTCACCGTCGGAGGAACGTTGTCCACGGTCCAGAGCCTTCCCGCGCCGCCCACGTTGCCCGCCCGGTCTCGGGCCCGGACCTGGAAGGCATGTACGCCATCGTTGAGCGGATCCGGATTGGTGAACGGCGAGCTGCAGGGGCTGAAGCCGCCAACGTTGTCCAGTTGGCAGCTGATGGTCGCGTTCGGGTCGTCGGTCGCGAACTGGAATGTTGCGTAACGACTCTGGGTCGCCGAGCCGTTCGCCGGCCCGGAGGCGATGGTCACGGCGGGGGCGGTCGTGTCGACCGTGAACGGACGGCCCTTGACCGCGCTCACGTTGCCGGGGGCGTCGATCGCCTCCACGGAGATCTTGTGGGGGCCGTCGGAAAGGTGCTGGGTCGTGTAGGTCGTCGTGCAGGTCTTGAAGGGCGCACCGTCGATGCGGCATTGGAAGGTCGAGCCTGGGTCGGTGGAACCGAAGGTAAACGTCGGGGTCGGGTCGTTGATCACGCTGTCCACCGCCGGACCGGAGGCGAAGTACGCCGTCGGTGGCTTCGTGTCGCCGGCGAATCCGACGAACGCGTTGTAGGAGCGCTTCTTGGTGCGGTCGAACCTCACGAGCCCGGCACTCGAGCAGAAGCTGCACCGGTGAGCGAAGCTCGAGTTGGGGTCGGGGTCGCGCCACAGGAACCAGTAGAGGCGCTGAATGTTCCAGGCCGTGCGGTTGTCGAGGATCATCTTGTAGGTCCCGGAGAGCCGCTGCTGCTGGCCGACGGGCCCCTGATTGATTCCGAACTGGTCCGGAGGGTCCGATCCCCAGCCGACCTCGGTGATCCACAGCGGGGTCGCGCGGTCGCCGTGGTTGACCATCACGTCGCGGAACTTCTGAATCTCGATCCGGACGTGGTTGACGTCGGATGCGTACGGGTGCAGCGCGGCGACCTCGAAGTAGTTCTCGACGTTGGGCATCCTGTCGTAGAGCTGGTTGAGGAACTCCCAGGCGCGCGGGCCGCCACTGGGCGGATACCCCGGGGACCCGGCGAGCACTACCTGGGCATTGGGGTCCTGGTTCCTGATCGCCTCGTGGGAGATTCGCAGCAGTTCGCCGTACTTCCGGGCGAGCTGAGCATCGGTTCCGCCCGGGTCGAAGAACTTCCTCAGGTTGGGCTCGTTCCAGATCTGCCACGACGTGATGGGCCGGGGCCTCGCGCCTGGGTAGAGCTCCTGGTAGCGGTTGGCCCAGAAGCGCCCGCCCGGTCCATAACGCGCCACGGCCGCCTCAAGAAAGTCACGCCAAGCCTGCTCGTGAGCGGGGGTGTCGATGGGCGGCGCATTGGCGCTCTTCGAGATCCAGGCGGGAGACTTCCAGATGAACGGAAGGGCGCGGATCCCGTGCGACGCAAGGGCGCCGATGAAGTGGTCGGACGCTCCCCATTCCCGGGTGCCCTTGGTCGGCTCCACGGAGCGCCATCCCAGCTCGAAGCGGTCGGTCCGGACGTTCGCAGCCTCCATCCCCTGGAGGTCGGTGTCGTCGAGCTGGCCCTCGGCGTCGAACTGGCCCTGGACGATCCCGAAGAACTCCGAGCGGACAGTGGCAGCGTGCGCCGCGGTCGCCCACAGGAGGGTGACCGCGAGTGAGCCCATGATGATTTGGCCGAGGGCCCTCCATGGCCCCCTGCTGTGGATCCTCGCCGCGCGCATCGCCTGCGGCAAGGGTAGAGCGGCGGGGTATCGGGTGCGCCGCAGCCTCCCGAACCCTCAGGGAAGACCTAGGCCACGAAGCCGCCGCGTCCGCTACCCGGAGGCGTTCGCATCGAGCGTCCAGGCCCGCGTAGCCGCGGGCCCGAGGTTGCCGGCCGCGTCGGTGGCGACGATCGCGAAGGTGTGATGGCCGTCGGCGAGCGGGCCAATTCGGTGAGGCGAGGAGCAGGGCTCGAATCCACCTGAGTCGAGCCGGCATCGGAAGGTGACGTCGGATTCGCTCGCGACGAACTTGAACCGAGGCCTCGGGTTCGACGAGGTGGCGCCGGGCACGGGGCCGGCCGAGATCCTGACCCTCGGAGCAACCGTGTCCACCGTGAAGGAACGGGAGGCAGGCACGCTCACGTTGCCGGCGGCGTCGACCGCCCTTGCCCAGAAGCCATGGCCGCCATTTGGGAGCGCCGTGCTCGGGGTGAAGGGCGAGCGGCAGGGGAACCAGGCGCCCCCGGCCTTCAGACGGCACTGGAAGGTGGAGCCGACCTGGTTGGAGGTGAATCTGAACGTGGGCGTGGGGTCGTGGATGAGCGCCCCCTGGTTAGGGCCCGAAGCGATGCTCGCCTTTGGGGTTTGCTTCGTGGCCGAGAATCTCGTGAACGCGGAGTAGGCGGGCTTCGGCACGTGGTTGGCGTTCACCAGCCCCGCGCTCGCGCAGAAGCTGCAGGTCGCCTGCGAGCGCCGCGGATCGCGCCAGTGGTACCAGAAGACGCGTTGGACGTTCCACGCCGCGCGGTGGCTCAGGATCAAGTCAAATGCCCTCCTGAGCAGCTGCGCCTGGCCGGCGGGACCCTTGTTGATCCCGTAGTGGTCCGGAGGGGCCGAGCCCCATGCGATCTCGGTGATCCACAGCGGGGTCGCGGAGTCGCCGTGATTCTTCATCACGGCGCGGAACCGCTGGATCTGTCGCTTGTAGACGGCGAGGTTGCGGGCGTACGGATGCAACGCAGCCGCGTCGAAGTAACGGCGAACCCCTGGCAGCGAATAGAGGCCGTAGAGGAACTGCCATGCGGTCACGTCCCCGTAGCCGGGCATTCCCGCCAGCACGATCTGCCCATCGTGATCCTCCTCCTTGATCGCGTTGTGCGAGATCCGCAGCAGTTGCGCGTATTCGCCGGGCGAGGGGTACGGCGCGAAGAACTTGCTCAGGTTGGGCTCGTTCCAGATCTGCCACGCCTGGATTGGGAGCGGCGTGGCGTTCGGCCCGTAGAGCTGACGGTAGCGTGTGGACCAGAACGTGCCGCCGGGCCCGTAGCGACCCACCGCCGCCCTGAGGAAGTTGCGCCAGGCCTGAGCGTCTCGTGGCCGAGCCAGCGGCGGTCGGGCGGGAGAGCCGTAGACCCACCCCGGGTTTCCCCACAGCACGGGTACCGGCCGGACCCCGTGCGAGGCGAGGGCCCCGATCAGGCGGTCCGTTCCAGCCCAGTTGAAATCGCTTTCGCTCCGCCGCTGAACCCAGCCCCAGTTGAGCATGAAGCGGTCGCTGTGGATTCGCGCCCGGGCGAGCCCCTTCAGGTCGCGGGTGCCGAGCCCGCCTCCCTGGACGATGCCGAAGAACTCCGACCGAATTGCCGCGCGGGCTGTTGACCCGGCGAGCAGCGTTGTGCCGAGCACGACCAGGACGAGTGCGAGGCGGATCGCCAATGGCCCCCGCCTTAACCCCATGCCATTCACACCCACGCAGCCAGGGTAGGGGCGCCAATTCTCCACCGGCGCTGCAGCGGGCCTAATGAGTAGTGGTACTACGTACCGGTACTACGTAGTACGAACGTCCAGCGTGTTGTCCTCTACGGAGTGGAGTCCTCGACGTAGGTGAACGCAACGGAGCATCCGGACGCGTTGCCCGCGGCGTCGGTTGCCGTGGCGCGGAAGGAGGTCGTCGTGTTGTCGGGCACCGAGACGGTGATGCCGGGTGCGCCGAACACGGCCGTGGAGGCCATGGCGGTCGGTGGGCCGGTGCAGCCCGCGGTCGTGTACAGCTTCACGATCGTGCCGGCCGCGGCGTTCCCCTTGACCTTTGGGTTGTTGTCGTTGGCCGGCGAGGACGGATTCGTGGCGGTGATCTTCGGGATGGGCGGAGGGATCGTGTCGACCGTGAACGTCCGGGAGACCGTGGCACTCACGTTGCCGGGGGCGTCGATCGCCCTGACATAGAAGACGTGGGCGCCCTGGGAGAGGGCGACGAAGGGGGTGAACGGCGACGAGCACGGGGCGAACGCTCGAGCGTCGAAGTGGCACTGGAAGCTTGAGCCGATCTGGTTCGAGGCGAACTTGAAGGTGGGGGTCGCATCGTTGACGAGGCCTCCGTTGGGCGGTCCCGAGGTGATGGTGGCCTTCGGCGGGATCGCGTCCACAGTGAAGCTCCGGAACACCTTCATGGCGGGCTTAGCGCTGTGGTCGAAGCGCAGCAGCCCGGCGCTGCCGCAGAAGCTGCACATCGCGCGGGAGCGGCGGGGGTCCCGCCAGTGGTACCAGAACACGTGCTCGATGTTCCACGAGGTTCGATGGCTCAGGATCATCTTGAAGGCGCCGTTGAGCAAGGTCGCCTGACCGCTAAGCCCCTTGTTGATCCCGTGGCTGTCCGGAGGCGCTGATCCCCACGCGATCTCGTCGACCCACAGCGGCGTCGCGGCGTCGTCGCGGTTCTTCATCACGCTGCGAACTCGCTGGATCTCCATCTTGACCTTTGTGAGATTGGCTCCGTACGGATGCAGGGCGACGGCGTCGAAGTACGCCTTGATCCCGGGCACCGCGTAGAGCTTCGAGAGGAACGTCCATGCCGCCACGTCGCCGAATCCGGGCATCCCCGCGGCGATGATCCGAGCCTGCCGATCCATGCCCTTGATCGCCGGGTAGGAGATCTGGAGGAGGCGTGCGTATTGGCCCGGCGAGGGGTATGGGGCGAAGTACTTCTTCAGGTTCGGCTCGTTCCAGATCTGCCAGGTGGTGATCGGAAGCGGCTTCGCGTCGGCACCGAACCGCTTGTGGTAGTAGGTCGTCCAATAGGTCCCCCCAGACCGATAGCGGGCCACGAGCGCCTGGAGGAAGTTGCGCCACCGCTGCTGGGCCTGCGCGCCCCCGATCGGGGGAGTGGACGAGGAGCCGGGCAGCCAGCTTGGGTTGCCCCACACGGAGGGGACCGTGCGAATACCGTGCGAGGCCAGGGTCCCGACGAACCGGTCAACCGTGTCCCATTTGAAGCGGCCCTTGGCCGGCTCCACCGCTCCCCAGTTGAGGACGAAGCGGTTGGTCCTCACCTTGGCCGCCTGCATCCCCTGGACGTCCGAGTCGTCGAGCGTCGCCGTCTGGACGATCCCGAAGAACTCGGAGCGCACGGCGGCCGGCGCGGCCGACGTGATCCCAAGCGAGACCGCTAGCACGCCGAGCACAACCGCCATCCGACTCAAGCGCAGCCCCACCTTGGGACCCTTACCCTGCACATCCACCTGAAACAGCCTACTCACCCGCGGTCGCAGGCGTCCCGATCGTCGGCCGACGCTCCGGCGAGCCGATCAGGGGGCGACCGTGAACGATCGCGAGACGATGGCGCTCACGTTCCCGGCGGCGTCGACCGCTCTGACGGAGAAGGAGTGCCCCCCATTGGAGAGCGGGGGCGTAGTGAACGGCGTCCCGCACGACTTGAGAGGGCTGGTGTCGACCCTGCACTGGAAGGTCGACCCCGCTCTGCTGGACTTGAACGAAAACGTCGGAGTCGAGTCAGGGACGACGCTCCCCCCGGCCGGGCCCGAGGTGATGCTCGCGGTGGGCGGGGTGGAAACGGCGCTGAAGCTCTTGAAGGCCGCAAAGGCCGGCTTGGGGCTGCGGTCGTTCCTCAGGAGCCCAGCGCTCGAGCAGAACGTGCACGACGCCATCGTGTGCAGGGGGTCGCGCCAGTGGTACCAGAACAGGCGCTGCACATGCCAGGCGGCGCGGTTGTTCAGGATCAGCTTGTACGCGTTTCTGAGCATGCTGGCCTGACCCTGCGGCCCCTGGTTGATCCCGACGCTGTCCCTGGGCGCCGAGCCCCAGGCGATCTCCGAGATCCAGAGGGGCTTCGCGGCATCCCGCCCGCGCCTCATCGCCGTGCGCATCTGGACGATCTGGCTCCGGACCCGGTCGATCGTGCCCCCGTACGGGTGCAGGGCGGCCGCGTCGAAGTTCCGCTTCGCGCTCGGGACCTTGTTGTAGAGCTGCTTCAGGAACTCCCACGCCCGGATCCCCGAGCTCGGGTATCCGGGCAGTCCTCCGAGGACGATCTGCGCGTTCGGGTCCACGCTCCTGATCGCGCTGTGGGAGAGCTGGAGCAGCGTTCCGTACTTCTTCGGGTCTGGATATGGGACCCAGTACTTCTTCAGGTTGGGCTCGTTCCAGATCTGCCAGGAGGAGATCGGAAGCGGAGTGGCGTTCTGCCCAAAGTCGGCGTGATAGCGCCCCCGCCAGTAGACGCCATCCGGCCCGTATCGCTCGGCCACCGCCTTCAGGAACGCCTGCCAGGCGAGCCGGTCCTTGGGGTGGTCGATCGGCGCGTGCGCCGTGTAGCCGGTCACCCACTTCGGATTTCCCCAGACCGTCGGGACAACCCGGATCCCCCGCGACGCGAGCCGGCCGATGAAGTTGTCCTGCGGCCCCCACCTGTAGGACCCCTTGGTCGGTTGCACCGACTCCCACTGGAACAGGTATCGGATCGTATGAACCCGCGTCGCCCGCATGGCCTTCATGTCGGTGCCGTCGAGCGTCGGACCGGGCCCCTGTTCGATGCCGAAGAACTCCGACCGGATCGCCGCGGACGCGGTCTGGGCCGCGAGCAGCGACAAGCCCAGCGCAGCCAGCACCACCGCCAGGCGAGTCAGCCCTCGCGTCACGTCAGTGGGTATTGACCCTGAACGATCGCGAGACGATCACGCTCGCGTTGCCAGCGGCGTCGACCGCCCTGACCGAGAAGGTGTGAGGGCCGTTGGCGAGCGCGGCCTTCGGCGTGAAGGGCGATGCGCAGGCGAGGAACGGCTTCGCATCGAACTTGCAGAGGAACGTCGACCCCAACTCGCTGGCGGTGAACTTGAAGGTCGGGGTGGGATCGGCGATCGTGCTCCCCTGGGGCGGCCCTGCGGTTATCGTCACCTTGGGCTTGATCTTGTCCGTGCTGAAGGCCTTGAATGCCCTGAGGGCGGGCTTCGGGGTGCGGTTGAAGTTGAGCAGCCCGGCGCTCCCGCAGAAGCTGCACGAGGCTTGGGACCGCTTGGGATCACGCCAGTGGTACCAGAAGAGGTGCTGGACGTTCCACGCGGTGCGGTTCGCCAGCACCAGCTTGAATGCCCTCGTGAGCATCCTTGCCTGACCGGCCGGGCCCTTGTTGATCCCGATGCTGTCGGGCGGCGCTGATCCCCAGGCGAGCTCGGAGATCCACAGGGGCGTCGCCGCGTCGCCGTGGCCCTTGATCACGTTGCGGACCCGCTGGATCTCCTGCCTGAACTGGCTCAGGTCCCTTGCGTAGGGGTGGAGCGCCGCGGCGTCGAAGAAGGCCTTGATCCCGCCCACCGCGTACAGCTTCTTCAGGAAGTCCCAGGCCGTCACGTCCCCGTAGCCCGGCATGCCGGCCAGGCCGATTTGGGCGCGCGGATCGATGCTCTTGATCGCCGGCGCGGAGATCTGCAAGAGCCGGGCATACTGCCCGGGCGAGGGATAGGGAGTGAAGAATTTCTTCACGTTCGGCTCGTTCCAGATCTGCCACGAGGTGATCGGCAGCGGGACCGCGGTGGCGCCGAACTGCTGGTGGTACTTCCCGGCCCAGTAGGCACCACCGGGTCCGTATCGTGTCACCAGCGCTTTCAGCAGGTTCCGCCACTGCTGCTGGGACTTCAGTCCGCCGGTCGGGGGCGTCGCAGCGCCACCGGCCACCCATTCCGGGTTTCCCCAGATCGAGGGCACCGAGCGAATCCCGCGAGAGGCGAGCTCCCCGATGAACCTGTCCGACGAGCCCCAGTCGAAGTGGTTCTGCGTGGGCTCCACCCACACCCAGTTAAGGATGAAGCGGTTGGCGTGCACGCCGGCGGCCTGCATCCCGAGCTCGTCCTGGGGGTCGAGTGTCGCGGTCTGAACGATGCCGTAGAACTCGGAGCGGAGCGTTGCCGCTCCGGCCGAGGCTGTGAAGAGAAGCGAGGTCGCGAGCAGCGCGAGAGCGATCGCGACTCGTCGGCCACGTCGTGTGACGATGGTGTTCCCCTGCGCATTCACTGGCGACTCGCGACCGTCCCGGCGCTCAGGGGGCGACTGTAAACGATCGCGAGACGAACGGGCTCAGATTTCCCGCCGCATCGACTGCCCGCACCGTGAACTTGTGAGCGCCGTTGGCGAGTGCCGGCTTCGCCGTGTAGGGCGACGGGCAAGCAAGCAGCGGCCTGGAGTCGAACCGGCACTGGAAGGTGGAGCCGGCCTGGCTCGACTTGAACGAGAAGGTGGGGGTCGAGTCGTGAACGGTGCTGCCCCCCGCCGGCCCGGCCGTGATCGTCGCCTTGGGAGCGGTGATGTCCGCAGCGAAGTTCTTGAACGCGGTATAGGCCGGCTTCTTGGTGCGGTTGAAGTTGAGCAGGGCCGCGCTCGAGCAGAAGGTGCACGAGGCCTGCGAGTGCTTCGGGTCGCGCCAGTGGTACCAGAAGACGTTGGCGATGTTCCAGGCCGCTCGGTGGCCGAGGAACAGGTTGTAGGCGTCGGTGAGCATCTTCGCCTGGCCGGCGGGGCCCTTGTTGATCCCGCGGCTGTCGGGGGGCGCCGATCCCCAGGCGATCTCGGAGATCCAGAGCGGCGTCGCTCCGTCGCCGTGCTTCTTCATCACCTGGCGGATCTGGGTGACCTGGCTCTGCACGTGCGCGATGGTGTCGGCGTAGGGGTGCAGCGCGGCGGCGTCGAAGTACCGGGCCACGTTGGGAACCTTGACCTGCTTGTAGAGCGCGTCGAGGAACGTCCAGGCCTTGACGTCCCCGTTGCCGGGCATCCCGCCGAGCACGATCTTGGCCTTCGGGTCGACGCTCTTGATCGCATTGCTGGAGAGCTGGAGCAGCTGCGCGTACTCCTTGGGCGCCGGGTACGGAATGAAGTACTTCTTCAGGTTCGGCTCGTTCCAGATCTGGTACGAGGTGATCGGAAGCGGCACGGCGCTCGCGCCGTAGGTCTGCTTGTAGCCGTGGGTCCAGTAGTAGCCGTTCGGCCCGTAGCGCCCGACGACGGCCTTGACGAAGTTCTGCCACGCCGCCTTGTCCTTGGCCGAGTCGATCGGGGGCCGCGACGTGTCGTTCAGATTCCCGACCCACTTCGGGTTGCCCCAGACGGTCGGAACCACCCGGATCCCGGCGTGGGCCAGGCGGCCGATCGCGTTGTCCGCGGGACCCCACCGGAAGGTGGTGCCGTTTACGGGCTGAATCCCTTCCCATTGCAACAGGTAGCGGGCCGTGTGCACGTGAACGGCCTTGAGACCGTTGAGGTCCGTGTTGTCGAGCGTCGACGGGGTCTGCACGATGCCGAAGAACTCCGACCGGATCGAGGCCGCTCCGGCCGTCGCCGGGGTGAGGAGCGACACCGCCAGCGCGGCGGCGAGAAGCGCGGCGCGCATGGGGCGTCGAGACAGCGGGCGCGCCATCAATCCGCGAGCGTGTCCACGCATGCGATCACTCTCCATCCTGCCCCCCAATCCTGCCGGTCCATGCAACGCGGCACCCTAGCAGCAATTCGTGCCTGCTGGAAGGGAATGGGCACCAGGAGCCGTAGGATGTTCCGCCGGTGGAGACCCTGGAGCGACAGCCTCCGAAGGCCAGGGACAGCTGGTCGCTCACCCGAGGCCTGGCCTGGGTCAAGGAGCGACCCGAGGTGGTCCTCTTCGTTTGCGTGGTGGTCGGGATGGTGTTCAACCTGTGGGAGACCCGCGGACAGACGTTCTTCTCCGACGAGTGGAGCCGCTTCCTGTACGCGGACAAGTCGGTCGGAGGACTCCTGCGTGGACACACCGGCCACCTGGTCCTGCTGAACACGATTCTCTACAAGGCCCTGCTGGTGGCCTTCGGCGCCCACTCCTATGCGCCCTATCGGATCGCCGAGGCGCTGCTGCTCGGGGCTTGCTCGGTGCTCTTCTACGCCCTGGCACGGAGCTGGGCAGAGCCATGGCTCTGCGTCGCGGCCGCCGTTCTCTTGCTCTTTCTCGGCTCGTCTGTGGAGGTCACGGCCACGCCGACCGGGACCGTGAACCTGATGCCGATCGCCTTCGGCCTTGCCGCGCTTCTCTGTCTGCAGTACCGCCCCAAGCACGGCGACCTACTCGCCTGCCTCCTGTTGATCGCGGCAGTGGCCTCGCACAGCGATGGCCTCGCGTTCCTCGTCGGCGCCGCGGTCATGCTCGCCCTGCAGAGCGGACGGCGCGCTTTGGGCAGGAGCTGGGTGGTCTGGATCCCGGCTCTCCTCTACGTGACCTGGCTTGCGTGGTACCGGCTCGCGACGACCAGCACGACTCAGCAGGTGGTTCACGGGGACAACTTCGGCTCGATCCCCTCGACGATCGTGGCCGCGGCGGCCACGGGCCTGTCGGCGATCAGCGGCCTGTTCGGGAGCGCCGAGTCGACCTCGTTCAACCTCGACGCCGGCTACATGCTGCTCGGCCTCTTGGTCGTCGGGGTGGCCTGGTGGGTGAGCAGCGGGAGACCGCTGCGGCGAGAGTTCTGGGTGGCGCTCGCGCTCGGTCTGGCGTTCTGGGCGCTACTCGGGACCGTGGTGACCGCCGAGCGCCCTGCGACGGCCAGCCGCTACATCTATCCGAGCGCCGTCTTCCTTCTCCTGATCATCCTCGCCCTCGTGGGTCGCGTCCGCATGACTCGCCGGGTGGCCTGGGTGACCGCGGGGGTGCTGCTGGTTGCGCTCGTCCCGAATGTGGTCGCGCTCAACGACCAGGCGCGCAAGATCCGCGGCCTGGCCGCGGTCGAGCGAGCCGACCTGGGCGCCGTGGAGCTGCTGCGAAATGAGGTTCCCCCGGATTCGATCCCGGATCTGGTGCGCGGGGCACGCATCATCAGAGTCGGCGGCCCAGGCTTCCGCTTTCCCGCGATCACCTACTTCAACGGGGTGCTGCGCTACGGCAGCCCGGCCACGAGCCCGCCGGCGCTCGCGACCGCGGCGGAGCCCCAGAGGCGCGCCGTCGACAAGGTGCTGCTCCAGGGCCACGACCTCACCCTCTCAAACGCTTCCGGGCGCGGGGCCGCAGCGCGCGATTGCCGTCCCGCATTCGGGCCGTCCGCGAATGGTGACCGGACGTTCGTCGTTCCGGACGCCGGCCTGGTGATCCGGCCCCGCGGATCGAGATCAGGGCTGGACGTTGAGGCTCGGCGCTTCGCAACCGCCTTCCAGCGGCTCGACGTCCCCGATGGGTCCGGGGCCCTGGTCCTGAGGCCGGGGTCGAGCCAGGAGGTGCGGTCCTGGCAGGTCCGGGTCAGCGGCGGGATCGTCTGCCAGCCTGGCTGAGCGTCAGGGCGCGACCGTGAAGGCGCGGCTGGCCGGCGTCTGGTCCGTGTTCAGCGCAGCGTCGGTGGCCCGAACCTCGAACGTGTGCAGGCCAAGCGAGAGCGGCATCGCGGGGGTGTGGCTCGCGCCGGGGCCGGAGCAGGCGCCGAAGGGCTCGGAATCGAAGCGGCACTCGAAGGTCGAGTGCGGTTCGCTCGAGGAGAAGCTGAAGGTCGGCATGGGCTCGGTCGTCGCTCCCACCGGGCCCGCGGTAATCGTCGTCTGAGGCGCGACCGAGTCCTCGACGTAGGTCCAGGCGCTCGAGCACGGAGAGACGTTTCCAGCCGCATCGGTCGCCGTGGCCCGAAAACGCGTCGTCGCGTTGTCCGGCACCGAATCGGTGAGGCCCTGCGCGACGAACCGGGCCGCCGGGCCCTTGGCCGCCGCGGCGCCGGTGCACCCAGTGGTCTCATACAGCCTCACGGTGGAGCCCGCCTCGGCGGAGCCCTTCACCTCTGGGGCGTCGTCGTTGGCCGGTGAGCCCGGCACGGTCGCCGTGATTACCGGCGCCGCTGGCGCGCTGGCGTCCACGGTGAACGACCGCGAGACGAGCACGCTCTCGTTGCCGGCCGCATCGATGGCCTTGACCGAGAAGCTGTGCGGCCCGTTCGACAACCTGGGCGCCGTGAACGGCGAAACGCACGCCTTGAGCTGCCCCGAGTCGATCCGGCAGGCGAACGTGGAGCCCGCTTCGCTTGAAGTGAGGGAGAAGCTCGGAGTCGGATCGTTGATGAGCGCTCCCTGGTGGGGCCCCGCGCTGATGCTCGCCGCGGGGGCGGTGGCGTCGGCGGTGAACGCGCGGTAGGCGTGGAAGGCCGGCTTCGGAGTTCCGTCGTGGGCGAACAGGCCCGCGCTCCCGCAGCGGATGCAGATGTGCGCAAACTTCGAATCGGGCGCGGGGTCGCGCCAGTCGAACCAGTAGAGGCGCTGCAGGTTCCACGCGCTCCGGTGAGCCAGGATCAGCTTGACGGAGCGCGTGAGCAGCTGCGCCTGGCCGTTCGGCCCGACGTTGATCCCGGAACCGTCAGCGGGCGCCGATCCCCACCCGAACTCGGTGATCCAGAGCGGCGTCCCCTGGTCGCCGTTGCTCGCCATGACGCCGCGGACCCGCTGGATCGCCGTGCGGACGTTGTCGGCGGTGGCCGCGTATGGATGCTGCGCCACCGCGTCGAAGTCACTCTTGATGCCGGGCACCTTGTAGATGTCGGCGAGGAAGTCAAAGGCGTGAGGATCCTTCTGGGTCGCGATCCCGGCGGTGACGATGATGGCTTGCGGATCCCTGGACTTGACAGCGTCATGGGAGATCCGCAGCAGCTCGGCGTACCTGCCAGCCGTCTGCGCGACGGTCGCCCCCGGATAGAACCCGGGCCTGAGGTTCGGTTCGTTCCAGACCTGCCAGGAGTGAATCGGCCGTTCCACGGCGGATGCTCCGAAGTGATGGTGGTAGGGCTTCGACCAGTAGCTGCCCCCCCGCCCGTAACGGGCGACGGCGGCCTTGAGGAAGTCCGACCAGCCCTGCTTGGCCGACCCCGTGTTCACCGGCGGGCGCGCGGAGGCGCCGGTTCGCGTCCAGGAAGGCGACCCCCAGACGACGGGAGCCCCTTGGATGCCGTGCGAGGCGAGGTCCCCGACCAACCGGTCCGCTGCGCGCCAATCGCGGTGGCCGCGCTGCTTCTCGATCTGCTTCCAGGAGAGCAGGATGCGGCCCGTGTTGATCCCTGTCGCCGAGATCATTTGGAGGTCCGCGTCGTCATGCGAGGGGCCTGGGATGACCCCGTAGAACTCCGACCGCGCCGCGTGCGCTCCCGGCGCCGCGAGCAGCGAAAGCGCCAGCCCAGTGAGCGCGATCGCGGCCGCTTCGAGGAGCTTCATGGCCGACCCCCCTCGGACGCGCCCCTCAGTGTGTCGAGACGTTGAACGATCGCGACACCAGCGGGCTCACGTTCCCGGGGGCGTCGATCGCCCGGACGTAGAAGGTGTGATGGCCGTTGGTCAGCCCTGTCTTGGGGGTGTAGGGCGAGGTGCACGCGACGAGCGGTTTCGCGTCGAACCTGCACTGGAAGGTCGAGCCCGGCTCGTTCGACGTGAACTGGAAGGTGGGGGTGGCGTCGCTGATCGTGCTCCCCTGGGCCGGGCCTGCCGTGATCGTTGGCTGGGGCGCGACCTTCTCGCCGACGATCGCCTTGAACGCGTTGTAGGCGGGCTTTTTGATCCGGTTCGGATACAGGATGCCCGCGCTGGCGCAGAAGCTGCACGAGGCGACGGGGTCGACCGGATCGCGGAGGAGATACCAGAAGAGGTGCTGGACGTTCCAGGCCCTCCGGTTGGCGAGCACCAGCTTGTATGCCTTCGTCAGGAGTTGCGCCTGGCCCGCAGGCCCCTTGTTGATCCCTTGGCTGTCAGGAGGATCAGAGCCCCAGGCGAGCTCGGAAAGCCACATCGGCGTCGCCGCGTCGCCGTGGCTCACCATCGCGTTGCGGAACCCCTGGATCGTCGTCTTGACCTTGTCGACGGTCGGCATGTAGGGGTGCAGCGCGGTCGCGTCGAAGTAGGCCTTGATCCCCGACACCGCGTAGAGCTTCTTCAGGAAGTCCACGGCCGAGATGTCTCCGCGGCCCGTCATTCCGCCGAGGACCACCTGGGCCTTGGGGTCCAGTTGCTTGATTGACGGGTAGGAGATCTGCAGGAGCCGCGCGTACTGGCCGGGCGACGGGGCCGGCGCGAAGTACTTCTTCAGGTTCGGCTCATTCCAGATCTGCCAGGAGGTGATCGGCAACGGCGTCGCGTTGGCACCGAACTGCTGGTGGTAGCGGGCGCCCCAGTACTCGCCGCCGGGTCCGTAGCGCTGGACGAGGGCCTTGAGGAAGGTCCGCCATGCCTGCTGCGCAACGGTGCCGCCGATCGGCGGGGTGGAGGAGGAGCCGGCGATCCAGGCCGGGTTGCCCCAGACGGAGGGGACGGGTCGGATCCCGTGCGCCGCCAGGTCGCCGATGAAGCGATCCGGCGGGCCCCATTTGTATTTGGACTTGACCGGCTGGATCCAGCCCCAGTTGAGGAGGAAGCGGTCGGTCTGGACGCGGAGCGCCTTCATCGTCGCCATGTCCGTGTCGTCGAGAACGGGCCCCTCCACGATCCCGAAGAACTCCGTCCGCATCACGCCGGCCGAAGCCTGCGACGCGACGAGCAGCGACACCACTGCTATGAGGGCCACCATGAAACCGTGCAGCCCTCGGCCCCTGCTCCGCAACCAAGCACTCCCCATGTGGCGGGCAGCTTAGCCGATCAGCGTGGGCTCAGCCAGGGGACTTTCTCGCGAATCGCGCGAAGGGGCGGTAGGCGGGCTTCGGCTTCCGGTTGTTCCGTAGCAGCCCGGCCGTCTCACAGAAGGAGCACGGGGCCGTCGCGTCCTTGGGCGGATCGCGCCAGTCGTACCAGTACAGCCGTCCCACTCGCCAGGACCTGCGGTGACTCAGGATCAGCTTGAACGAGCCGGCCAGCAGTTGACGCTGCCCATTCGCCCCCTTGTTGAGGCCGAGCAGGGAGTTCCCCGATCCTCGGGGAGCCGACCCCCAGCCGAGCTCGGTGATCCAGAGCTGGGTGTGCCCGTCGCCCCCCTTTCGCATCGCGGCGCGGAACAGCTTCATCTCTCGGCGGAGCTGCTCGAGGTTGGGGGCGTACGGGTGTACGGCTGCGATGTCGAAGTTTCTCTTTACGCCCGGGACCCGGTACAGCTCCCGGAGGTACTTCCAGCCGGGGATCCCCTTCAGGGTCCGTCCGTGCCACTTCCTGAGCCCAACCAGGCCGGCCAGGACCACGCGTGCCTTCGAGTTGGCGCCCTTGATCGCGTCGTGCGAGATCTGAAGCAGCCGCGCGTAGCGGCGCGGCGAGGGTGACGGATCGAAGTAGGCCTTGCCGTTGGGCTCCGTCCAGATCTGCCACGCCGTGATCGGCACCGCCTTGGCGTTCGTTCCAAACTGCTGGTGGTACGGACCGCCCCAGTAGGCGCCGCCCGGTCCGTAGCGCTTCACCGCCGCCTCGAGGAAGGCCCGCCATGCATGCCGCGTGCCGGCCGTGTCGATCGGGGGACGGGCTGGGCTGGACGCGGCCCAATGCGGGCTGCCCCACACCATCGGCAGGGCTCGGATTCCGCGCGATGCGCTCCCGCCCACCATCCGGTCCGTGGCCCCCCACTTGAAGTCGCCTCCCTTACTTGGCTGGACTGCCGCCCAGCTGAGGAGGAAGCGGTCGCTCCGCACCTCGGTGTCGGCGATCTTCTGGAGATCTCTTTGGTCGGGGCCCGCGACGTTGATGCCGATGAACTCCCCGCCGGCGGCCGGGGAAGCGGGGGCGAGCAGGAACAGGAGCCCGGTGGCCGCCGCGGCCAAGCAGAGCTTGACTTTGCCGGAGCGCGGGGGCAGCATCAGAGCGACGATCGGCGACGTCCGATGAGCCTCGCGCCGGCCGCCGCACCGACGATCGCGGCGAGCACGCCGACGAGAGCGAGGCTGGGGGCCGTGGCGACGGTGTCGGCAACCGCCATCGCCAGCGAGCGACTGCCGCCCGAGATCGACCCGCTCGTGCCCCCGGTCACCACAGGCGCACCCAGTCCGGGGGCCGTCGCGATGAGGGTCAGAAGCTGGCCGTCGGGGCCTGTCAGGGAAGCTCGAACCTTGGCCGGAAGCTGCCCGGGCTGGGCGACAGGAGCGCTCGAGCTGGCCAGGCCCGAATTGCCGCCGGCCCCCGGAAGGTGAGTTGTATATTGATCGACCGCGGGCGGACTAGCCGCCGCGGTCGTCGCTGGCGCCGCGAGCACAGCCACCATGATCGCCATCCACGTCAGGCGACACCGGCGAAGCCCACATCGAACCCTGCTCCGTCCCACGCTGTGCAGAAAATAGCAATCCCCCGGCAGGCGACGCGGACCCTAGGAGTAGGCCGCGCCGCCAGGCCACCACGCCTGCACCCGGTGATCGTGGCCGCCGTCGCGGTCCTGTACGTGGCGCTCGCGGTCGCCAATGGCGGCTACTCGAGCGAGCTCACGGCGGGCGCCACCGTTGGGATCTGGTGGGCAGTGGTGATCGGGCTGGCGATGGGAGCATGGCCTCGCTCGCGCGTTCCGGGCGCGGCCGTGGGGGCCGGCGCGTCCCTTGTGGCGCTGGCGGCCTGGACGGCGATCTCCATCGGCTGGGCGAGCGACGCCGGAGGCGCGTTCGTCGAGGTCGTCAGGGCCCTCGGCTACCTGGGGCTCTTCCTGCTGGTGGTGATCGCCTCCCCTCGAGCGAGCGCCCGCATGTGGCTGAGCGGCCTCGCGCTGGGCCTCGTGGTCGTCGCCGGACTGGCCCTCGCGAGTCGCTTCGAGCCCTCGTTCGTCGGTAACCAGAATCTCGGCACCTTCCTGCCGGCCGCCGCCGGCAGGCTGAGCTATCCGATCGGCTACTGGAACGGCCTCGCAGCGGCGATGGCCGCGGGCATCCTGCTCCTGGTCTGGCTGGGCGGTCACGCCCGGGCCGCGTGGCTCAGGGCGGTGTCGGTGGCCGTAATCCCGCTGCCGGTCCTGGTCATCTACTTCGCCTCCTCGCGCGGGGGGGTCTTGGCCGGTGTGGCCGGGCTCGCGGTCCTCCTGGCGCTCGGCCCGGGGCGCGCTCGAATGCTGGCGGGCGCTGTGATGGGAGGAGTGGGCGGGGTGCTGCTCGCCTCGCTCGCGAGCCGCAAGCTCGAGCTCGTCGACGCGCTCACGAACTCCGTGGCCGCCAGCCAGGGCGACCAGATGCTCGCGCTCACGATCGCCGTGGCCGCCGGGGTTGGCCTGTTGCGGTTCCTGGCGGACGATTGGCTCGAGGAGCTGGACGTGCCGGCGAGGCTCACGCGGGTGGTGGCCGTTGGAACGGTGATCGCCGTGGTCGCGGGGATCCTGGCCGCCAACCCTGCGGCCCGGTGGAGCGAGTTCAAGCAGGTCGGCGCGCTCGACGTGCAGACGACCTACAACGCGGCGCATCTGAGCAGCGGCCGCGGGAGCGGCCGCTATCAGTTCTGGTCGGCCGCGCTCGATGCCTTCGAGGCCCATCCGCTCGACGGCATCGGCGCCGGCGGCTATGAGGCCTACTGGGACCAGCACGGGACCCTGGTGATGCCGGTGCGAAACGCCCATTCGCTGTTCTTCGAGACGATGGCTGAATTGGGAATCGTCGGCTTGCTGCTGATCCTCGGCTTCCTCGGCTTCGCTGCCGTCGCGGGAGCTCGCCGTGCTCCAACGCGCTCGGCCGGCGCGGTGCTCGGCGCCACGCTCGCCGTCTTCACCGCGGGCGTGGTGTCGGCGGCGATCGATTGGACGTGGGAGCTTCCCGCCTGCTTCGGCTTGGTCGTGCTCGCGGCGGGCGTGCTCAGCGGGCCCGCGCTCGAGCGGGAGGCGGCGTTCGGCGCCGAGGTCCACGCGGTGAACGGCTGGAGGGCGCGGGGTCTTGCCCCGCGGCCCCGATTCGGGCTCGGCGTGGTGACGCTGCTCCTCGGGGGGGCCTCGATCTGGGCCGGCGGCACCCTCTTCCTGACCGAGGTCCGACTCGGCAACAGCCGCCAGGAGGCGAGCGCCGGGAACCTGAAGGCCGCCGCCCAGGCCGCCCACGACGCGATCACGATCGAGCCCTGGGCCGCCGGCCCCCGGCTGCAGCTGGCGCTCGTGGAGGAGCTGGGGGGCAACCTGCGAGCCGCGAATCGAGAGATCTCCGAAGCGATCGACCGCGCCCCCGACAACTGGCAGCTCTGGTTCGTGCGGACGAGGCTGGACGTCAAGTCCGGGAACGTCGATGGCGCCCGCCGGGCGCTCGAGCGCGCGCGTGAGCTCAACCCGCGAGCACCGTTCCTATCGCAGTGATCGCGCGCTTCGCCCACCCGGTAGGCGCCCCGCGGAGGGATCGATTGACCCTGCTGCTCGGGCTCGGCCTGGCGGGCGGGCTGGTCGTCGTGGGGATCGCGGCGGCAGCGTCCTGGGTCGACTGGCGATGGATCCTCATCGCGCTGTCGGCGGTCACGATGCTGCTTCCGTGCGGCCTTTTGATCATCCGGGGGAGGCTGGATGGATTCGAGCCTCTGACCTGGTTTGCGGTCGCGTTTCTCATCCTCTGGGTCGGTCGACCCGCGTACGACCTCTCCCAGCAGCACTTCATCTACGCGGAGCGATTGATCTCGCCCACGTTCACCAGGATGCTGGTCGCCGGGTTGCTGGCGGGGGCGGGATTCGCGATCGGCTACCTCCTGCCGGTCGCGGGCTCGCTCGCGTCGCGCATTCCGCGGCCCCGTGAGCTAGAGCCTCGGCGGCTGTTCATCTGGGCGGCGATCGTGGTCGGCGTTGCCCTGGTCGCCTTTGCGCTCTTCTTCATCCACGCGCATGGATGGCGCCACCCGGCGTCCTTCTTCTTCCGCGGCAGGGCGCGCCTGTTCCAGCTCTCGGCGAGCCCCGAGGCCACCAGCAAGTACTTCCTCGCCTCGATCCTCCTCGTCGTGCCGGCGGCGCTGTTCTTCCTCGCCGTTCGGCGCGGCGTGGGCAAGGAGACCCGAATCGGAAGGACCGCGGGCGGGGCCGCGCTGGCCTGCGTCGTGGCCTTCTGCGCCTACAACCTCGGGGCCGGCCAGCGCCGCTATCTGATCGAGATGCTCTTGGCCCTCGCGCTCTACTACTACCTCCAACGTGACCGACGTCCCTCGCTGTGGAGGGTGGCCGTCGTCCTGGTCGTGGCGCTCACCGTGCTTTCGGCGATCCGTGACCTCCGGCTTGCCCACGCCCGCCACGGCAGCGCCAGCCCGGTCCAGTGGCTGCCCTGGAACGCGGCGAACCACCTGTTCGAGACCCAGGACACGGGCGTCGCGCCTTCACTCGCCCTGGAGATGCTCGTCGTCCCGTCGGAGCTTCACTACACATATGGCGGAACGACGATCGTCGGGCCAATCCGCACCCTGATCCCGAGGCAGATCTGGACCAACAAGCCGCTCCCGGCGGACCAGCAGGTCCTGAAGACGGTGTTCGCGGGCAAGCCCTGCACCCTCGGGGAGCAGTGCGACACGTTCTCGCCGTTCGGCGAGCCGTATCGCGACGGCGGCCTGCCGGCGGTGTTCATCTTCGCCGTCCTCTTCGGGCTCTTCTGGAGGGTGGCATGGCTCTACTTCTCCCGCCACCGCAACACGGTGGTGGCCATCGTGGGATACGCGACGCTCCTGCCGTTCATGATCACGTGGATGCGGGGGAACTTCACGCTCCCGGCGCTGCAGGCGACGATGGCCATTGGGGCCGTCATCCTCGCGGCGATCCTGTGTCGCCCGCGCGACCGGGGCGCCGGTGCCGCTCCCGCGGATCGAGAGCCGGGCCGGGAGGCGGCCGGCGCCCCAGGTTGACCGTGGGCATGTGGCCGAACCTCTTTCTGGTCGGCGCCGCGAAGGCCGGGACCACGTCCGTCTATGACGAGCTGGCCCGGCACCCGGCCATCTACATGTCGCCGATGAAGGAGCCCCACTACTTCTCCCGGATCCGGCCCTCCCATGAGCGGGCCGCATTCTTCCCGCACATCACCGACGAGGACGAGTACAAGGCCCTGTTCGACGGCGTCACCGAAGAGCGTCTCGTGGGCGAGGCGAGCACGTCCTACCTGTGGGACGCGAACGCTGCCGAGCGAATCCAGGGCGTCGCCCCCGACGCGAGCATCCTGATCATGCTCCGCAACCCGGTCGAGCGGGCCTACTCGCAGTACTGGAACGACGTTCGGGAGGGGATCGAGGCCCGATCGTTCACCGATGCCCTCGCCGAGGAACGTCGTTCGGGCCCTGGCGTCTGGGGGGTCACCTCCCTGTACCTCGACTGTGGGAGATACGCGAACCAGGTCCCGCGGTACCTCGAGCGGTTCGGCGAGCGGGTACTCGTCTCGTTCTTCGAGGACTTCGTGGCCGACCAAGCGGGCACGGTCACGGAGATCCACGCGTTTCTGGAAGTGGATCCCGCTGGGGGCGCGGCGGGGACGAGCCGAATGAACCCAACCGCGTTGCCGCGGAACTTGCTCAGCGGACGGATGCTCGGGAGCGGCAGGCTGCGCACTCTCGCCCGGGCCACCGTGCCGCGGGCCCTGCGAGCTCGGGCGCGGGGAGCGCTCCTCAAGGAGGTCAGCCCGCCGCCGATGGACCCGGAAGCTCGTGCGATGCTGGTCGAGGTCTTCCGTCCCGAGGTGGATCGGGTAGCCGAGCTGCTCGGCAGGCAGACGCCCTGGGAGCTCGGCTAGGCCCTCAGCCCTGCTGCGCCAGCTCGTCGAGGACGGCGCGGTGATAGCGGCCGAAGGAGTTGGCGCGAAGCTTCCAGCCCGGGTGGCCTCGCACCAGGTCGAACGACACCGGCACGTCGTTGACGTTGACCACCGTCGGCAGGTCCCCGAGGCGAATCGCGGCTCGCACCAGGACATCGACCGTTGCCCGGCTGTGGCCGGCACCGACCTGCGGCTCGACCGGCTGAGAGAAGCGGGGCTGGAAGTCGTGGACCTGGCGTCGCGCCGCCGTGGCGCTCACGTGCCCCACGTAGCTGCGCTGTACGCCCTTCGCGTCCCCCCGTTGAAGGGCCCGCCACCAGCGGAGGATGGCGCCGTACGGCGTGGAGGCGCCGATCCCCTCGATGTCGCTCTTCGTCAGCAGCAGGGACCGCGGGCTCTGGATGTTCCCGGGGTGAAACGGCGGGCCGTTCCTGGACTTGTCGATCCCGCATCCCTGCGCGAGGACGACCGAGAGCGCGGTCAGGGCGACGAGTAGGGCGCGAGGTCTCAACTGGCTCACTACGAAACGCGTGCGGGGCGGTCGGTCTCCTGGAGGGTCACGTCCGGGGCGCGAGCGCCCCGGCGCAGCGCGCCCATCAGGTCGCGAGGCAGCGCCAGCAGCGATCCGCTGGCCGACTCGAGCTCGCCGTGCCGGGCGGCGATCACAACCAGGAGCACCATGCTGACCACGTAGGAGCTGGTCAGGGCGACGGCCGCGCCATAGATCCCCCACAGGGGCACGAAAAGGGCCAGCGCGACCGCGATCCAGGCCAGCGACACGAGCTCCCCAACGGTGCCGGCGAGTGGATAGCCGCGTCCCTTGAGCCCCTCTGAGAGCACCCGGCGCGCGCTCAGGAACACCGTGCCCGGCAGGACGATGTAGGTGACGGTGACCGCGGCGGAGAACTGACCGCCGAAGAAGAACGGAACGAGCCAATGAGCCGTGGCGCACATCGGGACCACGATCACGACCGCGATCCCGGTGGTCAGCCACAGGAGCGACCACATGGTCCGACGCGCATCCTTCTTCTCCCGCCGCGACGCAACCCACGGGAAGGTGATCAGCCCGACGCTCTTGGCGATGAAGTAGGGAAGGTTCGTGAACGCGAGGCCGACCACGTAGAGGCCGAGCGCCGACGGCGAGAGGAACAGCGCCAGGACCACCTGGTCCGGGCGAAGCACGTCGACCGCGGAGAAGCTGGACAACAGCCCGCGCAGCCCGAAGGACACGAGAAATCGGCGGCCCACGGTTGGGCGGGCGCCGCCGCGCGAGCACCGGATCCCGCAGATGAGCGCCGTGCTTCCGCTGACCCAGAAGGCCGCCAGGAGCGCCGCGACGATGGCGACGATCGCGTGATCATCAACCACGAATAGCGCGGCGACGCCGATCGCGTAGAGCGCCCACGGGAGCAGACGGAGCCCGTTGAACAGCCGAAGCCGCAGATGTCCCTGGAGCAGGGCCAGGCCGTACTGCTGGGCGAGCATCGCCGGCACGAGGGCCAGGGTCAGCCAGCCGGCGGTTCGAACCTCCGCGGGATCCCCGTGGAGGATCAGCAGGAGCCAAAGAGCCTGGAGGCCGATGAGGAGCAGCGCTTGGGGAAGCGCGAAGGAGAGGCCCAGGCGCGCCAATCCCTTCGAGGTCGACGGATCGCGGGCCACCGAGTACGTGAGCGCCGACGGGATCCCGAGGTTCCCGAGCTGGGTGATGACGAGCGGCCACAGGATCAACGCGGCCAGGTATCCCCGCCCGCTCGGGCCCAGCATCCGGGCGAGCAGAGGCCCGGTCACAACGAGGACCGATTGGACCGCGAAGCCCGTCGCGACCGCGAGCGCGGCGTCCCGCTTCAGCCTCCCTGCAGAAGCGTGAGCGTCCGGCTCGGTTGCGCCCGGGGGCGACGTGAGGCTCTCCTCCTCGGTCGCGGACACGCGGCTAACCTTACGCGGTGTACTCAGCCCCGGTTTCACGATGCTCGTTCCGGGGCGACCGCGTGTCCGCCGCCGGCTTCTTCGCCTGAAGTCCCAGCAAGTGTCCGAGGTGCAGTCGAAGCTCCCGCGCCTGAGGCACCAGCGTCACGTGCGCATGCTGCCGGTCGTCTACAGGCACACGGCCGTGTCGAGGCGGGACGCCTTCCTTGTCTCTTATCCCAAATCGGGCAACACCTGGCTCAAGTTCATGCTCGCCCACCTGCTCGGCGGACGCGAGGCTGACCTCGACAACGATTCAACGGTGATCGCGGACGTGGGCTCACACCGGGCCACCCCGCGGGTCCTCCCTCAGGGCGGACGCCTGATCAAGAGCCATGAGCCCTATTCGAGCCCGCAAAAGCGCTTTTACCGCAAGGCGATCTACCTGATCCGCGATGGCCGCGACGTTGCCGTCTCCTACTACTACACGCTGATCCGCAGGGGGCTGTACGAGGGCGACTTCGGCCCGTTCCTGAGGTTGTTCCTGGGCGGAGACGTCGACGGATACGGTCCATGGCACGAGCACGTGCGGTCCTGGCTGGAGAGCCCGCTGCACGAGGACGGGTCGCTCCTCGTCCTCAGATACGAGGACATGCTTGCGGACCCGACCGAGAAGCTCTGTGCGGCAATGGAGTTCCTCGGCGTGCCGGTGGAGCGCGAGCTCGCCGAGCAGACCATTCGCGAGTACACGGCGGAGCGGATGCGCGAGCGGGAGCGCCAAACCCGGTTCCACGAGCGCAAGCAGCGACCGGACATCATGTTCGTGCGCAAAGCCAAGGCGGGCGACTGGGCCGAGACCTTCACGCCGGAGGACGAGGCGCTCTTCTCGCAGGCAACGGGGGATCTACTGGAGCGATTGGGGTACTCATCGCCTGCCTCCTAGCCCGGGCGCCATGCGCATCCTGATCGTCAATAAGTACGCGCGGGTCACCGGGGGAGCCGATGTCGTCGCCCTCGGATTGGCCGACGGGCTTCGGGGGCGCGGCCACGAAGTTGCGATGCTCTCCACGGCGAGCCCCGGGAACCTGTTCGGCGATGGGGAGTTCGTCGACGCCTCGGTCACCCGCGCCTCTCGCGAGGGGCTCGGCGCTCGCGCGCAGGTCGATGTTGCTCGCCGCGCGCTCTGGAACCCGGCCGCGGCCGGGGCGATGCGCCGTCTGATTCGCGACTTTCGCCCGCAGGTTGTCCATGCCCACAAGCTCTACC
Source organism: Solirubrobacterales bacterium (assembly GCA_050697075.1). Taxonomy (GTDB): domain Bacteria; phylum Actinomycetota; class Thermoleophilia; order Solirubrobacterales; family 70-9; genus AC-56. The sequence goes on along the minus strand of JBOGZC010000013.1, from coordinate 14,627 downwards.
CGCAGCTCTCCGCTGCCCCGGTCGTGGTCGCACACCGGGCGGGGATCCCCGTCGTTCAGCACCTCCACGACTACGAGTTCATCTCGGCGAGCTGGCGCGACCACAGCGGCGGGTGGAGGGACCGCGACGAGAGCCGGCGCTCGATCCGTGCCCTCAACGACGCCACATTTGTCGTGCGGCGGGCCCTCCACGTGCGAGCCGTCGACGCGTGGATCGCGAACTCTCGCTACGTCGCCGAACGGCACGCCGCCGTGGGCATCGAGGCGACGGTCCTGCCGTGCTTCGTCGAGCCCGTCGCCGGCGACCGATCACCATTCTCGGACCGCAGCGGGGCGCTCTTCGTCGGGAGGCTCGACGCCGACAAGGGGGTTCGGGACGTGCTGCGCCTCGCCGAGCTCCTCCCCTCGATGGACGTCACCCTCGCCGGCCAGGGTACGTTGGAGGCCGAGGTGGCGGCGGCGGCGCGCAGCTCGCCCAACGTGACCTTCGCCGGCAGCCTCGACCGAGCCGAGGTGATCGGATTGCTGAGCCGTGCCCGGGTCTGCCTGATGCCTTCGCGATGGCAGGAGCCCGGCGGAATCGCCGCGCTCGAGGCGATGTCGGTTGGCACCCCGGTGATCGCGTACGCCAGCGGCGGGCTCGCCGAGTACGTGGGCGACGCGGGTGGTGGGCGAGTTGTCGAGCCGGACCCACAAGCGCTGGCTCGGGAGTGCGAGGCGCTCGAGAGCGACGGCTCCGCCTGGGAGGAGCTCTCCGTGAGCGGCGCCGCCGGAGTCGCCGCGAACAACTCACCGGAGGCCTATGCGTTCGCGTGCGAGCGGGTCTACGGCAAGCTCGTGGGGTAGGGGAGAGCCTCAGCGCTCGGCCGAGACCTGGTCCCGGGTCCAGCGGTCGGCGTTGGCCTCGTGAATCTCCTCGAGGATGCGGCCGACGTCGTACTCGAGCCTCCAGCCCGGATAGTGAGACTCGAAGAGTCCGTTGTCGCCGATCCACCAGATGTGGTCGCCCACCCTGTTCTGGTCGCGATAGGTCCAGTCGAGCGTCTCGCCCGCGATCTCCTCGCTCAGCGAGATCGCTTCGAGCACGGAGGCGTTGCTGAACCTCCCCCCGCCGATGTTGTAGACCTCGGCGACACGCGGCTCGAGGAAGAACGCGTGGAAGGCGCGGATCAGGTCGAGGCTGTGGATCGCGTCGCGCACCTGCTTCCCCTTGTAGCCGTGCACCGTGTAGCGCGTTCCGGTCATCGCGCAGCGCATCACGTATGCGAGAAAGCCGTGCAGCTCGGCCGCGGAGTGGCGCGGCCCGGTCAGGGTCCCGCCGCGAAAGCACGCGGTCCGCATCCCGAAGTAGCGGCCGTATTCCTGGACCAGCACGTCCGCGGCGACCTTCGACGCGCCGAAGAGGCTGTGGAGGGAGCGATCGATCGACATGTCCTCGCGGATTCCATCCGCGTAGGTGTGGCCGGGGTCGATCTCCCACCTCGTCTCGAGCTCCACGAGCGGCAGCGAGTTGGGCAGGTCGCCGTACACTTTGTTCGTCGAGGTGAAGATGAACACCGCCTCGGGGGCGTGGACCCGGGTGGCCTCGAGCAGATTGATCGTGCCCATCGCGTTGATGTCGAAATCGGTGAGCGGCTGCTTGGCAGCCCAGTCGTGTGATGGCTGCGCGGCCGTGTGGATGACGAGCTCGATGGCCGAGCCGTGGTGACCGAAGATCGCGTCGATCCCCTCTCGGTCTCGGATGTCGACGGAGTGGTGCCGGTAGCCCTCGCCGAGCGCCTTCTCGAGGCGGGCCCGATTCCATGCCGTCGAGGCCTCGGGGCCGAAGAACACCTGACGCATATCGTTGTCGATGCCCACCACCTCGACGCCCAGCTCCCCGAAGTAGGTCACGGACTCGGAGCCGATCAGCCCGGTGGATCCGGTGATCACGGCCACGCTCACGCCGCGGTTCCTCCTCCATCGCCGTTCGCCGGCACGACGTCGTAGAGCACGTCCTCGAACCGGCGGGCGACGGCGTCCGGGGCGAAGTTGTGGCGGGCGAACTCCAACCCGCGGGCGCCTCGCCGCTCGAGCTCGGCACGGTCGGGCAGGATCTCCTGAAGCGCGTTCGGGAACGCGTCCGGATCGGCGGCGTCGATGACCCAACCGGCGCCGGATTCGTGCACGATCCGAGCGATCTCGGAGCTCGAGCTGACGCTCGCCAGCACCGGGACGCCGCGCGACATCAGGTTCATGAGCTTCGACGGAAGGTTGAACTCGTCGACGTCCGGTCGCTGGGGGACGAGCCCGATCGTCGCACGCTCGAGCTCCGACTCCAGGCCCTCGAGGAGCAGCCCCGGCATCTCGACGCGCTCGGACCGGATCTCGGCGGCAACCGCTCGGGCGAGCTCGCCCGTGCCGGCGAGAACCAGGCGAGCCTGATCGTCGAGCGCGGGAGAGAGCTCGAAGGCCCGGACCAGCGCGGGAAGGTTCTGGGAGAAGCCCATGTTCCCCATGTACAGAACACGGGCTGGGCCGCCACCGTTGAGGGAAGCCGCCCGCCCTCCGAGATCCCGGGTGTAGGGGTTATAGATGTGCCTCACCTTCAACGCCGGGACACCCTTCGCGAGGAGGTTCTCCCGGAAGGCGTTCGAGATCACGACGATGCGGTCCGCCCGCTGGTACACGAAGCGCTCCAGGCGTTCGGCCGTGCGAAGCGCGAGCCCCTCGCGCATCAGCCCCGTCGTCGCTGCCGCGTCGGGGAGGATGTCCTCCAGCCACAGGACCCAGGGAAAACGGCGCAGGCGCGCGCTGGAAAGCACCGGAAACAGGCCGAGGAACGAGGGCGAGACCGCCACCGCGGCGTCGGGCGTGCCCGGAAACGCAGCCGCCACTGCCGCCGAGGCCGCATAGGTCGCCTCCTCGGTGATCCTGGCCGCGGTCGTCCGGTGGCCGATCACGAGCGGCAGCCGGAGCACCGGAATGCCGTTCCGAGTCTCTCGGTAGGGCCGGGAGCGGTGACCCCAAAGCGGCCCGGGGTAGTGCGGATGCGCGGTCACCACCTCGACTCGATGCCCCCGCGCGGACATCGCCTCCGCCCAGCGCGCTGCGATGGGGCCCATGGCGGTCGGCTCGGGCTCGTAGTTCCAGCTCCACAGCTGGATCTTCAGCGGCCTCTCAGCCCGCCGTTCGCCTTCAGCCGACACGCTTCCAGAAGCGCGCGGGCCCGCCGGCGGCGCCGGGGCCACATGCCCACCATTCGGCTCACTCATCCTGTCGGCAGCGTAGACGATCCCCGAAGCGGTTCCGCCGGCTAACTCACTGGGCGTTGACGAACCGCCGGAACGCGAAATAGGCCGGCTTGCGGGTGCGGTCGTAGTTCAGCAATCCCGCCGTGGCGCAGAAGCTGCACTTGCCCGCGTTTGCGCTGCTCGGATCGCGCCAGTCGAACCAGAACAGGCGCTGCACGTTCCATGCCTTGCGGCGGTTCAGGATCAGCTTGAACGAGGCCGTCAGCAGTCGCGCCTGGCCAACCGGTCCCTTGCTGAGGCCGAACCTGTCTGGCCTTCCGGACCCCCAGCCCAGCTCGGTGAGCCACAATGGCGTCGCCCGCCCGCCGTTCTTGTTCATCGTCTCCCGCACGCGCTGGATTTGGTCGCCGACCTCGCCGATGTTTCGCCCGTACGGGTGCAGGGCGGCGACGTCGAAGCTGCCCTTGAATCCCGGTTGGCTGTAGAGCTGATCGAGGAACGTCCACGCGTTGACGTCTCCGTTTCCGGGCATCCCCGCGAGGACGATGAGGGCGTTTGGATCCCGGCTCTTGATCGCGTCTTGGGAGATCTCGACGAGGTGGGCGTACTCGGGGGCGGAGGGCCTGGGGGCGAAGTACTTGCTCAGGTTGGGCTCGTTCCACACCTGCCATGCCTCGATCGGCAACGGGGTCGCGTCCGCGCCGTATTGCTGCCGGTACTCGTGGGTCCAGTAGCTGCCCTCGGGCCCGTAGCGGTCCACCAGCGCCTTGAGGAAGTCCTGCCACGCCTGCTCGGCCTCGGGGCTGTCGAGCGGAGGGCGGGCGGTTACGCCCGAGACCCACGCCGGGTTCCCGGACACGGTTGGGAACGGCCGGATCCCGTGCGAGGCGAAGGCTCCGACCAGAGCGTCGGTGGGACCCCAGTCGAACGATCCCTGCTGTGGCTGCACCGACTGCCAGAACAGGAGGAAGCGGTCCGTTCTGACCCCGGTGGACCGCATCATCTGGAAGTCCCGCTGATCCAGCCGGATTCCCTGGACGATCCCGAAGAACGCCGGCTGGGCGGCCGTTGTGGGCGAGCTGCCGCCGCTCCCTTGGATCAGCGAGGCGGCGAGCCCGCCCACCAGCGCCACCGACAGGGCGATCACCAGGACTCCTCTGAGGAGGGGGTTCACTTCCTCTCGCCGCTCGCGAACTGCCTGTAGGCGACCCAGGAGGGCTTTGCGAATCCGTCGTGCTTGAGCAGTCCGGCACTGGAGCAGAAGCTGCAGGACTGGGGCGCACCCGGCGGTGGATCGCGCCATTTGAACCAGAACAGGCGCTGCACGTGCCAGGCGTCGCGGTGGTCGAGGATGAGCCGGAAGGACTGCTCCAGCAGCTGCTGCTGGCCGACGAGGCCCTTGTTGAGCCCAAAGCGATTGGGCTTTCCGGACCCCCAGCCGATCTCAGTCAGCCATAGCGGCGTTGACCCCTCGCCGTTGCGGGCCATCACGGTCCGGAGCTTCTCGATCTCGACTTGGAGTTGGGCGACGGTGCGCGCGTACGGGTGGAGCGCCACGGCGTCGAAGCTGCCCGCAAAACCCGGCTGGCGATAGAGCTCGCCGAGGAACTGCCAGGCGGTGTCCGGCTTGCCGTACCCGGGCATCCCCGCGAGCACGATCTCGGCGTTCGGGTCCTGACCAGTGATCGCGTCGTGAGAGATCCGAACGAGCTGGTCGTAGGCGGCCGGCGGCGACGAAGCCGTGAAGTAGTGGGGCAGGTTGGGCTCGTTCCAGATCTGCCACGCGGCGATCGGAACCGGCTCGGCGTCGGCCCCGAAGCTGCGCTGGTACTCACCGCTCCAGAAGCTTCCCCCAGGACCGTAGCGATCGACGGCGGCCTTCAGGAAGGCGGTCCACGCGGCACGGTCAGCGGCGCTGTCGATGGGTGGCCGGGTGGCCTCGGGGGACACCCAGGGCGGGGACCCGAAGACGAAGGGAACCGGCTGGATGCCGTGCGATGCGAGCGCGCCTACGAGCCGGTCCGTTCCCGCCCAGTCGAACGAGCCTCGTTGCGGCTCGATCGCCGGCCAGCCGATGAGGAATCGGGCCGATCGGACGCTGGCGGCCCCCATCTTGTTGAGATCCGCGCTGTTCACAGCGGGTGAGGTCACGATCCCGAACAGGTTGTCGTCGGCCGCGGCAGTGCCGCTCGACGAGCCGGACGTCAGCCAGACAGCGAGCCCCGCGGCGATGATGACCAGCGCCAGCCCTGCGATGACGAGCGCGACCCGCCCGGGCCGGCGTCCTGCCAGGCCATCGAACACCCGGCGTCCTGCCAGGCCATCGAACACGCGCGGCACGAACCTAGCGGATGGACCGCGCCGGACTCGACCGGCGGATGGCCGTGAGCCGCTTCACCAAGTCGGCCGGCCTCACTCGGGTGAGGTCGGGTCGCTCCGGCGTCGGCGGTACAGGATGACGGCGCCCGCTCCGCCTATCACCACGACAGCGCTCAGGAGGATCGGCAGGACGGCGCTGCCCGAGCCCCCGCTGCCCGCGGGGGACACCGCGCCGCTGGGGTTCCCGCGGTCGTGGCCGGAGCCCGTGGCGCTTACGTTCGGCGGCGTGTATTGGTTTTGAGCCGACGGATCCGCGCTCGCCGCGGCCGGCAGCGCGAGGCCCAACGCCACGCACGCGATCGCCATCGCCGGTTTTACGGCATACGTCCACCTAGACTTTGCGCCCCTTGCCACTCGTCCCATCAGCGGGCCACAGGATATCGGTGCGGGAGATCGGGCGTTCGATCGAGCCGTTCAAGCACGGGACGCTCGTGCTTGTCGCGATCGCGTACGCGGCGCTGGCGCTCGCGAACGGGGGCTCCTCCCAGCGGCTGACGGCGGCGGCGACGATCGCCGTCTGGCTGGCCGTGGGGGTGGGCGCGGCGGCACGCGCGTGGTCGTTGCGGTCGGTGCCGCGAGCCGCGGTCGTTGCGGGCGGGTGCCTCGCCGGCCTGGGCGTTCTGACCGGGCTGTCGATGCTCTGGGCCGACGACGCCGGACGGGCATTTGCGGCGTTCGTCCGGGTCGCCGGGTACGTGGGGTTGTTCACGCTGGTGGCGCTCTGCGTGCCCAGAAGCGGCATTCGTGCATGGCTCGTGGGGCTCACGGTGGGGCTGACGATCGTCTGCGTGGCCTCGCTCGGCACGCGGTTCGATCCGTCGCTGTTCGGCAACGGCGATCGCAACCTCGGCGCGCTGCTTCCCACCGCCCAGGGACGCCTGAGCTATCCGATCGGCTATTGGAACGGGCTCGCGGCGTGCCTCGCGATTCAGGCGGTGCTGTTGATCTGGTTTGGCGCTCGCGCCACGACGCGGCTATGGCGAGCGGTCTCCGTGGGTCTGATCCCGCTGCCGACCCTGGCCCTCTACCTCACGTCCTCCAGAGGGGGGTTCGCGGCGGCGGTGGCCGGCGGGCTAGTTCTCGCTGCGATCGAGCGCCGAAGGTTGCTGCTCCTCGCCAACGTCGCGCTCGGCGCGGCGGGCGGGGCGCTGCTCATCGCCTTCGCTCACCCGCGCGGCGCGTTCCTCACCGGGCTCGCGGATTCGGCCGCGAGACACCAGGGGCTCGAGGTCGGGCTCGCGGCGCTGCTCTGCATCCTCGCGGTCGGGCTCATCCGTTATCGGCTCGACGCCCGTCTGGCCGAGCTGAGGCTCCCGTCGGTCTCGTGGCGCGTCGCGGCGCCGCTGCTGATCCTCGCCGCGGCCGTTGCCGTCTTCTTGCTCAATCCCGAGTCGCACGTGAACGAGGCCCCGGCCCAACCTGGGGCGGGTCCAGGAAGTGGGCACCTGCTCAGCGCCGGCGGCAGCAACCGAAGTCAGTACTGGGAGGCGGCTTTGAACGCGTTCGCGAGCAAGCCGGTCACCGGCATCGGCGCCGGCAATTTCGCCCTCTATTGGAATGCGCACCCGGAGGTGCCCCTGCCCCTCCTCAATGCGCACTCCCTGTATCTGGAGACGCTTGCGGAGCTTGGGGTCGTCGGGCTACTCCTCGTCCTCGCCTTCTTCGCGGCCGCGGGGTGGTCGGGCTGGCGAGCCCGCGCCGCGGGCGGCGGTGGCGAGGCCGCGCCGGCGCTGGCGGTGCTGGCGGCCGGCGCGCTGACCGCGGCCATCGAGTGGTCGTTTCAGATCCCGGCCGCGTTCGTGCCGGTGATCGTCGCCGCGGGCCTCCTGACGGCGGCCCCCTCGGAGGCTCGAGTGGCAGTGCCCGCCGGAGCGCAGGCCCGGTCGCCGAGCCCCTTTGGGCTCGGGATCGCGATCATCGGGATCGCCTGGGCTTCCCTCTGGGCTGCCGGCATCCTGCTGATCACGGACTTCAAGCTGGACGCGAGCCGAGCCGCCGCCTCACGCGGGAATCTTGCCGCAGCCGCCAACGACGCCCGCGACGCGGCCAAGGTCCAGCCCTGGTCGCCTGAGCCGCGGCTCCAGCTCGGGCTCGTGGACGAGCTCGGGGGCGACCCGACGGCGGCGCGGAGCGCGGTCGGCCTCGCGATCGACCGCGCCCCCGGAGATTGGCGACCCTGGGCCGTCGCCGCCCGGATCGACGCGCGTGCCGGAAATCTGCGCGCCGCCGGGACGGAGCTCTTCCGCGCGGCGGCGCTGAGCCCGACCCCGCTGCCGAATGAGTTCACCCAGCCGGTTCGACAGGAGGCTCGCAAAGAAAGCCAGAAAGCTGCTGTACCGTTGCTTAGAGGTGGAGGGGAGAACCGGGATTGAGGATTTCCAATATCCTGCGCGGGTCCGGAGCTTTCGTGCAGCAGGAGCGGTGCCGCAGGGAGAGTCGGCAACCGTGCTGTGGGGGGTGCTCCAGTGATGGTGGAGAAGGAGCTCCAGAGATGGGTGGAGAAGGATGAGCTCTAGAAGTGAGCTGAGCAGGCACAGGGATGTCTCGAGCCTGCCGCGCAATGGTCGCCGCGGCTCGCTATCCCCTCGCTCCTCGCCTCGCCTCGCCCGCGCCGCCGCTCGGGGCGACCGCTTCTGGCGCGATGCACGCCGCCGCCGCATGCTGGCCCTCGCCGACGTCGGGGCGGGCGTCGTGGCGAGCCTGCTCCTCGCGGGGTCGACCGGCGCGACGGCCCGCGTGATGTGGGCGTTGGCGCTGCTTCCGGGTTGGGTGGTGCTGGCCAAGCTGCTCGGCCTTTATGACCGCGATCAGCGCTCGGTTCGCCACCTCACGGTCGACGAGCTGCCGGCGATCGCGGCCTGGGCCGCGGTGGGAGTTGGGCTCCTCGGCCTGATCCTGCCGCTGACCCCAGCCGGCACCGTGTCGCTGGCGGCCGCCGCGCGCGCCTGGCTTGCCGCCACCGTCACCGCCGCCATGCTCCGCGGCGGGATGCGTTGGCTTTGGCGACGGACCACGCCGAAGGAGCTGACAGCAGTCCTCGGGGAGGGCGCGCTGGCCGCGGCGGCGAGGCGAAAGGTCGAGCTGTTCCCTGACATGCATCTCCATCTGGTCGCCCAGAGCAATCTGCCGCCAAACGGGTGGCACGCCGACCGGATCTCCTACCTGCGGGAGCTCGTCAGTCCCCTCGATCGCGTGATCTTCGCTTCCGAGCGCGTGGACCCCGAGCTCATCGGCCAGCTTGCCGGAATCTGCCGTGAGCAGCACGTGAAGCTGAGCGTCGTCTCGCCCCTGCGCGGGCGAGCCGGCGCCACGCCGCGCCTTTCCGAGGTCGGCGATCTCCCGGTGCTCGAATACGACACTCGCGACCCCTCGCGCTCGACCATGCTGATCAAGCGAGTCTTCGACGTGACCGTCTCGGCCTTCGCCCTCGTCGTCCTCGCGCCGCTGTTTCCGCTCGTTGTGCTGGCGATCAAGCTGAACAGCAAGGGACCGGTGTTCTTCACCCAGCTTCGGGCCGGTATGGGCGGGGTGCCGTTCCGCATGTACAAGTTCAGGACGATGATCCCGAACGCCGAGGAGGCCCTGGTGGACCTGGTGTCCTTCGAGGAGCTCGACGAGCCGATGTTCAAGCTCCGTGCCGATCCTCGGGTGACGAGCGTTGGACGACTCTTGCGCCGGTTCAGCCTCGACGAGCTCCCGCAGCTGGTCAACGTCTTCCTCGGCGACATGAGCATCGTCGGCCCTCGCCCGGAGCAGGTGGAGCTCGTCGAGCGCTACGGTCCCGAGCACCGGTTCCGGCTCGACGTCAAGCCGGGGATGACCGGACCGATGCAGGTGTACGGCCGCGGCGACCTGGACTTCACCGAGCGGCTCGCCGTGGAGTTCGACTACGTCGACAATCTCTCCCTGGCGCGAGACGTTCGCATCCTCTTCCAGACGATTCCGGTGGCCCTGCGGGGCAACGGCGCCTATTAGCGGAGCCCCAAGCCCGCGGCGTGCCGCGCCGACCGTCTCGGCGGCGGCCGAGCGCTGCCCCGCGTGTGGCGGAGAGCTGCGGCCCTGGCGGGTCGCCACCGCGACGGATCCCCAGCTCGCCGGACGTCGCTCCTATCCGCTCACCCGGTGTGTCGCTTGCGGCAGCGCTCGCACCAAGCTGGCGCCCGGGGCGGTCCCGGCCGCCCTGTACGAGGCCGGGACCTACGCGGCCGCCCGGCCCGGGCTCGATCGCCTGTTGGAGCCCCTTCGGGCCCTGGTGGAGCGCGACAAGCTGCGGTTCCTCCGCGGCCTCGCGCCGCGCTCGCGCGTGCTCGAGCTGGGCGCGGGGGATGGGCGGTTCGTGTCCCGCCTCACCAACGCCGGGTTCGAGGCGCGGGGGGTCGAGCCCTCCGAGGGGGCGGTGCGGATGGCGCGGGCTCGCGGGGCTCGGGTGGAGTGCGCCACGGTGGAGGAGCTGGACCTCGAGCCGGCGAGCCTCGACGCCGTCGTAGTCTGGCATGTGCTCGAGCACGTGCGCGACCCGGCCGGGGTCATGGCCCGGATCGCGGGCTGGTTGCGTCCCGGTGGCCGGGTGGTGGTCGCCTGTCCGAATCTGGCGAGCCTCCAGGCCCGCATCGGCGGCGATCGATGGTTTCACCAGGACGTGCCCCGGCATCTGACCCACTTCACCGCGGCCGGCCTCGTTCTGCTGCTCGAGCGCTCGGGCTTTGGGCTCGAGCGGGTCAGCCACGTAATCGTCGAGCAGAATCCGCTCGGCATGTGGCAGACGCTGCTCAATCGGGTCACCTCCCGCCCAAACGTCGCATTCCGGGCCCTGAAGCGCGACCTGGACCGCGGTCCGGGGGTTGGCCGCGATCTCGTGCTCACCGCAATCACCGGGCCTTTGTTTGCGCCGCTCGCGCTCGCGCTCGAGTTGGGCGCCGGCCTCGCCGGTCGCGGCGGCAGCGTGGTGGCGGTGGCGCAGCTTGATCGGCCCTTCCAGAGCCCATGAGCCTCGCGAGCGTGATCGTCCCCACCGTGGTGGGCGGCCCCCGGCTTCGAGGACTGCTCGAGTCGCTTCGCGATCGTCCGGCCGAGGTCGAGGTTCTGGTCGTGGACAACAGCTCCCCCGACCCGGAGATCGGAGATCTCGGCGACCGCTTCGAGGGGGTCAGGGTGATCCACCTCGATCGCAACGCCGGCTACTCGCGTGCGGTGAACCTCGCCGCCCGCGAGGCCGCGGGCGAGGCCATCGTGCTGCTCAACGACGACACCGTCTGCGATCCCGGTTACGTCCAGGCAATCGTGGCCCCGCTCGATCCGGCAGCCGGCGTGACCATGGCGGCCGGTGTGATGCGCGAGGCCGGCGACGCGTCGAGAATCGACACCGCCGGCATGCAGCTGGACGGGACCCTGCTCGTGTTCGACTACCTGAACGGGGAGCCATTGGCGCGGCTTGACCGCGGGGTCGAGGACCCGATCGGGCCCTCCGGCGCCGCGGCGGCCTTCGACCGCAACGCGTTCCTCGCGGCCGGCGGGTTCGACGAGACGCTGTTCGCCTACTGGGAGGACGTCGACCTGGTGCTGAGAATGCGGCTGGCCGGACAGCGCTGCGCCCTCGCCCCGGATGCCCGCGGCACCCACGCCCACTCCGCGACCCTTGGCTCCGGCTCGGCGCGGAAGAACTACCTGATGGGATTCGGCCGCGGCTACGTGCTCCGCAAGTGGGGGGTGCTGCGGAGCCCTCGGCGACTGGCGCAGGTGCTCGCGGTCGACGGCGCGGTCTGCCTCGGGCAGATCGTGGTTGACCGCAGCATCACCGGGATCGGGGCGAGGGTGCGAGGATTCCGAGCCGCGAGGGGCCTCGAGCCGTTTCCCGCGGCGGCGCTGGCCGGCCAGAGCGAGCCCGACGGGGCCGTTCGCACGCTTCGCAGGAGGGCCCGGAGGCGCGCTCGACTGCGAGCGAAGGGCTGAGCATGTCGTCCGATCGCACGGTTGGCCGGAGTTAGACTCGTGCCCATCGAGGAGGGAGCTTCAAGGCACGTCGGGAGAGCGCACCCGGCGTTCGCGAGGCGGCTGGCGGGGATCGAGGGGCTGCGAGGGGTCGCCATCGCCAGCGTCCTGCTGTACCACGTCTGGCTCATCAGCCCGCCGCGCCGCGACCCGATCCACCTCGGCTGGCTCGGGACCTACATATTCCCCCAGCTGGGCAACGGCGTCACCCTGTTCTTCGCCCTCTCCGGGTTCCTCCTGTTTCTGCCGTTCGCCGCGGCCGCGCTGCGGCAAAAGCGACGTCCGGAGTTCGACGCGTACCTGAAGAATCGGGCGCTAAGGATCCTGCCCGCCTACTGGTTCATCTTCCTGTTCATCGCGTTGGTGCTGCACAGCGCGCGCGTCTACCGCGGCGATGCCGCCGTGGTGGCCGGGATGCACGATCCGAAGCTGGTGGTCGAGAACCTGCTGCTGCTCCAGAACTATCGGCCTGGGACCCTGGCCACCGGGATCGTTCCCGCGTGGTCGTTGGCGATCGAGGTGGTCTTTTACCTCCTGTTGCCGCTGCTCGTCCTCGTGGCGCTTTGGCTGGCTCGCAAGGCGACCTCGCACCGCCAGCGGGTCGCGGCGATGCTCTTCCCAGCGGCCTTCATGGCGGTCGTGGGCCTGGCGAGCCTCCCGATCGATGTCGGCGTTGGTCGGGTTTTCGAACGATCCTGGATCGGCGTCTGGCAGCTCTCGTTCCTCACACACGCCCACCTGTTCGCGCTCGGGCTCGCCCTTGCTGTCGTGCGCGTGGAATGGCAGGACGGGCGGTTGCGCCTGCCGGCCTGGTGGCGCCCGATTGCGGCGGTTGCCCTGGTCGTTGTGGCGGCGGTGATCGTGAAGCTCGGCGCCGACGCCGCCATCGCTGCGAAATGGCAGGTGACCCTGGTGGCCGTCGTCTGCGGTCTGCTGCTGGCGCTCACCGTCCTGCCGCCCGCACGCTCCCGCTCCCCGCTGATCGGGACGCTGGAGAGCCCCGCGTTCGTCGCCACAGGCCTCGCTTCCTACAGCGTCTACCTGTGGCATGCGCCGATCATCCTCTGGCTGCGGGTACATGGCGTCACCCACGGTGGCGGCTTTCGCGCCTTCGGCCTCAACCTGCTCATCGTCGGGACGATCACCGGGGTGGCGTCGTGGCTGACCTACAGGTACGTCGAGAAGCCGGCGCTCCGCCTCAAGTCGCGCACGCGCGTGAAGCGAGCGGAGCCCGCGCCGGCGCCGCGTGCGAAGGCCGAACCCGCTCCCGGGCAGCAGCGCGCTTCCTAGCGCCTCAGTCCGGCCGGCCTCCGATCAGGGTGGCCGGACGCGCATCGCGTAGAAGTCGAAGTCCAGCTCGTGGTCGGAGCTCAACGGGCCGGCCGCCTTGCGGAGCTCGATCGTCCGGGCGCCCGGAGCGAGCGCGAACGGCCGCGGGAAGTCCGTGTCGTCGGGCGCCTCGAGGATGAGGCCGTCCTGGGCGACCCCGGGAACCAGCCGGTAGCGCTTCGTGCCATCGAAGACGATGTAGCGGATCGGCGGGCGGTAGAGGAAGGTTCGAAGGGCCTCGAGCCCGGAGGGCGCAGCGCCATGGACGCGGACGAAGACGATCTGGTGGGGGCCCGGGGGCTTGGGGACCCGCACCGGCTGCCCGTAGGCGGCGGTCGTTGATCCCAGCGGCCGCTCGGGGCCGCAGCGGTCCGCAACCCGCCCCAGCACCTGGTACCGCGGGGTGGTCCGAAGGGCGTTGAAGTTGCACAACAGCGCCAAGGTGGCGGCCGGCGCGTCATAGGCGCCGTAGCGGCCATCGGTGCTGATCGGGGTTGCCTTCGGCAGGATCGCCGCCTGGGTGTAGATATCCGCGTGTCGCAGGACTCGCTGTGGGCCGTCCGGCGACGCCAGGAAACGCGCCGTGAGCTCGTCCAACCGCGGCGTGTAGGCGTTGGTCGTCCGCGACGTGGGGAGCGGCTTCCAATCGAGTCCATAGGCCCAAGCGATCCCGGACTCCCACGGCCACACGGCCACCGTCTTTCCGACAAGCAGCGCCGTCGAGCGCAGGTCGAGCGCGTACGCCGAGCGCATCGCAATCGATGCCCGATCCCTCACCGCCCTTCGGCGGCCGGGGTCGAAGACCGTGCGGAGGTCGCTGGCCATCGTGGTGGCGCTGTCGATCGGGCGAAACGTGTCGGCTGGACGAAAGCCGGTGCTCGCGAAGTAGAGCACCGTGACGGCGGCGAAGCCGGCGACCAGCGGCCAGCCGTTGCGCCCCTGCCAGCGAAGCCCGATCCAGGGAGCGAGCATCCAGCCGAAGCAGATCGCCATGTGGCTCGGGCTTTGGCGGACGAAGCCCTCCTTCCAGGCGACGAAGCCGAGCCCCAGAACCAGCACCAGGAGCCCGATGCGGCGCGGTATCGGCGTCCCTTCGCCGGCCAGCAAGGCAGCCATCAGGGCGATCGCCCAGATGACCAGCGCGGCGACGGCGGTCCACGCCGCGCCGGCCTCTTGCATGGCGCTTGAGTAGCCGCGCAGGAGCTCGATGCTGTTGGCGAGGAAATCGCCCACGTTCGAGAGGCCCTGCCCGGCCGCGAACCAGAGCACCGCCAGGGAGCCCGCCAGGACGATGCCGAAGGTGGCGAGGTTGCGGGATCGGCGCCCGCCCATGGCCAGGGTGGCCGCCAGGCACATGACGGCGATCAACAGCCCTTCGTTCAGCTTCACCAGCAGCTCCACCGCGCTCACGATTCCGCCGCCGAGGACCACGACCCGGCGCGCGACTGGGGCGAGCGAATCCTCGCCCAGGGCGACCGCGCACCAGATGAAGGCGAGGGGAACCGCCGTGCCGACGCCGTTCAGGCTGATGACGACGAACGCCATCGCGACCGCCACCGCGAGATTGAGCCGTCGCCGGACCACCCAGATCACCGACACCGCCAGGGCGAGCCTGAGCGCCAGCAGGTGAATGGCGCTCAGCACCGCCGGCCAGGTAAAGGCGACGAGGGGCGCGTGCAGGAATCCGAGCGGCCCGTAG
>JBOGZC010000012.1:0-52037 GCA_050697075.1 Solirubrobacterales bacterium | reverse complement strand
CCGCGTTCACAACCTCCGTGGGCAGGACAGCTAGCCGGCGATTGGGTCGGGCTGGCCCTCCTCCGTGTACTCGGGCGCCACGTAGATCTTCCCTGGTGAAGCTCCGATCGCAAGCAGACGCGCCCCCTCGTCGCCGGTGGTGATCTTGCGCGTCTCCAGTGGCCCCACGCGCGCGAACACGCCAGGCTCGAGCTCGTGGCTTTCCGCGCCCACTGTCAGCGTCGCCCTGCCCGCCAGCACGGTGTAGACCTCCTCCTGCCCGTCCCGCCCGTGGTCATGCGCCGGATATCGGTCGAAGCCGGGCGGGAGGTCCATCACCGCGACGCCGAAGGAGCTCACCCCGAGGCCGGCGCGCACCCGCCGGAACCCACCTCCGAAGATGGTGTCGAACTCCTCGAGCTGCTTCACGGTCACGTCAGCCATCAGTCTTCCTCTCCGCTCGCGCCTTGTCCCGTCGACAGCACGGCCGCGCCGGTAACCCTACCTGCGCGAAGGTCGTCGAGCGCCTGGTTCGCGCCCTCGAGCGGGTATTCGGCGACTTCCGTCCGAACGGGCACCTGAGGCGCCAGCGCCAGGAACTCCTCCCCGTCCAATCGCGTCAGGTTGGCCACGGACCTCAGGATCCGCTCGCCCCAAAGGAGTTCGTACGGGAACGACGGGATGTCGCTCATGTGAATCCCGGCGCAGACGACCGCGCCCCCGGGGGCCACCGCGCGCAGCGCCGCCGGGACGAGCTCGCCCACCGGGGCGAAGATGATCGCGGCGTCGACGAACCCGAGGGCGCCGCCGCCCATGGGCTCACAGACCTCGGAGCCCCCCTTGGTATCACCGGCCCACGTCGCCCCCAGCCCGAGTGCGAACCGCTGAGTCTCGCCGTCCCCGGGCCGGGTGAGGGCGTTGACCTCGCGCCCCTGATGGACGGCCACCTGGCACACGATGTGCGCCGACGCGCCGAACCCATAGAGGCCGAGACGCTCCGGATCGCCGCACAGCCGCAGAGACCGATAGCCGATCAGCCCAGCGCACAACAGCGGCGCCGCCTGGAGGTCGGCGTAGCCATCTGGGATCGGGAAGCAGTACCGCTCGTCGGCGACGGCCAGCTCGGCGTAGCCGCCATCCAATTGATAGCCGGTGAACCTCGCGCGCTCACAGAGGTTCTCCCTGCCGGAGCAGCAGTACGCACAGTCCCCGTCGGTCCAGCCGAGCCACGGAACGCCCACCCGCTGGCCCGGCCGGAAGCGCTTGGCCCCCTCCCCCGCTCCCTCGACCGTACCGACGATCTGATGTCCGGGAACGAGGGGCAGCTTGGGCTCGTGGAGGTCACCGTCGACCACGTGAAGGTCGGTCCGGCACACACCGCAGGCGTGCACTCGCAATAGCACTTGGCCGGGCGCGGGGCGCGGGTCGGGCAGCTCCTCGAGCCGAAGCGGCTGACGCTGCTGGTGAAGGACCATGGCCCGCACGGATCCATCATCGCTCACCGGGGCGCCGGGGAAGGGCGCACTAGGCTGGGTAGGGAAGGGGCGACGCCCAGGCTGTGATCTGCGTCCCGTTGTGTCCGGAGGACGGACACGTCGGGACACAGTTCGGGCTTCGGGTGCCGCGATGCGCCCTCCCTACCCAGCCCCGAGCAGCCTGGCGGCTAATACGTCTCGACGATCTCGTACAGGGTGGTGCGCTGGGCCGGCTCCCGGCCTGCCTTCCGCGCGGCCTCGATCAGCTGGGGGGGGTCGAGGCGCACGCCGTGCTGGGAGCCCGCCATCCGCGAGATGTTCTCCTCCATCAGGGTGCCGCCGAGGTCGTTGACCCCCCACCGAAGGCTCTCGGTGGCCGCGTCCAGCCCCATCTTCACCCAGCTCGCCTGGAGGTTCGGGATCGTCTTGCCAAGCGCCAGCCGGAAGGCCGCCGTGTGCTTGAGGTTCTCGGCTCGGGAGATCTCCTCCACTCCGTGCGTGCGACCCAGCAGCGTGTTGAAGGGAATGAAGGACAGCGGCACAAACTCGGTGATCCCCCCGGTCCGCTCCTGGAGCTCGCGCACGACCCGCATGTGGCGCGCCAGCTCCCAGGGCTCCTCGATATGCCCGAACATCACCGTGGACGTCGAACGAAGCCCGGACCTGTGGCAGGCCTCGATGATCTCGACCCAGCGCGCGACGGGGAGCTTGTTCGGCGAGATCCGCGCGCGCACGCCGTCGTGCAGCACCTCGGCGGCGGTGCCCGGAGTCGACCCGAGGCCGCACTCGAGCAGGTAATCGAACACCGCCTCCGGCGACTTGTCCGAGCGCTCGCACATGAAGTGGACCTCCATCGGGGAGTAGGCGTGGAGGTGAATCCGCGGCGCCACCTCCTTCACCAGCCGCAGCCAGCGCCCGTAGTGCTCGAGCGTGTAATCCGGATGGATGCCGCCCTGCATGCAGATCTCGGTGGCCCCGTACTCGACCGCCTCCCCCACCCGGGCCTGGAAGTCGTCCTCGGAGACGAGGTAGGCGTCGGGTGAGCGGCGGCCCTGTCCGAAGCCGCAGAAGGCGCAGCCGACCACGCACACGTTCGTGAAGTTGATGTTGCGGTTGACCACGAATGTCACCCGGTCGCCGGCGAGCTCCGCCCGCACCTCGTCGGCCGCGACGCGCATCTCCTCGATCACCTCGGGGCGAGTCTCAGCGAACAACGCGCAGGTCTCGTCCTCGGTCAGCGCCTCGCCCCGGCGCCCCTTCTCGATCGCGCGCGGCGCTGCGTCGGGGTCGATCGGCCGGTCGCTGCGTCGGCCCGATCCCTTCCGCGGGATGAAGCTCCAGTACTTCAGCTTCACGACGTCGAGCACGCTCTGGTCCATCCAGCCCGGGTCGAGGTACTGCGGGTACGCGCAAAGCCGCTCCGTGAGCGCGTAGCCCTGGGGCTGGAGGCGCTTGCGCACCTGGTGGGGGCTGGGGAACGCGTGCTCGGGCGAGATGTGGTCGCCGTTGGCCGACAGGCCCCCGAGGTCGGTGGCCCCCTCGACGACCAGCTCGTCCCACCAATCCGCCAGGTTCGGAGGGATTTGGATCCCCACCTCGGGCATCAGCCGTCGGCACTCGCGGACCAGCAGCTTCATGTCGTCGAGCGTGATCGGGTTGGCCCACTCGGGAAGAACACCTCCGCCGAGGTCCTCCGGAATAACTCCGCCGACATCCTCCGGAACACCTCCGCCGAGGTCCTCCGGAATAACTCCGCCGACATCCTCCGCTGCGCGTCCGGTGTCGGCGGGTTGCAACGCCAAGGGGGCGGCAGGTTCACTCGCATCTACCGCGACTTCGTCGCTAGCCCGAGCCAACTCCCCGTCGCTCCAGAGCTCCTTGGCCGCCTCGTCGGCGATCTCGGCGACCTCGCGGCCGTAGTACCGCGGGTGCGGGACGAAGTTCTGGAGGATGACCTCCTGGATGTGGCCGTGGCGGGCGTTGACTTCCGCCAGGGCCTCGAGCGAGGCGATCCGCTCCTCCTCGGTCTCCCCGATCCCGACCAGGATCCCGCTCGTGAAGGGGATTCGGAGCCGCCCCGCCCCCTCGATCGTCTCGAGGCGCCGCGCCGGGTGCTTCGTCGGTGAGCCGGCGTGGACGGTGTCCATAAGCCGCTCCGAGATGGACTCCAGCATCAGCCCCTGGGATGCCGTGACCTCCCGCAGCCGAGCAAGGTCCGCGGCGCTCAGGACGCCCAGGTTCGTGTGGGGAAGAAGCCCTCGCTCGAGCGCCCGCTCGCAGGCCCACGCGACATAGGAGACGAAGTCGTCATGCCCCCAGGAGCGAAGCCGCTCGGCCACCATCGGGTTGACCTCGGGTCGCTCCCCGGTGAGCACCAGGAGCTCCTTGGCGTTTCGCTTCGCCGCCTCGTCGAGGCGGCTCTCCACCTCGTCGGGGGTATACAGGTGCGCGCGATGCGTGGCGAAAGCGCAGTACTTGCAGTAGCAGCGACAGGTTCTCGAGAGAGAGAGCGTGTAGTTGCGCGAGAAGGTGACGCGCCGCACGACGCCCAAGCTACAGCAGCGCGACCTTCCGCTACTTGCGGCGCGGCCGCGCCACCGTCTCGACGTCGGCGGCCACGTTCTCGACCACCTCGCCGGCCTCCGTGGGAGGCTCCGGACCGAGGGCGTACTGAGACCCGGCGATCACGAACCGGTAAAGAACCGCGGCGGCGAGCGAGCCCACGATCGGCCCGACGATGTACGCCCAGCTGTTCGTGAAGTCGTTGCCGATCAGCGCCGGCCCGAACCAGCGAGCGATGTTGAACCCGCCGCCGGTGAGTGGACCGAAGATCATGATGTCGAGTCCGAGCGTGAAGCCGATGGCGAGCGGCGCCCACTCCTTGCGCGCTCGCGGGTTGAACGCCACCGCGCAGACCGCCAGCACGAGCAGGAACGTGCCGATCCCTTCGATGCATGCTCCCGCCACAGCCCCGGATAGGAGGGGGCTGATCGAGAGGGCGCCGTAGTGGCTGGCCCGGCCCTCGTCGAGCAGGAAGGCCTTGACGAGGAGCGCCCCGAGGACGCCGCCGGAGAGCTGCGCGAGGATGTAGACGAGCGCATCGACGGGGTCGATCCGCCTGAGCACCGCCGCCGCAAGGGTCACCAGGGGGTTGAAATGCCCGCCGCTGACCACCCCGAGGGTGATGATCAACCCGAACAGCACGAACGCGTGGACGAGCCCGACCACCGCGAAGTCCGAGCCGGTCTGCGCGGTGGCGCTGGTCGCGACATAAAGGGTCACGACGGTGCCGATCGCAAACACCAGAAGCATCGTTCCGATGAGCTCTGCGATGTAGGCGGCGAGTCCTCGATCCTGCACTGAGCGAACCTCCTGGAAGCTCTCGTTTCAGCCGCTTGCGCCCCGTGGGGGCGACGGCGGCGGGGGAGTCTATCCGCCTGGCCGTCGGCTTGCTGAATGCGGGCCACCAGCATGCCCGCCTGGGTGGGCGCGCCAGGGTTATCCTGCGCCCGTTCTATGAACCGGGTGGTCGCGCTGCTGGCGGCCGTCCTCGCGTCGGCCGGATTGGCGGCCTGCGGCGGGGATGGCGCTGAACCGGGCGCGCCGAGAGGCGCGACCCTGGTGCTCGACTTCCAGCCCAACGCGGTGCACGCGGGGATCTACGCGGCGGTGGCCGAGGGCTATTACCGCGAGGCGGGGGTGGACCTCCACGTTCAGCAGCCATCGGCGTCGACCGACGCTCCGAAGCTGCTCGAGGCCGGGCGGGCGCAGTTCGCCATCCTGGACATCCACGACCTCGCGATCGCCCGCGAGCGCGGGCTCGATGTTGTCGGCGTCATGCCGATCGTCCAAAGGCCGCTGGCCGCATTGATCGCCAGGGACCGAACGGAGATCCAGACGCCGGCCGACCTCGCGGGCACGACTGTTGGCGTCACCGGGCTTCCATCCGATGACGCCGTCCTGGACTCCGTCCTCGCCGCTGGCGGGGTGGATCCCTCGAGCGTCCACCGCGTGACGATCGGCTTCAACGCGGTCGCGGACCTGCGTGCCGGAAAGCTCGACGCGGCCACGGCGTTCTGGAATGCCGAGGGCGTCACGCTGGAGGGGGACGGGGTGCCGATCCGCGAGTTTCGGGTCGACCGATTCGGCGCCCCGCGATACCCGGAGCTGGTCCTGTGCACTACGTCCAAGCTCGCGCGCGGCGATCCGGCGCTCGTCCGGTCCATGCGGGAGGCGACCGCGAGGGGCTATCTCGTCGCCGCGCATGATCCGGGTCGAGCGCTGAGCGATCTGCTCGACGCGAACGACGGATTGGATCCCGACGAGCAGCGCGCCGAGCTTCGGGCCCTCGACCACGCCAACGCGTTCCTGCCGGCTGGGCGCTTTCGTGCAGCACCCCTGATCGAGTGGTCTCATTGGGAGGTGGCCCACGGCATCGTCGACCACCGGCCCAGCCTGGGGGCGTTCGGACTCCGGCCCGCCACCCGCGGTGCCGGAGCTAGTCAGCGCTGAGCAGCCGGTCGACGAGCTCCGGCAGCTCCCTGGCCAGCCGTGAGCGCGGAACCACGAGGTCGACGCCGGCATCCTCCGCGCGGGCGCGCGTGGCGGGGTCCGTGTGGCGATAGACGCCGAGGACGGGTACACCGTTGCCCGCAACCAAGCCCGGGTCGACGTCGCCGACGTCCGCGACGATGATGTCCGCCTCGCCCGGCAATCCGCCCGGCGGGTCGGAGCTCACCACGACGTCGTGGCCCGCGCCGGCCAACGTGGCCTCGACCCGGCTGGCGAGCATCAGATCGGGCACCAGGGCCAGCACGCGAGCCATCGCGAGACCCGTCGCCTACAGGCTGCGCCGGCGCCGGAAGTCCTGGCGGACGCTCTCGGGACGGCCCCACATCTGGACGACCTCGGCCCGGCCCTCTCGAACGCCCCGGACCACCATCTCGCCCTCGATCCCCTCCTGGTCGACGAGCTCCAGCGTTCCCTTCACCGACTCAGCCGCCGCCGCGTGGCCGAATCGATGCGCGACCAGCAAGCGCCAATGCCAGTCCGCCTTGGAGTAGGGCTGGGCGTTGACCTGGGTCAGCAGCACCGCCGCGTCGATGTAGCGCTCCTCGTCGAAGATGCGTAGGTCCAGCTCGAGATCGGTCCAATCGTCCGGAAGGGAGTCGAGAACCGCCTGAAACGAATCGGCGAGGCCCATCGGCGACAGCCTACTCAAGGCCCCACCGCCCCCGCCGATGTATGCGTAGGGAGCACCTCGCGCATGCGCCGATCGCGGTCAAATCCGAACGCTGGGGAGAACCGTCGCTTCCCGCCCGGAATGCTGCTGTCCGCGGCCGTCGGTTTCGGAGTGCTGTGGGCCGGCGTCGTGGTCTTGGCGACCGGAGGCGTGGACGGCGTGCCCCTACTGGTCCTCGGCTGCGCCGGCGTCGTGGGGACGGCGGCGCTGTTGCCGATGATCAGGCGCCACGAGGCTGAGCTCGAGGGCCTCTCGAGAACCGATCCGCTCACCGGGCTTGCGAACCATCGAGGCTTTCACCAGGCGCTCGCGCGCCAGCTCGAGCGGGCCCGCCGCACCGACGGGCGCTTGGCGTTGGTGATGCTGGACGTGGACCACTTCAAGGCGGTCAACGACGCTCACGGACACTCATACGGCGACGAGGTGCTGAGATCGATCGGCAAGAGAGTCAGAATCGCCGTCAGCGGCCAGGGCACGGCGGCCCGGGTCGGGGGCGAGGAGTTCGCCCTCATCATCCCGGACCGCGACGCCGAGGCCGCCTACGAGGTGGCCGAGCGGGCGCGGGACGCCGTGAGCACCGTCCCCGTCCGCGGCATCGAGCTCTCGTGCTCCGCGGGCGTCGCGGCCTATCCGGACGACGCCGAGGACGCGGCAAACCTCTGCCAGCTCGCGGAGGGGGCGCTGCACTGGGCAAAGCGGCGCGGAAAGGGACGCACGCGCCGCTTCGACCCCGGGCACGTCCCGCTTGGCTGGACCAGGCGCGGCGCCAGCGAGGTCGAGGAGCTGCTCGGCTCCGAGCAGCCAATCACGCCGGTGTTCCAGCCGGTCGTGGCTTTGGCAAGCGGGCACCTGGTGGGCTACGAGGCGCTGGCCCGCTTCACGGACTCCCCCAAGCGCTCACCCGAGGCCTGGTTCGCCCAGGCCCACGGGTGCGGCTTGGGACCGGACCTGGAGGCGGCCGCGATTCGCGCCGCGCTCGAGCCGGTGGGGCGGCCGCTCGGCACGCATCTCGCGGTCAATGTCAGCCCCTCGGCCCTCACCTCGTCCCCGGTCATCAGGTCGCTTCCCAGGGATCTCACCGGGATCGTCATAGAGATCACGGAGCACGAGTTCGTCTCCGACGACGACCACCTCGCCGACGTTCTCACCGAGCTGCGCGAGCGCGGCGCGCGGATCGCCATCGACGACGCGGGAGCCGGCTACGCAGGGCTGACTCAGGTCATGCGGGTCCGCCCCGACATCGTCAAGCTCGACCGAAACCTCACCACCGGGATCCATGCCGATCCGGCGAGGATGGTCCTCGTGGAGTCGTTCGTTCGCTTCGCCCGGCGCACCGGCGCGATCGTCTGCGCGGAGGGGATCGAGAGCCTGGACGAGCTGGCGGTGCTCGGCGATCTCGACGTCCAATGGGGACAGGGTTACGCGCTGGCCCGCCCGTCCGAGCCGTGGGCGCTGGTCTCGCCGGTCGCCGCCGAGGTCTGCCGCGCTTCGCTCGCCCAGGCGCTTCGAGCCAGCCCGATTGCGAGCGGTCGGATCGCCGCGGGCGACCGAAGGCTCGAGCACTTGAGCGCGCGCCTTGCGAGCGCCCGCTCGGGGAAAGACCTAGAGGGAGCGCTTGCCCTGATCGGGGAAGAGCTTCAGGCCGACACCATCTGCCTGTCCCGCTGGCTGCCTGACGAGCAGATGGTCGAAACGGTGGCCGAGAGCGGCGGCACCCGTGCGGAGCGCTTTCCGGTCGCCGAGTACCGGCTGACGGGGCGCGTGCTCCGCGAGCAGCAGGCAGCCCAAGTCCTGGTCGGCGATCCCGAAGCTGATCCGCAGGAGGTGGAGCTGCTGCTCGCGCTGGGCCTCCGCTCGCTGCTGATCGTCCCGGTGGTCAGCCAGGGCGAGACGTTGGGCATCGTCGAGGCATACAGCGAGGCGGAGCGGCCGTGGACCAGGACCCAGATCAACCGCGCGCGGATCATCTCGAACCAGTTCGGCTCCATGATGCAGGCGGTGTTCCGGCCCGCCCGGAGCGACCGGACCTGGGACGCCTAGCCCAGGAACACCTGCTTCAGCAGGAACAGGTTGAGCGCGATGATCAGCGTCGCCAGTACACCGACGAGCGCTGACAGCCACCGCGGATTGGCGAGCGAGCCCATCACGTCCTTGCGGCGGGCCAGCAGGACCAGCGGGACGAGGGCGAACGGAATGCCGAACGAGAGCACCACCTGACTGAGCACGAGCGCGTCCGTAGGGGCCACGCCCACGGCGATCACGATCAGCGCCGGCGCCAGGGTCAGCGCTCGCCGCACGAAGATCGGGATACGGCGCCTGATGAACCCCTGCATGACCACCTGGCCGGCCATCGTGCCGACCGAGGATGAGGCGAACCCGGAGGCCAGCAGGGCGACGCCGAAGATCGTCGCCGCGTTGCCGGACACCGTCTGCTGGAGCCCGTGGAACCCGCCCTCGATGCTGTCGATCGCGCTCAATCCGCCCTTGTTGAAAAGGGCCGCCGCCATGATCATCATCGAGAGGTTGACCACGCCGGCGAGCGTCATCGCGATCACGACGTCGACCTTCTCGAACCTCAGGATGCGCCGGCGTTCGCTGTCATTTCGGCCTACGACGCGGCGTTGGGTGAGCGCCGAGTGCAGGTAGATGACGTGCGGCATCACGGTGGCGCCGATGATTCCGGTCGCCAGCAACACGCTCTCGGTGCCGCTGAACCCGGGCCTGAACAGGTGCCCCGCCACCTGGCTGGCGGCGGGGTGCGAGTAGACGATCTCGAACCCGAACGAGACGAGCACTACCCCCGCCAGAACCGCGATCCCGGCCTCGAGGCGCCTCAACCCCATCTGCTGGAGAGCGAGGATCGCAAACGCCCCCGCTCCGGCGATCAACGCCGCAGGGAACAATGGAATGCCAAACAGCAGGTTAAGTCCGAGGGCTGCGCCCACGACCTCGGCGACGTCGCACGACATCGCGACGATCTCGGCCTGTATCCACATGCCTATCGAGGCCGGCCGGGGAAAGTTCTCACGGCAAAGCTCCGAAAGGTTCCTCCCAGTGGCGATGCCCAGCTTCGCCGACTGGGTCTGCACCACCATGGCGATCAGGTTGGCTCCGAGGACGACCCAGAGCAACAGGTAGCCGAACTTGGCGCCGCCGGCGATGTTGGTGGCGAAGTTGCCAGGGTCGATGTAGGCAACGGCGGCGATGAATGCAGGGCCGAGGAAGGGCCACACCCGGGCAGGGCCGCGCGCCTGCCCGTCGAGCGAACGCCGCGCGGCCCGGGCGACTGCGGCCTCGCCGGGGAGGACGTCCTCGACGGTGGGCTCGGAGCCGTCCGGGGGGCCGGATGCCGGGCCCACGGGGGCGTCGACGGTCGAGTCGAGCGCCCGGTTCAGGTCGCGTCCCCCTCTAGCTCCACCCGCATCTTGTCGGCCAACTCCCCACCAAGCGCGTGCTCACGGCCGCCGACCTCGATCAGGAGTGGGCCACGGAATGGCTGCACGCCGATCACCCGGAGCCGGACGCCGGGCTCGATCCCGCGATCGGCCAGGTACCGAAGCATGTCCGGGTCGGAGTCCGAGACTCGCGCGAAGGTCGCCGCCTGGCCTCGCGCGAGCCCCGTGAGCGCGGCCGTGCGGTCGGTCGCGAGATCGAGGTCCCGGGTCGGGATCGGATCGCCGTGTGGGTCGAGCTCCGGGTTGCCGAGCTTCTCGGCGATCCGGCCCTCGAGCTCCTCCGAGATGTAGTGCTCGAGGACCTCGGCCTCGTCGTGGACTCGATCCCATGGCATCTCGAGCGCCTCGGCCAGGAAGGCCTCGATCAGGCGGTGGTGCCGGATGACCTCAAGGGCGACGCGCTCACCGGCCGGGGTCAGGGTGACTCCGTGGTACGGCTCATATCGGACCAAACCGAGCTCGTTCAAGCGCTTGAGCATCGCGGTCACCGACGAGGGCGCGACCTCGAGCCGCTCGGCGAGTGCGGAGGTCGTGATTGGGCCCTCGCCGTGGAGCTCGAGGGCGTAGATCGCCTTCGCGTAGTCCTCAACCGCCTCGGATGCCGGCGCGCTCCGGCGCTCCTCGAGGTTCGCCTTGCTCGATGTCCTTGTATGCGCCACGGCGAAACGGAAATTTAGCGTAGTCGAAATATCGCCGGGCAACGACACTCCTCCGTAGAATCGACTCCGTGACCACCGACGCCCCAGTCGAGCTCGACGGGCAGTACCGCGTGCTCCGCGAGGGTGCGGGCCTGGTCGACCGCTCCGAGCGCGGCAAGCTGCTGGCTTCCGGTCCCGACGCGCTCGAATTCCTGCAGGGTCAGCTCACCAACGACATCGAGGCGATCGCCACAGGCGAGGGCTGCTACGCGGCCCTGCTGGATCGCAAGGGCCACATGCAAGCCGACATGCGGGTCCTGCGACTCGAGTCGGACCGGTTCTGGGTCGACCTCGAGCGGGCGCCGACCGATCCCGTCGTGCGCCACCTTTCCCTCTACCGGGTCGGGCAGGAGGTGGAGATCGCCGACCGAACCGCGGACGAGGCGATCCTGTCCGTGATCGGGCCGGGGGCTGCCGCGACCAGCGGCGCCGAAGGGCTGCGTACCGAGCATGCCCATCGCGAGCTGGAGGTCGGCGGAGCCACGTGCCGTGCGGTGGCCACCGACCTGGGCATCGACTTGATCTGCGCCTCCGCTCAGGCCGGAGCCGTGACCGCGGCCCTCGTCGACGCGGGAGCGGAGAGCGTCAGCGAGGCCGCCGCGGAGATCATCCGGGTGGAGGCGGGGCGTCCGCGGTTCGGCCGGGAGATGAGCTCCGCCACGATCCCCCAGGAGGCCGGAATCGACGACCGCGCCGTCAGCTTCACCAAGGGCTGCTACATCGGGCAGGAGACGGTGGCCCGCCTCCACTACAGGGGCAAGCCGAACAGGCACCTTCGCGGGCTCCGTCTCGACGGGCCCGTCGCCGACGGCGATCCGATCACGTTCGACGGCCGCGACGTGGGGCGGATCGGCACCGCGGTCGTCTCCCCCGCCCAGGGACCGATCGCGCTGGCGGTGATCCGCCGCGAGGCCGAGCCGGGGAGCCGCGTGGCGGTCGGCGAGGCCGGGTTGGGCGCAGCGGTGGTGGCGCTTCCCTTCTGAGGCGCCGCAGGCGGGGCGCCCGTCGGCTAGATTTGCTCTTGCGATGGGGTCGGGCGCCTGGAGAGGGCCACGTGGCGGACGACGGGCGCTGGCGGCGCTGGGGCTGGTCGCGGCCGCGGCCTTGGCCGGCTGCGGGTCCAGCGATTTCGCGAATAACCCCCGCCCATCCGCTCCGATCCAGGTCGCGGCAAAGATCGACGCCAACAGGGTGGCGATCTCGCCGAGCAACTTCGGAGCGGGCGTGGTCACCTTCACGGTGTCCAACTTCTCCAAGGCGACGGTGCGCCTGACGCTGAGCGGGCCGAAGCGCGCGACCTCGAGCGACATCCCGCCGGGACAGCCCGGCTCGCTCGACATCGAGCTGCCCGAGGGCCGCTACCGGGCGAGCGTCGAGGGGAACCCAGGCAGCCAACCGGCGAGCTTCACCGTGGGCGCCGGGCGGCCCAGCTCGGACAACAAGCTCCTGCTGCCCTAGCCGGAGGTCGCTTCGGGCTCGTCCGCTTCGGCGATCAGCGAGTCGATTCGCTCGAGCTTCGCCAGCACGGCCTCGACCATGGTGTCGAGGCCCTCGCGAGCCCTGTCGGAGGTCGTCTTGATCCCGGTCAGGGTCGAACGGATCGCCTGGGCCTGCCTCAGCGTGGAGATGGCCTCGGCCGCCGCGTCTCGAACCGCAGCCGCGTCGACCTGGAGGTTGGCGTCGCGCACGAGCTTCAGCCGCGCCGCGGCGAGCCGGTAGGCCGTCTCCAGGACCAGCCCGTCAGGGTCCTCCCGGTCCACCGCCACGATCAGCTTGTTGCCCTCGTACTCGTGGAGCGGCTCGCGACCCGCCGGCACGCGCTCGTCGCCTGCGACGACCAGCACGCCGAACCCGGCGGCCCGGGCCGCCATGCCCTCATTCAGCTCCGACCACGCCTGGTTCTTGGACAGGCGCTTGTCCTTGGCCTCGAACACGATCCGGCCGGCCGCCGGCCCCTCGGCGCCCTCCAGCTCGACGAGCGTGTCGCCCTTTCTCCCTCCGCCCTCGGCCTGCTCGCCGCCGGTGTGGGTGGCGCAGTCGCCACGCGAGCGCGCGATTCGCTCGATCGCCGCGTGCACCCGCTCCTCGAACGTGCGGCCCTTCCGCGTTCCGGCCTCCTCGGCCTCCGCTACGCGGGAGTCGGCCTCGCGCTCCTTCTTCAGCTCGACGACCTCGCGCGTCAGCACGTCGATTCGCTTGCGGTTCTCCTGGCCCTCCGCCTGCTGGCGCGCGTCGAGCGTCTTGAAGGCCCGCACGATCGCTCCCTTGAAGTCGGAAAGGGGGTTGGCGCCATCATCGGCCGAGAACTGTCTGAGCAGCGCCGTGCGCTGCCCCTCCAAGGCGCTGCGGAGGAGCTCGGCGATCTGTCCCTGGACTGATCCGTCCCGGCTTCCGTCGAAGCTTCGTGAGATCCGCTCGGCCAGCATCTCGTCGCCGGCCTCCAGCGACTTGGTGAGCCGCTGACGCAGCTCCGCCGCGTGGCGCTCGAACTCCGCCCTCACGTAGTCGGCCTCCGCGGCCGCCTCCTCGCGGTCGAGGACGCGGGCGCCGATCTCGATCGCGTCCGAGACGGTCCGGGCTGCTGGCTGGCCGGCCTCGGCCCGGTCCCGCACGACTCGCGCGACCCGCTCGTCGCTGACCGTGAGGCGCTCGATCACGAGCCGGTCGTCGAGCGCGCGTACGACGCCTGCGCTCTCGCCGGACGCTGCGTCGATGGGTAGCTGTGGCTTCTCGGATGCCTCCATGGGAACTCACGAAGGTAGTCGCGGCCCCGGACGGGAAGCTGACGGTACGATGCCCGCCGCAAGCGACTGAAGAGGGGAATCCGTGGCCGTAGACGCATCCGAGGTCTCGAAGCTGGACGTCGAGCCGGGCGAGCTGCCGCCGTCGATGGCGGCGTGGGTGATCCGACCCGACCGGGAGGGCGAGCCCAACGACGCCTTCCAACTCGAGGAGATCGAGGTGCCCGAGCCTGGCGCCTTCGAGGTGATCGTGCGGGTGATGGCCGCGGGCGTCAACTTCAACAACGTCTGGGCGGCGCTCGGCAAGCCCGTCTCGGTCTTCAACTACGGCGACCACCGCGAGTACGGCCACCACATCGGCGGCTCGGACGCCTCGGGGATCGTGTGGAAGGTCGGCGAGGGCGTCACCCGCTGGCAGCCCGGCGACGAGGTCGTGATCCACTGCAACCAGGCGTCGTATGAGGACGTGGAGGTGCACGGCCTCGACCCCCTCGCCGCCCCGAGCCAGGAGATCTGGGGCTATGAGACCACCTGGGGCTCGTTCGCCCAGTTCACCAAGGTCCAGGCCCAGCAGCTGCTGCCGAAGCCGCCCAACCTGTCCTGGGTGGAGTCCTCCGCCTATGGACTCACCTACTTCACCGCCTACCGGATGCTCGTCGACCGCTGCCGCATCCAGGCGGGCCACAACGTCCTGATCTGGGGTGCCGCCGGCGGCCTCGGCGTGTTCGCGACCCAGCTCTGCGCCGCCGCCGGCGCCAATGCAGTCGGTGTCGTCTCCTCCGACGAGAAGGGCGAGCTGGTCAAGCAACTCGGCGCGGTCGACTACGTGAACCGCAACGAGTTCGGCGAGATGATGCGCACCGACGCCAACCATCCGGCCACCGACCCGGCCGCCGATAAGGAGCGCTTCAAGGCCTCACGCGGGTTCGCCAAGCGGGTCAAGGAGATCCTCGGCGATGCCCCCGACATCGTCTTCGAGCACGTCGGCCAGGCCACCTTCCCGACCTCGGTGTTCACCGTGAAGCCGTTCGGCAAGGTCGTGATCTGCGGCGCCACCTCGGGCTACACCCTCGACTTCGACGTCCGCTACCTGTGGATGAAGCAGAAGGAGATCCTCGGCTCGCACTTCGCGAACGCCTACGAGTGCACACGCGCCAACCAGCTGATGGCGGAGGGCAAGATCCGCCCCGTCCTCTGGCAGGCGATGGGCTTCGACGGCGTCCCGGGGGCACACCAGCTCCTGCACGAGAACAAGCATCTCGGCAAGATCTCGATCATGGTCGGGGTCACCGATGCCGAGGAGGGCAGGCATGCCGAGGGGCCCGGAGCGATCTGGGCCGAGGTCGGCACTTGACCAGGGGCGTGGTGGCGGACGTCAACTACATCGACTGGCACGTGCATCCCTTCCGGTCGGATCGCTGGCTGGAGATCTGGCGTCCTGCGCTCGACCGCGCGCTCGCCTTCGGCGCCCGCTCCTGCTACCTGAGCCGGGACATCGACGACCCGCTCCACTTCCGCCAGGTGTCCGTGTGGGATGACCACACGGACTTCGAGCGCTACTGGTATTCCGACGAGATCGCGGCCCTGCGTGAGGCCGCGATGAGCTACTACAACAAGCCGGTCCTGCCGAGCTGGCACACGGTCTCGATCGACGCCTCGCCGGTCGAGAGCGGATAGCGCACGGCTGAGCTCAGCCCCGGAGGTCGCCGAGGGTGAAGTCCGGGTCCTGTCCGAACTCGCGCTTGATCCGCTTGCGGACGATCGCGTAACGCCGCATCGCCTCGCTGCGGCGCCCGCGCCGCATGCAGAGCTCGATGAACTCGCGCTGCACGTCCATGTCGAAGGGCTCCATCGCGGCCAGGCGGCGAGCGTGGGGCGCCGCGGTGTCCAGATCCCCCACCGATCGGGCGATCTCAACCAGGGCGCGGAGCCCTCGACCGGCGAGCTCCCGGAGGCGATCGCGCTCCTCCAGGGCCCACTCCGCGTACAGGTTCTCCGTGAACAGATCGCCCTTGTAGAGGGTGACCCCCCGCTCGAGGCGGTCCGTCCCAGCCGCGGCGTCTCCCTGGGCAAAGAGGATGAGCCCACCGCTGATCTCGGCCTCGAACTGGTCCGCGTCAAGCCAGACCTGGTCCGGGTCGAGCATGTAGCCGCCGCGTCGGGTGACGATGAACTGCGAGTCGGCCCGGCTGATCCGATCGGGCTCGAGCCGCTCGCGAAGCACGTGCACCTGGTGGCGAACGCTGTTCCTCGTCATGGGCCCGGCCTGGGGCCAGAGCGCGTCCGCGATCTCGTCGCTCGTGACCACGCGGTGGCGCTCACAGATCAGGTACTTGAGCAGCTGGCCGGGGCGCTGGTCGAGCCATTCCCCTCCCACGTCGACGCCGTCGCTTGAGATCTGGGTCGTGCCGAGCGTCTGGATCCGAAGCGCGGGGGCCTCGATTGGCGTCTGGGCGACGGTCGTCACGCGGGAATCGCCGTCGCGGGGGTCATCCGGGCGCAGGTAGAGGACGACTCGCGCGTCCGCCACTTCGATGGGGGACGCGGTGACCCAGACGACGTTCTCCTCGCCGTTCCGGCTCAGCTCGATGCGCACCTCGGGCAGCGCTTTCCCGGCGCGCATCGCCTTACGGGTGAGGCACCTGGATTCGCCGGCGCGGGGGCCATGTCCCAACAGCGGTCCGCAGACGAGCTCGCAGCAGGTCAGCCCTCGCGGCAACGGCGTCCCCTCATCCGCGGAAACCAGCGTCGCGGCACGGTCGTTGACGCTCAGCACGCGGCCCTCGCCGTCGGTGAGCACGAAGCCGAACGGGGACTCGCGCAGAGGCTCGCGCTCGGGCCGCCTCGGGGAGTCCCCGAGCGGCGGTCGCCCCACGTCCTCACGGTCGCGTGCCGGAGCCCACGGGCCCGGCCCGGTCAGGGCAGGTCTAGCTTCTACGTTCACACCGCGCACCACTTCCCGCTCGCGCACCCATTTGGGCCCCGCCTGCCCCGAAAGGGCGAAGCCGCCTGACCACCGAGCCGATCGACCGTAGCTAGCCCGGCCGGCCCTCACAAGGGCAGTCGCCCGATGCGCGGTAGGCAAATACCACGATTTGGGGTCAGGCGGCTCGCCGGAGGGTTCTAGCCCGCCAGGTCCGAGAGGGTGAAGTCCGGCTCGGTGCCGAGCTCGCGTAGGGTTCGCTTGCGCAGCAGGCCGTAGCGGCGCACCGCGTCGCTCCGGCGCCCTTGCTTCAGGCAGATCTCGATGAACTGCCGCTGGACGTCCGTGTCGAGCGGCTCCAAGTCGGCAAGCCGCCGCGAATAGTCCGCCGCCGACCCCAGCTCGCCCGTGGCGAGCTTGAGCTCCACGAGCGCCGCGAGCGCGCGGGCAACGAGGTGATGGAGGCGTTCACGCTCCCCCAGCACCCATTCCGCGTCCTGCTCGTCAGGGAGGAAGTCGCCGCGGTAGAGGGCCACCGCGTCCTGGAGGATCGCCACGGCGCGATCGAGCTGCCCCTCGACGAACAGGCGCAGACCCTCCTGGGAGAGCCGCTCGAGCTCCTCGGCGTCGATCCAGACCTGCTCCGGGTCCAGCCGGTATCCGCCGGGGCGCGTGGCCACGAACGACGATGGGTCCCGATTGGACCGGCCGGGCTCGAGCCGCACCCGCAGAACGTGCACGTAGTGCCGCAGGCTGCCCAGCGCCTCGCGCGGCGAGGCGTCCGGCCACAGCGCCTCGGCGATCTGGTCGCTCGCCGCGACGCCACGGCGTCGGCAGACGAGGTACTTCAGCAGCATGCCCGGGCGCTGGTCGACCCAATCGCCGGCGAGCCTCTGATCGTCCGCCGTGACCCGAGTGCGCCCCAACGTCTCGATCCGAAGCCGGGGGCGCCGGGGCCCGGCGGTCCGGTCGACGATCGCGGGGCCGCCGGCGGCGTCACCCGTGCCCGGACGCAGCTGGAAGAGGACCCGGACGTCCTCTGCGTCCAGCCGCGTGGCGCTCACGGACACCGTCGCCGGCCCGCGCTCACCCTCGAGCTCCACCTGCGCATCAGGCAGCGGCTCCCCGGTCTCGAGCACCCACTTGGTCACGCAGGCCGATCCGATCTCCAACTGCCGGTCGAGCTCACCGCAGATCAGCTCGCAGCAGGTCAACGCGCTCGGCTCGGCTCGGCCCTCGTCCACCGCCAGCAGCTCGCGCCCTTTCTCGTTCAGGCTCACGACGCGGCGCTCCTCGCCAACCAGCAACAGCCCGTGCGGAAAACGCTCGAACAGCCCGCGGGCGCGCGGGCGTCCCTTCCCCTGAGCATCCGCCTCGCGGCTCATCGCCCAAACCGTAACCGTCCAGCCCGCTGAGCCGAACGGATCGGGTCGCGGCTATCGGTGAGCTTGCGCCGGGAGCCGGCTCAGCCTCGCGCCCCGCTGGCCAGGCGGCTGAGCGCCTGCCTCGCCTTCCAGAGCGCCGGGGGTACCCGCCAGTCGCGGCCGGCGCGGAGGCGAAGCAGCGTGGGTGAGGTCTTGAGCCGGAACCGGAGCCCGTCGTCCTCGCGGTACACGCCCACCCTGGGCCAGTGCAGGGGAACCGCCGGGTGCATGCTCGCGGGGAGGGTGCACGCCGCCGAGAACCCCGCCTCGCCGGTCGCCTTGACGACCCGGTCGTCCTCGTCCGAGAAGGGATAGGCAAACGACCTGCACGGTTGGCCGAGGTTGGACTCGCAATCGCGCCGCGATTCCTCCAGCTCCCTGGCGAGGGTGGCGTCGTCGAGCTCGGTGAGATGGGGATGCGTCAGGGTGTGGGCGCCGATCTCCCACCCCGCCTCGGCCAGCCTCGCGAGCTCCTCCCACGACATGGGGACGAGTTCTGATGCGTGCGGGCCGTCGAGCCAGTGATCGATGCCCGGCCAGGACATCGGGGCGTCGCTGCCGGTGAAGGACGTGGGCACGAAGACGGTGCCTGGGACCCCGAGCCGGGAGAGGATCGGGAACCCGAGCTCGATCACCGACCGATAGGCGTCGTCGAAGGTCACGGCGAAGGCCTTGGGGGACGGCGGCGCGTAAACGGCGTCGTGGAAGGTGGCCCCGCGGTACCCGCGCGACAGCATGAGCTCCACCTGGCTCGCGAGCTGCGCGGGGCTGACCGAGAGATCCGCATCCCAATCCTCGCTCACCGCGTGGTAGCAGAGGACGATTACGTCGGACCCGATTCCGTTGCCCTCAGCCATCGGCCGAGTGTGCCACAGCCGGGGTCCCACGTTCGCGGCCCGGACTCGGCCGCGGGACCGGCGGCGGCGCGAGCTCGTCGCGCATCCTGGCCAGCCCGCGGTACAGCCGGCCCTCCGCCGTCGTCCGGCGCTCGCCGGTGACCCTGGCGATCTCCGGCACCGTGAGCCCGGCGCCGAAGCGAAGCGCGATCACCTCCCGCTCACCGGCCGAGAGCAGTGCCAGCGCGGATCGGAGCTCATCGTGGGCCGCGATGCGCCCGTACTCGTCGCCGCCCGGCGGAAGGGACAGGCCGACTCGCTCGACGGCACGTTGCTCGGCGCCGCGCCGCCGGAGCTCGTCGCGGAGGCGATTCATGGCGATCGAGTAGAGCCAGGTCTTCTCGCTCGCCTTGCGACGGTCGAAGCGGGTTCTTGCCCGTAGCGCCCGCTCGAAGGTGTCGGCGACCACGTCCTCGGCCAGGCCTCGATCCCCGCAGCGATACGCGAGGAATGCGAACAGCGGCTTGGCGTGCTCGGAGAAGAGGCGTTCGAAGTCTGCTGGCCGCATGATCTGTGCTCAGTCGGGAATTCACCGTTTCGTTCGTAAGAGGAAGTGGTGGTTGATAAACGCGATCAACACGGTTGGACTGACGGGGGGGCACCTCCGCGAGGGGCGCTGGAGGTAGTCCAGCTGCTCGACGAGCTGCGTCCGGTACCCACCGGCGCGGAGCTGGATCGAGCCCGATCGCGCGCCATCACACGAGTCGCACGAACAAACCAAGCTCGGCGATCGCTCAGAGCTCGAGTCGCCATTCTGGCGCTGACCGTGGTGGGTCTGATGGTCACCATCACCGGCACCGGGATGGCGATCTCGGGCATCTCGAGCAGCGGTAGCGCCGGGGTCGCCCAGTACGACGGGCCACCACAGGGACAGGTACTCGGTGGGCATCGCGCACCGCCCACGTCAGGAGTACGGGTAACCCGTCAGCTGGCGGCCGCGGGCAAGGGCGACGCGCTTCCCTTCACGGGACTCGCGACGATTCCCTTGCTCGCGGCCGGGCTCGTGATGCTCGGGGCCGGCGTCGTCGGCCGCCGGGCGGTCGCCTCTCGGGGCGGCGAGGAGCCGGGCACGGACTCGTCCGGCCGGTAGAGCCGGACCACCCATCGGGAAGCGAAGGCGCTCGCCGCCTGGCTTGCTGGGTAGGGGGAAACGCTTAGGGCTGGCAGCACGGCGAGATCGAACTGTGTCCCCTGGCGTCCGTCCACCGGACACAACGGGACACGGTTCGAGCCAGGCCCGGCCAACTCTGCCGTACCCCGCCGTACCACGCCGGGCGTGCGTCGCCGGCCCCGGCCCGAACGCGGCACCTAGATCGGCAGGCGCGCCGAACGCGCCCACCGCCGCCATGCCGCCGGGCGCGCCGCGGGGTGTGCGTAGGCTACCCCGCGGACGTCAGCGCGCGCCGATTGGAGGAGGGGCTCGAGCGGGTTCAGCGTCCGTGCCTGCGCGAGCGCGGGACGCGGGTCGCGGCCACCGAAGCCGAGCACGATCGCGCGCCCGTAGCGAAGCTCCCAGTTGTCCCGGTCGCGGTCGATCGCCTGGCTCATCATGCGCGCGGCGAGCGGCTCGAGGCCGCCCCGTGCGTCGCAGTAGGCGAGGAGCTCGAATGGCTCGGGGCGGACGGGCAGCACCGAGTTCGCCCCCAGGGCGTCGTCGCTCGCCGCGTCGCAGTTGCCGTGGTGGAAAGCGCGGACACCGGCATCGAGTCGCGACTGAGAGGTCGCGACCAACGCAGGGGTCACGGCCACGAGCACGAGTCCCAGCCCCGCGACCACGCGCGGAAGCCGGCCGGGTGTCCGAACGGGGTCGCGACGGGGGCGCCGGGGCGCCAGGGCCGCGCCGCCCGCCGCGAACACCCAGAGGCTCACGACGGGCATCTCCCAGTCCCAATCCAGGCCCGCATGTAGCGCCCACGCGAGGGCGGCGGCGAACAACCCCGCGTACAGAGCTCGATCCGGACCGCGACACCGGCTGGCCAGCGCCGCCAGGATCCCGACCACGACGATCGCGATCAGGAGGAAGCCCGGCAGCCCGAGCTCGGCCAAGGACTCGACGTAGAGGGAATGCGCATCCACGACGTTGAACGGCGCGGGCCGGTGCTGGGCCCATGTGTTCTCGAATGTGCCCGCCCCCTTGCCGGTCAGCGGCGAGGAGCGAAACGCGTCGCCGGCCACCCGCCACGTGTCCGTTCGGCCGTTGTTGCCGAGGTCGACCAGTCGCTTTCGCTGGTCCGTGTGGTGGATCCCGCCGATGCCCAGGAGGCGCTCGCGCTGATGGTCCACCCAGTCCCCGCCGCGGGAGGCGCCCAGGGCGACCACTACCGCCAGGGCCAGCACCGCGATCGTTGCCATGCCAAGGCGGCGGACCCGTGCGGAGACGCGCACGCGCGCCCTTTCGTCGAAGCGGAGCAGCAGCGCCCTTGCCGCAGCCGCGCAACCGCACGACAGAGCGACGGCGAGCGCCACGCCGTGCCCCTGATCGATCGCCGTCTGGCCCACCGGGTGAGCGGACGACAGGCGATCCGCGTGAAGGCTGACCCCGACCGCGAGTGCCGTCGTCGGGAGGGCGGCGGCAAGCCCGCACAGCAACGCCCGCGGGCGCCCCACGAGGACGAACGCAACCAGGCCGACGGCGGTCGCGAGCAGGGCTCCGCGCGAGAACGTGAAATACAGCGCCGTCGCGAGCAGCGGGATCGCGGCCGCGGCCAGCACGCGAGCGGGCCGCGGCTCCCGACGGCCAGTGGTGATCGCGGCGCAAAGCACGATCCCGATTCCGGCCACGAGGCCGAGCGCGTTCCAGTAGCTGACCGGGAAGTTGAGCCGGCCCTCCGCGACCGGGTCGAGTGCGACGTGCCACAGGCCCGGCAGCGTCCGCGTCACGAGGCCCGCCCCGCAGACGACGACGCTGGACGTCGCCAGGCCCCAAACCAGCCAGCGAATCGAGCGCTCGGTGCGCACGAGCGCCGCGAACGCAACCAGGGCCAGCAGGTAGAGCAACGAGCGATCGAACTCGAGCAGGGCCCGGGCCGGTGACCCCGACCAGAGCGCGGAGGCGAGCGTCCACGCGCACAGCGCCGCCATCGCCGCCACCACGACGAAGAGCCTCAGGCTCAACCCGGCGAGCGGATCCCGCAGCAGCGTGGCTGCCCCAACCAGGGCGGCCACCAGGGCGATCGCGGCTACCGCGGTGCTTCCCGCGAAGAAGCCGCCGGCGTTGAACCCCAGGTAGACAGCGAGCCCTCCGGGGACGAGAGCGGCCAGGCAGCTCAGCCGCTGACCGGGCGCGCTCCGCCCGGTCTCTCTCCCTTCGCGCCCGAGGCGTGATGCCCCGTTGCCGCCAGCCGGCGGTTGGCGTGCCGGGGCGGCCGGGGGCGGCCGGGCGGTACGGACGGGCTGGGACATCTCTCCGAGAAGCGAACGGTTTGGGGCGCCTGGCCCTGACGCCAGGGGGCCTCGGGGCGCCGGGCGTCCACTCCCGCGCCCCCCGACTCATCTCCACCTAACACGAATTCGCGCCGCCCGCAAATCGCTCACGAGACATCGCTCAAACCGCCCACTCCTAGATTCGTCTCCTTGTCAAACGAGGCGGGCATTGCGGCTCTACCGCGCCGAGTGCCCGGCGCCCCAAGGACACGGAGGTGGCGAGTGGGCGAGCATGGAACCCAGGCCCAGGCAGGGCAGCAGGACGACGACAGTTCCGAGGCGACCCGAACGCGGGTCGACCGCGATCGAGCCCTTGTCGATCGTGCCGTCGCGCAGGCAAAGCAGGGGGATCACGAGGGAATCAGGTTCATCTACGCGACGTATTCGGGCGACGTGTTTCGCTTCGTGCGAAGCATCATCGGCGACGAGCACGAGGCCGAGGACGTCACGCAGACGGTCTTCCTCAAGCTGATGCGCGTGATCCGCAAGTACGAGCGCGGCACGGTGCCGTTCACGGCCTGGCTGATGCGGGTCGCTCGAAACGCGGCGATCGATCACCTGCGCGAGCGTCGTCCGGTCCCTTGCGAGGAGATTCACGGGCGAAGCACCCTCGACGCGATCGACGACAACATGCAGAGGCTGGTCGAGTTCAGGGACGCCGTGGCCAGCCTCCAGGACGAGCAGCGGGAGGTCGTGCTTTTGCGCCACGTCCACGGACTCGCTCCGGGGGAGATCGCCTCGCGGCTCGGCAAGTCCGAGGGCGCCATTCACGGCCTGCATCATCGCGGCCGGCGAGCGGTCCAAGCCCGACTCCGAGAGCGGGGCATGACCCCCGTTACTCGGTAGCTTCGGACTTCGCCGCAGGAGCGTCGAGGCCGGGACCGTTCATCTGATCCCGGATGAGCGCCGCAGCCTCCGCACGTGACGCGACGCCAAGCTTCGCGAACGCCGATGAGAGGTGGCTCTTGACCGTGCTCTCGGCCAGCCCGAGCTGGTCTGCGATCTGCGCGTTGGTCCGGCCCGTCACCACGCTCCCGAGCACCTGTCGCTCTCGCGGCGTGAGCGAAGGCTCGTCCGCAGCCCCCTGGAGCCCTTCCGGAAAGGAGATCTGCCCGGCCGCGGCGGCCCTCACGGTCGCCACGAGCGCATCGTCGAGGTCGCGGTCCAGCACCGCGCCATCCGCTCCCGCGCTGATCGCCCGCCTGCACTCGCCCTCGTCGGCGGTCGGGATGAGCGCGACGATCGGCACGTCCCTGAGTTGGCGCCGCAGCGCCCTGATCTCGGTCGCGATGCTGGGGCCGTCGTGGGGGGCGACCACGATCGCCCTCGGCGCGCACGCTCCGAGCCGGGCGATCAGAGACTGCACGTCTGCGCCCTCGCCGGCCACCTCGAGCCCCGCCAGGTCGAGAAGCCTCGCGAGCCGGCGGCGTACGCGCACCTCACCGGCGACCAGGCCGACGAGCATGCGGGTTTCCGCGACCGACTCGGTAGTCCGCGTGTCGCCTGCCACCAGTAGAGAACGCTCAGGCGCCGTCGCCGCTTACGGGCGTCGGCTAGCCGACCGCGACGGCTCCGTCCCGACCGCCCTTGCCAACGGTAGCCCGAGCGACCGCCGCTGCCTCATGCCGAGAATTGACTCCGAGCTTCGCGAACACAGATCGGAGATGGCTCTTGACCGTGCTCTCCGCGAGGAAGAGGCTCTCCGCGATCTGCGCGTTGGTGTGACCGCGCGAGACCATTGCGAGAACGGTGCTCTCACGATGCGAGAGCGCCGGCGGAAAGATCTGCCGTCGCCCAGGCTGCGGAATGGTGATCTGGCCGATCCGAGCCGCACGCACCGTCGGCGCAAGAGTCTGGTCGAGCTGGCTCCGCAACACGACGCCTCGTGCTCCGGCGGCGATCATCGCCCGGGCCACCCCGTCTCCGATCGATTGAAGGATCACCACCACGGCCACCCCGGGACCGCGCTCGCAGAGGCGGCCGACGGTCGAGATCCGCTGTTCGGGCGCGGACCCGCCGGAGACGACCAACACGTCGAGCCCCTGCCCGAGACGCGGTCGACTCTCCGCCGATCCGATCCGCACGCCCTCCATTCCGGCGGCGGCAAGCGCCTTCAGCGCGCGATTGGCGAGCTCCCGGTCTCCGATCAGCCCGACCGAGAGCCGGGCCTCGAGCGCGCGGCCACGCGACGTCACCCCTTCTCGCCTCCATGTGCCGCCCGCACGTCCATCGATCAAACAACGGTCGGAGTGGCGGCGGACTTCTGCTCGTCAGCGGGGGAATCATGGCTGGCGTCCGAGGGCGGGATCGCCGACGCCGCGGTGGACGATCAACGACTGCAAGAAGGGCGAGTCGTGTCCCGTTTGTTTGACACGGCTGCAGCATGGTCAGCGACCGTGCCCTGCACGCGGCCAAATGGAGAGCCAAGACCGATGAACACCACGAGCATTTCGCCAGCGACCGCCGAGGTCCCGTTCGTCGACCTGCGTCGACACAACCTCGCCATCGCCGGCGAGCTCAGGACGGCGTTCGACAGCGTGCTGGAAGACGGCGGATTCGTGCTGGGCGGCGAGGTGGACGCCTTCGAGGCCGAGTTCGCCGACTACTGCGGCGTGCGCCATTGCGTCGGCGTCGGGTCGGGGACTGCCGCGCTGACGCTCGCGCTCCTGGCCGCCGGTGTCCAGAGCGGCGACGAGGTCATCGTCCCCGCGCACACGTACATCGCGACCGCACTGAGCGTCCTGCACGTGGGCGCGATCCCCCGCTTCTGCGACGTCGACGACGACACCGGGCTGATCGACCTTCGATCCGCGGCCGAGGTCCTCTCTACCCGGACCGTCGCCGTGATCCCCGTGCACCTCTACGGGCAGGTGTGCGACATGGAGGCGGTCGAGCTGTTCGCCCGCCGCCACGGCCTGCTCGTGGTCGAGGACGCGGCCCAAGCCCATGGCGCAACGTGGGAGACGGCGCGGGCCGGCTCGCTGGGACACGTCGGGGCGTTCAGCTTCTATCCCAGCAAGAACCTCGGGGCGCTCGGAGACGGCGGCGCCATCTGCACCAACGATGACGCGATCGCCGAGCGAAGCCGCAGGCTGCGCAACCTCGGCCAGCGGCACAAGGGCGAGCACGTCGAGGCCGGTTTCAACGAACGGCTCGACGGGGTCCAGGCCGCGATGCTCCGAATCAAGCTGCGCGGGCTCGACGCGGCGAACGCCACCCGGCGGGAGCGAGCGGCCCAGTACCGGGAAGCGCTTCCGGACGCCTGCCGCCCGCTCACCGAGGATTCGCGGGGAGAGTGCGTGTACCACCTGTTCCCGATCCGGGTCGAAGACCGGGACGAGCTGGGGGCACGGCTGGATCGAGGAGGCGTTCGCACGGGTGTGCACTACTGGCCCGCGGTCCACCGCCAGCCGCCGTTCGCGGCCCACGGCAGGCGCGACCGCAACGGTCACGGCCCCACCTACCTCGGGAACGCTGTGCGTTGGACCGAGGAGGAGTTGTCGCTGCCGATGTTCGCCGAGCTCACGCCGGAGGAGGTCGTGCGAGTCACGGATGGAATCGAGGGGGCGCTCGAGGAGGCAAGGAAATGATCGGCATCAACGGAAGCAACGGAGGCCACGGTGGGAACGGGGCCAGGAGCACCCTCAACGTCGGTGTGGTGGGCCTGGGCTACTGGGGCCCAAACCTGCTGCGCGTCCTCGCCGAGATGCCTGCGGTCCGGGTGAAGTGGATCTGCGATCTGGACGAGCAGCTCCTCGACGGCTTCAAGCACCGGTATCCGGCCGCGGCACGGACCACGAACGTCGACGTCCTGTTTGAAGACCCCGAGGTCGATGCGGTCCTCATCGCCACCCCGGTGTTCACACACTTCGACCTCGCGTCAAGGTCGCTGGACGCCGGCAAGCACACCTTCGTGGAGAAGCCGCTCGCGCCCTCGGCCGAGCTCGCCAGCGAGCTCCTGAGTCGGGCGCGAATGCGCGAGCGGGTGCTGATGTGCGGCCACACCTTCCTCTACAGCCCTCCCGTGCGGGTGGTCAAGGACCTCCTGCGCAGGGACGAGCTGGGCGAGATCTTCTTCATCTCGTCGAGTCGGGTGAACCTCGGCCTCCACCAGCCGGATGTGAGCGTGATCTGGGACCTCGGCCCCCACGACTTCTCGATCCTGCTCTACTGGCTCGAGGAGCTTCCGAGCGCGGTGCGTGCCACGGGACGCGACTCGATCGTGTCCGGCGTCCCTGACGTCGCCTTCATCGCGCTCGCCTACCGATCCGGGATCGTCGCGAACGTCGAGCTGAGCTGGCTAGCGCCCAGCAAGCTGCGGCGCACCGTGATCGTGGGCAGCAAGAAGATGGTGGTTTATGACGACGGGTCCTCGGAGCCGATCCGGATCTTCGATCGCGGCGTCGTCTACAAGGACCCTGAGACATTCGGCGAGTACAAGCTCTCGTACCGCACGGGGGACATCCTCTCCCCGAAGGTCGAGGCCTACGAGCCGATCGCCAAGGAGCTCGAGGACTTCTGCGGTGCGATCAGGGAGGGACGCGAGACCGTCGCCAGCGCCAGCCTGGCCAAGGACGTGGTGAGGCTGACCGAGGCCGCGGACGACTCGCTGCGACGAGGCGGGGTCGAGATCGCGCTCCAGCCGACCCGTCGCTTTCAAGCTCTCGCGGACGCGCCATCGCTCGCCGATGGCCTGCCGCCGGGTTGATGATCGGCGAGCAGTTTCCCGTCGACGGCGACCTCGCCCCGGGGTCCGCAGCGTCGCTGGAGCTCGGCCGCAACGGCGCCAATGGCGCCCGGAACGGCCGCCCGCAGCCCGTGGTCGCTCGGCGCTACCGCGAGCGCGATGCGGCGGTTCGCCGGTTCCTCGCGGCCGCGGACGTGCTCGGCGTGGTCGTTGCGATGGCGATCTCCCTGCTCGTGCTCACGCACCACGAGACCCAGTTCGTTTGGGGCCTGGCCCTGCTGCCCGCCTGGATCCTGATCTTCAAGGCATACGGCCTCTACGACCGCGATCTGAAGCGGATCAGCCACCGCACGCTGGACGACCTGCCCTGGATCTTCCACGCCGTGCTGATGGGCTCCCTGCTGCTCTTCGCGTATTACCGGCTCCTGAACGCCGACGGGATCGAGCTTCGCCACATCGCGAGCTTCGGCGTGATCGCGCTCGTCACCATCAGCGTCGCCCGGGCGGTCGCCCGCCGGGCCGCGGTGTCCGCGCTCGCGCCTGAGCCGGTCGTGCTGATGGGTGACGCGCCCGAGCTCGCCGCCCTGGCGAGCAAGCTCGAGGCCTGCAACCAGTACGGCGTTCAGCCCGTGGGCCCGATCTCGCTCTCGAGCTCGTTGTCGGGGGGGGCCACGGTCAACGGGGAGCTGGACGAAGCGGTCGAGCGCGACGGAGCCGAGCGGATCGTGGTCGCGCGGGAGGACTTCGAGGAGGATGCGCTCTTCGACCTGGTCTGTCGCGCCCGGGAGCACGGGGTGAAGGTCAGCGTCCTGCCCCAGTTGTTCGATGCGCTTGGCCCCTCGGTCGAGATCGACGACGTCGAGGGCATGACCGTCCTCGGCGTCAACCCGCCGGTACTCCCCCGCTCCTCCCGCTTCCTGAAGCGGACCGTGGACATCCTCGGTGCGCTGAGCGTGCTGCTGCTCGCCGCCCCCCTGTTCGCGGCCATCGCGTTGGCGATCAAGCTCGACTCCAGGGGACCGGTCTTCTTCCGCCAGGAGCGCATCGGCCTCTGGGGACGTCGCTTCCGGCTCGCCAAGTTCCGGACGATGGGGGTGGACGCGGAGCAGCGTCGCGAAGAGCTGCTCGCCGAGAGCAAGGACCCGGGATGGCTGCTCTTGGACGACGATCCCCGGGTGACTCGGGTCGGCCGCTTCCTTCGCCACTGGAGCCTGGACGAGCTGCCGCAGTTCTGGAACGTCCTCAAGGGGGAGATGAGCCTCGTCGGCCCGCGGCCCCTGATCGACTCGGAGGACCGCCAGCTGGAGGGTTGGCGCCGGAGCCGGATAGACCTCGTCCCCGGCCTGACCGGGCTCTGGCAGGTCCTCGGACGCACGAGCCTGCCGTTCGAGGAGATGATCAGGCTCGACTACCTGTACGTGACCAACTGGTCGCTGTGGACCGACTTTCGCCTGATGCTTCGCACCGTGCCCGCCGTGGTTCTCAAAAGGGGGGTCAACTGACGCCATGAAGGTCTGGGTCGACCTCTCCAACTCGCCGCACCCGCTGCTGTTCGCGCCGATCGTGGAGCGCCTCGAGAGCCTCGGGCACCCGGTGCGGATCACCGCCCGCGACAACGCCCAGACCGTGGAGCTCGCGCGCCAGCGCTGGGACGACGTCGAGGTGATCGGCGGCCCCAGCGCGGGCGGCAGGGCGTCGAAGGCGGCCGCGATGCTCAACCGGATTCGACAGCTCGCGTCGTGGGCGCGCGCCGAGCGCCCCGACGTCGCCCTGTCGCACAACTCCTACGGGCAGATCGTCGCCGCGCGGGCTTGCGGCGTCCACACGGTCACCGCCATGGACTACGAGCATCAGCCCGCGAATCACCTGGCGTTCCGACTCGCGCATACGGTGCTTCTGCCGGAGGCGCTCGCGGCAAGCCGCGTGCGCCGCCAGGGGGCGACCGCGCGCAAGCTGCGCCTGTATGCGGGATTGAAGGAGGAGATCTATCTCGGCGACTTCGAGCCGGATCGAGAGGTCCTGGCGGCAGCGGGCGTCGAGCGGGGTCCCGACGACGTGGTCGTGGTCGCGCGGACGCCCCCGTCCGGCGCGCTCTACCACCGGTCCGACAACCCCCTGTTCGTCGAGGCGCTGCGGAAGGTCTCCAGCGCCTCCCGTGCTCAGTGCGTGGTCCTCGCGCGCCGGCCCGATCAGCGCGAGGCGATCTCGGCGCTCTCGCTGCCGAACGTGGTCCTTCCCGAGCGCGCCCTCGACTCGCGCTCGCTGATGCACGCGAGTGACCTGGTCCTCGGCGCGGGCGGGACCATGACCCGGGAGGGCGCCCTGCTCGGGGTCCCCACGCTGAGTCTCTTCGCGGGACGCACGCCGGCGGTGGACCGATGGCTCGAGGAGCGGGGCGCGCTGCGACGCGTGAGCGCTGCGGGTGAGCTGCCCGCGATCCGGCGCCGGGCGGTGGAGCCCCGCGATCCCGCTGAGCTCCGGGCCCGAAGCGACCGGCTGGTGGGGGAGTTCGTGACGGCCGTGCTCGAGGCTCCGCGGGTCGCGCGCCCAGCCGTCGCCCCAGCTCACGCGCATGGCTAGCCGAGCCACCGGTCAGGCCTCCGACGACGCCCTCCAGGCCGTGGAACTCGCACGTCGCCTGGCCCGGTGGGGCGACGGCCGTGGCTGGCGGGGCACCGACCCGTACGAGGGTCTGAGCGCCACCCGTCGCATCCTTCGGCCGCTGAAGGGCACGGCCCTGGGTCGTCGCCTGCTGATCCAGTCCGTCAAGCGCTCCCCGCTCGACCTGCGGCCCGCGCTCGGCATCGAGCCCAAGCGCGACGCGGCGTCCGTCGCCTGGTCGGTGTCCGCCCTGGCCCGCAACGGCTTCCTCGATGCGAACGAGGCCGAGCCGATGCTCGCCCGCGCCCTCGAGCTCCTGGACGCCCTCCGCTCGCCGGGGTATGAGGAGCCTTGCTGGGGATACCACTTCGACTTCCAGTCGCGGGTGTTCTTCTACGGTCGGGGAGAGCCGAACACGATCGCCACCGCGTTCGCCGGCCACGCCCTGCTCGACGCGCACGAGGCGACCGGCGACCCTCGCCTGCTCGACCTCGCCGCGGGCGCCGGGCGCTTCTTTTTGCGCTTCGTGCCCCTCACCGAGGCCGACGAGGGCGCCTACTTCGGCTATCTGCGGGGCGACCGGTCCCCGATCCACAACTCCAGCCTGCTGGTG
This sequence comes from Solirubrobacterales bacterium, assembly GCA_050697075.1. Classification (GTDB taxonomy): domain Bacteria; phylum Actinomycetota; class Thermoleophilia; order Solirubrobacterales; family 70-9; genus AC-56. The sequence continues at coordinate 21,880 of JBOGZC010000012.1, read as the reverse complement.
GCCTCGCTGCTCGCTCGGCTCGTGGCCCTCGATCGCGAGGAGGGCGGCTCCGCGTCGAGCGCCGAAGCGGCCGTTCGCTACACGGCCGCCCACCAACGCCCTGACGGGTCCTGGCGCTACGGGGAGCGTCCCAACCTGGCCTGGGTCGACAACTTCCACACCGGCTATGTCCTCGACGCACTGAGGACCTGCGCGGACGCCGGAATCGGGGGCGAGATGGCGGAAGCCGCCTGGCGGGACGGGCTCGCCTACTACCGTCGTGAGCTGTTCATGCCCGACGGCACTCCGAAGTACTACGCGGACAAGGTGTTCCCGATCGACGCCCAGTCGGTCGCCCAGGGGATCCAGACGCTCTCGATCGCCGCGCGGCACGACGACTCCTACGCGACCGCGGCGTGGAACGTGTTCCGATTCGGCGCGCGTCGCATGCTGGACGAGGATGGCCTCCCGATCTTCCAGCGGCGGCGCCTGTGGACGAACGGCGCCCACCACGTCCGCTGGGTGGTCGCCCCGATGCTCTTGGCGCTGACCCACCTGCTGGCGCTCGATCGAGCGCCAAACGCGCAGCGGCGCGAGGGGGAGCGGGTGGCCGCCTGAAGATGTCCGGAGCGATCGCCAATCCGGTCCGCCGCGTCAACCCTGGCCAGGATGCCTTGCCCCCCGGGGGAGGCAGGCGCCGCGTCGCCCTGGTCACGGACATCCCGACGCCGTACATGCTCGAGGTGCTCAAGGCCCTGGGCAGCCTCGTCGATCTGACGGTCGTGTTCTGTGCGCAGACCGGGACCCGGGGCATGCCGTGGGCGGCCGGCGAGGAGCTCCCTTTCGAGCACCAGGTGATCGACGGGCTGACGCTGAGGAGCGGCGCCCCGGACCGCCCCGACTACTACCTGAGCCCGCGCGTCCTGGGCGCCCTGGCGAAGAGCCGCGCCGAGGCGGTCATCAGCTTCGGCTTCTCGATCCCCACCGCCTACTCCGCCGTGTACTGCCGGCTTCGCCGCGCCCCGCTGATCATCTACAGCGACGGGACGTCGGAGTACGAGAGCACCCTCGGCCGCCACCAGCTGATCGCGCGGGCGGTGCTCCTGCGCGCCGCCTCCGCCTGCGTCGCGTTGAGCAAGCCTGCCGCCGCGCGGTTCGTGGAGCTCGGCGTCCTTCCGGAGCGGGTGTTTCTCGCTCCCCACTCCTCCACCCTCGATCGCCTCTGGCGGATCGCGGAGGAGAGGGAGTACGAGCGCGGCGACAGGATCACCGTCCTCACCGCCGGCCGCCTGGTCCGCCACAAGGGAGTGGACAAGCTGCTCGCCGCCGTGGCCGAGGCGCGCGTTCGGCACCCAGAGATCCGCCTGGTCGTCGTCGGAACGGGCCCGGAGGAGGAACGGCTTCGAAACCTCGCCGCAGAGCTCGACCTCGATGCCGAGTTCGCGGGGTTCGTCGATCACGCCGAGATGCCCGCACGCTACGCGGAAGCCGACGTCTTCGCCTTTCCCACGCTCGACGACCCGTTCGGCATCGTGCTGCTTGAAGCTGCGGCCGCGGGGCTGCCGCTGGTGGCGTCCCACCACGCCGGGGCGACACGGGACCTGATCGCCGATCCCCAGGGCGGGCTGATCGTCGATCCGTCGGACACCGCGGCGTTCGCGGGCGCGCTCTCGGACCTCGCTCAGGACCCGCGGCGCAGAGGCGCGCTTGGCCGGCGGGCTCACGAGGCGACGCTCGGCCGGAGCCCCATGGACTCGGCGGGCGGCTATTCGTCCGCGATCGAGGCCACGATTCGCGACCGCGGACGGGCCAGGCGATGAGCGCCGGCAACGGCGCAGGCCCGCAGGCCGAGGTCCGCCTCGCCTACCTGGCCACCCTCTATCCCGGCCTGTCGCACTCCTTCGTCCAGCGAGAGGTCCACGCGCTGCGCGACCGCGGCCTCGACATCCACACGTTCGCCCTCCACGACAGCAACCCCGACCACGTGCTCACGCAGGCAGACCGGGAGGCGGAGGAGTCGACCTTCACCGTGCTTCCGCTCCGGTGGGGCCCGTTCCTGCGGGCCCACCTGCGGGCGCTCGTCACCGGGCCTGGCGCCTACGCGCGAACCCTCTCTTTCGCGCTGCGGCGCCCCCCGAGCGGCTTTCACGGACGGCTTTGGCAGCTCTTCTACTTCCTCGAGGCCGTCCCGATCTGGCGCGAGTGCTCACGCCGCGGCCTGACGCACATCCACGCCCACTTCACGAACCCCTCCGGCGACGTCGCCCAGCTCGTGGCCCGCCTGGGAGGCGAGCGTCGCGGCCGGCGGCGCTGGTCGTGGAGCTTCAGCGCCCACGGGACGGACATCTTCAACGACGGCCCGGGAAGCCTCGCCGCGAAGGTGGAGACCGCCTCGCTCGTGATCTGCATCAGCGACTTCGGCCGCAGCCAGGTGATGCGCATGGCGCCCGAGGATCACTGGGACAAGGTCCGGGTGGCCAGATGCGGCCTCAACGGCGAATGGCTGGCCGACGAGATCCCGTCGCGGCCCTCGACGGGGGATCTGCGGCTGCTGTCGGTCGGCAGGCTCGAGCGCGAGAAGGGCCACTCTGTCCTGCTCGACGCGATCGCCCGCCTTCGACACCACGGCACCACGGTCCAGCTTGACCTCGTCGGCGACGGCACCAGGCTCGAGGCGCTCCAGTGGCAGGCGCGCGAACTCGGGATCGAGGATCGGGTCACCTTCTCCGGCGCCGTCGGCCAGGACCGGATCAGGGAGCACTACCGACGCGCGGACGTCTTCTGCCTCCCCAGCCTCGGCGAGGGGATCCCGGTCGTGTTGATGGAGGCGCTCGCGACGGGCCTCCCCGCGATCGCCTCCAACACGATGGGCATCCCGGAGCTGATCGAGGACGGCGTCACCGGGCTCCTGGTCCCCGCCGGACGCCCGGACGAGCTCGGCCACGCGATCGAGCGCCTGGCGCGCGACCGCTCGCTGGGCCGCCGGCTTGGTGAGACCGGGCGACGCAAGGTGATCGACGAGTACAACCTCGATCGCGGCGTCGACCAGCTGCGCGACGCCTTCGCCGACCTGCTCGCCCGCTGAGCGGGCGGGCGCTCGGCTAGAAGGTGCCCTCGCCGAGCGCCCGGCCCCTGAGCACCAGCTCCTGAGCCGGCACCGGAGGCTCCAGGCGGCGCCCATTCGACGCGGGCTGGGTGGAGCCCGTCGCGCCGCCGAGGACGATCCCGGCCCACATCCACACGATCATGTTCGCGAACACCTGTCCGAGGGGCACGAACTGCGCGCCCACGATCCAATAGAGCGCGATCGCGAGCAGTCCGATCCGCCACCGCCGCATCTCGGGGGGGCCGCGCGAGAGGAGCGCGCTCCCGACCACGGCCAGGAAGCTGGCGCCGTACAGCGTCGCGCCGATCAGGCCGAGCTCGACGGCCAGCAGCAGGAAGACGTTGTGGAGCGCGATCTGGGTGGTGACGAACATCGGAATGTCGCTCTGGAGCTGGAAGTAGTCACGGTTGTCGTCGTTGAATCGCCCGATCCCGAATCCGAGCAGCGGCCGGTGGTCGACCATGTTCAGCGCGGCGTCGTTGACGTTGCGACGCTCCCAGACCGTCAGCTGGTTGTCGGCGCGCTGCTGGACGCTCGCCTCGAACCCGGGTAAAACGGCGAGTGCCGCCAGCACCAGCGCCAGGGTCGCGACCGTCACGGGGAGCAGGTAGCGGCGCAGCCCCGGCGCCACCGCGAGCGTCACCACCGTGGCGGCGATGGCGGCGACCCAGGCCGAGCGCGTGAGAGTGAAGAGCAGCCCGAGCACGCAGAGGAACAGGGTGGTGCCGGCCCCGATACGGCTTCTGCCCTTCCAGGTCGAGAGCGCCATCACCGACGACACGGCGCACATATAGAGCGCCAACCCGTTGACCGAGGGCTCGATGAACGGCCCCTGCGCCCGTTCGGTGCCCCAGCCCGTGTTGAGGATGAAGCGGGGAAAGACGAGCTGGTGCGGCCCGACGATCTCGAAGAACGCTGTCAGACCAAGGTACGCGCCGAACCACACCATTGCCGTGATGAAGCCCGCGCGGTGGCGAGGGGTGGTGAACGCCAGCGGAGCAAGCGCGAAGACGGCGAAGGGCACCGCCATTCGGTCGAGGATGTAGAACTGGACACTCGACTCGTCCAGGGTGTGGGCGGCGATCCCGGACCCGATCGCCCAGACGACGGTGAGCGCCAGTAGAGCGTGGATCGGCCGCGCCCGGAACGGGGGGCGATCGCGGGCGGCCGGCGAGTACAGGATCAGCCCCAGGATCCCGGCGACCAGGATCAGGCGGTCCGGAGGAAGCCCCCCGGGGACGCCGAGGTCCGACCAGTTCCCGTTGAAGGTGGAGCCGATCAGCGCCGCCGTGAACAGCCACGCGGGGTCGATTTGCCAGGCCAGGTAGACGAGCGAGGCGAGCACGGCCAGCCCCGCAAGCGCCACCGCGAGATCCGCGCCGTGGGGAACGCTTGCCGCCGCGAACAGCAATCCGGCCACGACGACGGCCAGGCCGGCGCCGAGCGGGACGAGGCGTGGGACGCGCCCGGCCACGTCGACGGGCTAGGGCCGCGTACGCCGAGCCCGCGCGCGCTGGGCACGGGTCCGGCGCGCCAGCTCCCAGCGGCCGAGCGTGCTCTCCTCTAAGTTCGAGTAACGGGTGTTTTCCAGGAACACCGCGATCGCCGAGCCGATGATGAAGCCGAGCACAACGGCGACGAAGAGCAGCATCTGGAGCTTGCTCGTGCGGTCGCTGGAAGCCTCCGCCGGCCCCTGAATGATCTCGAGGCGTACCGAGCCGCCCTGCACGGCGGCGGTGTACCGCTTCCTCGCCGCGTCGGCTTGCGCGTTGGCGCCAACGAGGTCGGCCCTGGACGCCGGAGTGCTTCCGCCTGTCGCGACCCGGGCCTCCGCCCTTTCGCGCTCGCGTTCAGCTCGCTGGTACTCCTTCAACAGCTGCCCCGGTGCGGCGTCGCTGGCCCGATTGGCCTCTCGAGTGAGGGCCTCGGCGGCGAGCCGGGACATGTCGATCGACGTTCCCGCCGACTTCGTGGTCGCCGTCACGGTGAACACCGGCGTCTGCGGGACCGGCGCCGCCGAGAGATGGGGTCGCACCTGCCCGGGGCTGGTCTTGAGCGCCGCGGCGACGTCGCGCACCACCGCGTCGCCCTGCACGGCGCGGCTGTCCGTCTCGGCGAGCTGCTGAGCCGCGGTCGAGAAGCCGGTGAACGCCGAGGGCGTGCTCGCGTTCAGCCCCCCGACCGCCAGCCGCGTCTCGGCCGAGTAGTTGGGGGTGCGCACGACGCTGTAGGCGATCGCGAGCAGGGCGAGCCCGCCGACGCACACGACCATCACGCGCCAGTGGCGCCGCAGCGCCTGGCCGAAGGTGGGCCCGGGGCCACGATCGCGGTCGGGCGGGGGCACGTCGAAGCGGGCGCGCTCGCGCTCGCCTGGTTGGATGCTCATGCTGCCTCTAGCCTCCATTCCGACCTGTTCCACCTCCGAACCGCGATCTCTTGGGTCTCCTCGACTAACGGCCATGCTCAGCCACGGCTTCCACCGCCTGTTGGGGCGCCGATTCGGGTCCGTGGTCGGCGCCCAGGACGACGGTCTCCGGGTGTCCGCTCACGAGCGAGCGGGCCGCCGCAAGCGTCGCCAGGCTCGAGAGCAAGAAGCTCTCGGGCGGCGGCGCCTCCACTCTTCCCCGCGCGAGCTCGGCGAGGAACTTGAACTGCGCCGCGAACCCCTTGTCCTGGCGTCCGCCGCCCAGGCGCTGCTTCTTGTTGCCGCGCCAGATGCGCCCGCGCCGATAATCCTCGAGCTCCGCGTACACCCCGGGCGAGCTGCTCTCGAAGCGCTCCTTGCCCGGGCCAAGCGGCGCATCGGCCGCGTAGTGAAGCGTGCCCACGCCGCCGTCCGCGAAGACCATCTCGACGCTGAAGTTGTCCGTCGCCGCCAACGGGAGGTCGGGACGCGAGGCGAAGCCGCGAGCGCTCACGGTCACCGGATCGCTCCCGGCCTGATCGCAGAGGAAGTCGATGAAATGGCACCCCTCGCCCTTCAGGCGCCCGCCGCCCCGGGCGAGGTCGTTGGTCCAGTGGTCCGTGGGCAACGGCCCCGCGTTGACGCGGTAGGCCATCAGCCTCGGCCCAGACAGGCGCCGAAGCTCGGCCGCCAGCGGCGCATAGCGACGGTTGAATCCCACCACCAGCGGGGCTCCAGTGCGGCGTTGCGCCTCCCGAACCCGCCAGAGCCCTTCCTCGTCGAGCGCGAGCGGCTTCTCCACGTAGACGGCCCGGCCGGCCCCCAACGCCCTCGCGGCGAGCTCTGCGTGGGAGTCGTGGCGGGTCGCGATCGCAATCAAGTCCAAGTCGTCTCGGTCGATGACCTCGTCCGCCTCGGCGTAGGCTGCCTCGAACCCGAACTGGCGGCGAGCGCTCTCGGCGGATAGCCCGGAGGCGGAGGCGATGGCCACCAGCTCGAAGCCGGCGTCACGCAGCCCACCGATCAGGGTCCCGGTGGCGAAGGAACCCGCCCCGATCATGCCGACGCGGCCGCGCGGCCCGTTCGCGGGGGCAACCCGGCGGACGCTGCGTTTCTGTGCTCGGGGCCGCTCCGCCGCGCCGTTCTCCGCGTAGGAGAGGACGACGCCGACGACGCGGGTCCCCGACTGGAGCAGGTCGAAGGCCCGCTCCGCGTCCCCGAACGCGAAGCGGTGGGTGACCAGCTCCGAGGGAACGACCTTCCGCTCGGCGACCAGGCCGAGGAAGGCATCCATGTTGCGCTGCTCGGTCCAACGAACGTGGCCGATCGGGTAGTCGAGCCCGTGGAGCTCGTAATTGGGGTCGTACCGGCCCGGTCCGTAGGAACGCGAAAGCCGCAGCTCCAGCTCCTTGTCGTAGAACGGCGCCCGCGGCAACTCCATCTTCACGTCCCCGACGATCACTACCCGGCCCCGGTCGCGCGCCAGGCTCGCGGCGAGCAGCGCCGGATCGTTGGAGTCGGTGGCCGCGCAAACCAGCACGGCGTCGGCCGACGCTTCCCACCGAGATCCCCGCTCGAGCTCCGAGCGGACTACGCCGTCGGCGCCTGCGCCGCGCGCGAGCTCCACCAGCTCGGGGCTGAGGTCGACGCCGAGGACGCGGCATCCCGCCGCCTTCGCGATGCGCACGGCGAGCTGACCGATCAGGCCCAACCCGATCACGGCGACGGTCGACCCGACCTGGACATCGGCCCGGCGAAAGCCGTTCATCGCGACGGCTCCGAGGGTGGCGAAGGCCGCATCATCGGGCGAAACCCCGTCCGGGACCCTGGCGCACAGGAGCGAGGGGACCACGTCCAGCTCGGCGTGGCTGGCGAAGCCCCCGCCCGCGATCGCCACGCGGTCCCCTGGACTCAGGCCGCGGGTCTCGGACCCCGCCTCGATCACGACGCCGGCGGCGCTGTAGCCGAGCGGGCCGAGCTGCTCGAGCTTCTGGCGGACTAGGTTGACGGTGGAGCGCACCCCGTCCTGACGCATGCGCTCGACCACCTGCCGCGCCTGATCGGGCCGCGCCCGCGCCTTCGCGACGAGGCCCTTCTTGGCAACGTCGAGCGTCGCTCGCTCGGTTCCCGCGCTGAGCACGGAAGCCTCCACTCGCACAGAGACCGACCCAGGCCCGGGAGCGGGGTCGGGCACCTCGACAAGGTCCAGGCTGCCGTCCTTGAGGCGTCGGGCGACCTGGCGCATCAGGTGGCCCACCCCCTCTGCCGGAGGACCTCGGCACAAGCTGCGCCGAGGTGGCGCGTTTCTTTCAGGGACATGATCAGTTGGTGGCGGGCTGCTTCGCGATGGTCGATTAGCCTGGCTTTCTGCGGGGTCAGCCCTCTATCCAGATCAACGTGAAAGGCGGCGCAAGACTGACGGCACTCGATCAGCTCCTTCTCGGCACCCGCGCGGAGGCGTCGGGCCCGCCCGCGGGCCACCTCGGGACGGGCGGCTGATCGTGTGCGGCATCTGCGGCTTCGTCGGCCGCGCCGATCGGCTCCTGATCGAGTCGATGACCGAGGTCCTGGCTCACCGGGGGCCCGACGGCGAGGGGGTGCAGCTGTTTCCGGCGGACAACGGCGCGGTTCCGGCGGCCCTGGGACACCGGAGGCTGAGCATCCTCGACACGAGCCCGAGAGGCGCTCAGCCGATGGCCTACGCCAGGGACCGCTACTGGATCACCTACAACGGCGAGCTCTACAACTTTCGCGAGCTGCGGGCCGAGCTCGAGGCCGACGGCCTTAAGTTCGCCTCCGACTGCGACACGGAGGTGCTGCTGGCCATGTACGCGCGGCACGGCGAGCAAATGCTCGATCGGCTCAACGGCATCTTCGCGTTCGCGATCTGGGACCGCGAGCGCCAGGAGCTCTTCCTGGCCCGCGACCGCGTCGGCGTGAAGCCCCTCTACTACGCCCATCAGGGCGGCGTCCTCTACTTCGCGTCGGAGCTCAAGGCGCTGCTCAAGGCCCTCCCGTCTCCCTCGATCCGCCACCCGGCGCTCGCCGAGTACCTGACCTTCCTGTGGGTTCCGGACCCGGGGACGCTGTTCGAGGGCATGTACCAGCTCGCGGCAGGGCACTGCGCCCGCTACGCGAACGGCGAGCTGGCCGTGAGGGAGTACTGGGACGCCAGCTTTCAGGTCGAAGACGGCGTCTCGGATGACTCCTGGGCCGAGCGGGTTCGGGACACGGCGCAAGCCGCGATCCGCCGTCAGATGGTCTCCGACGTCCCGCTGGGCAGCTTCCTGAGCGGAGGCCTCGACTCCGGCGCCGTGGTGGCGACCATGAAGGCGGCCACGAAGAAGGTCACGAGCTACACCGTGGGGTTCAGCGAGGAGGACCTCGCGCACGAGATCGTGCCCGACGACCTCGGTTATGCGCGCCGCCTCAGCAAGGAGCTGGGCCTCGACAACCACGAGCGCGTGCTGAAGCCGGAGATCGTCGAGCTTTTGCCGAAGCTCGTCTGGCACCTCGACGAGCCGATCGCCGACCCGGCCGCGATCACCACGTACATGATCTGTGCGGCGGGCAGCGAGCGGCTCACCGTGATCCTGAGCGGGGTGGGCGCCGACGAGATCTTCGCCGGCTACCCGCGTCACCTGGCCGCGCAGCTGACCCGTCCCGCGGACCTTCTCCCCCGAGCGGCTCGCAGAGCCGTTCGCACGTCGCTCGACGGACGCCTGACGATGGGGAAGCCGGGGCGGCTGCGGGGACCCCGAAGGAACGCGATGAAGCTGCTGCGCGGCCTCGACCAGCCGTTCATGGACCGCTACCTGACCTACTCCTCCTACTACCGTCCCGAGGAGCTCTCGGGGCTGCTCAGCGCAGAGCTGCGGGCCGAGCTCCGCGGCCACGACCCCTTCCACCGGCACCGTGAGTACGCGGCGCGTCACGGCGACGACCATTGGCTGAACCGGCTCCTGTACCTCGACGTCAAGACCTTCCTGCCCTGCCTGAACCTCGCCTACACCGACCGGATGAGCATGGCCGCCTCGACCGAGGTCAGGGTCCCGCTGCTGGACGACGAGCTGGTCGAGCTCGCCGGCCGCGTCCCCCCCACGCTCAAGCTGCGCCGAACCACCCGCAAGTACGTCCTCAAGAGGGCGATGGAGGGGGTGCTTCCGGAGGAGGTCATCTGGCGACCGAAGGCGGGCTTCGGGGCGCCGCTTCGGGCATGGATCGACAAGGAGCTGCGCCCGCTGGTGGACGATTGCCTCTCCCCCGCGGCCGTCCGCGAGCGCGGGCTGTTCGAGCCGGCGGCCGTTCAGCAGCTGGTCCGCGACAACCAGGCCGGGACGGCGGACAACGCCCTCAGGATCTGGGCGCTCCTCGTGCTCGAGCTGTGGCAGCGGACCTTCCTGGACTCCAGCGGCTGATCCTGGGAATCGCACCGGAGGGCATCGCCAGCGACGCCGCGGTGTGTCGGGCGCCACGAGGCCCCTCTGGGGCGCGGTTTGCGCCAGTTTCGAGGGCCTTCTGTGTGCAAGTTTTGTCGCCTGCGGCAGTTAGGTGTGGAGCATGCAAGTTGACGGGCTGCCCACCCTGCCCATCACCGTGGTCGTCCCTTCCTTCAACCGGGCGCGGCTGCTCGAGCGGGCCTTGAACAGCGTCGCAGCACAGCGGCCCCGGCCACCGGCTGAGGTCATCGTCGTCGACGATCATTCGACCGACAACAGCCCTCAGGTGGCCGAGCGCTTCGGAGTCCGGCTGATTCGGCACGAGCACAACCTGGGCGGCAACGCCGCGGCACGGGAGACAGGCCTCAGAGCGGCAAGCCACGACTGGGTGGCCCTGCTGGACGACGATGATGAATGGCTTCCGCACCATCTGGCGACCCTGTGGTCCCTGACCGAGGGGAGCGTCCTGGTCGCCTGCGCGTGCATCGAACGTCGCGAGGACTCAACCGAGCATGGTTTTCACGGCCCGCTCGCCGACGGGCCCGAGGTCCTCGAGTCCCCGGCGCCCCTGCTGCATCCCGAGAACCTGATTCCGGCCAGCGCAGCGATGATCCATCGCGAGACGGCAATGGCGGTCGGCGGATTCCGGGGGACCCTGAACGAGCCGCGGATCGGGGACGACGGCCGCGTCGACCTCTCGATCCTGGGCTGCGAGGACCTGGATCTGTGGTGTCGGCTGATTACCCACGGTAGGGCGACGCTGTCCCCGCGGGTGGGAGTCCTGTACCACACGCACAACGGCCAGATCTCGGGCGACTGGGAGGGGATGCACGTCGCCCATCTCAACGTTGCTCGGTCCTTCGCGGGGGAGGAGTGGTGGTCGCAGGGGCTCGTCGATCGACGCGAGGGCATAACCGCGTGGGATCGCTATCGACGCGGGCGGCGCCGAGGGTCCATGCAGGCGGAGTGGACGTTCGCCCGCGAGCTGCTCAAGCGTCCGCGGCGAGCGCTCGGGGTGCTCGACGTGCTGCGACATCGCTGGGCGGTCCGGCGGCGAACGAGCCGACTGGCCGCGAGCGGCGAGCCCTCAATTGCGGTCCTGCCCGGGGCTGATCCAACCCTGGTGCCTGCGAGCGACCGCTACGACGTCGACCTGAGTCGCGTCAGCACGCTCCGGGCTTTGGCTCAGCTGGCGCGGCGACCGAGCGCAGCAGCGATGGTCGGCGCGCGATGGCAGAGCGCCGCGATCCGCCTCGCCGGCGTGAGGCCGGCTCGTGGGCTGGAGCCACGGCCCCAGCCGCAAGGCGAAGCGCAGAAGGCCTGACCCTCTGATCTCGGCCAGCGGGCGCAAGCTCGGACCCGGGCAATCCGTTCGTCTAGGTGGCTGGAATGGCGCGGTTCCTTCGCAGATTGATGACGAGCGCGTCCTCGCGGCGCCACGATGGTCGAACGGCGGCGGCCCCCTCGAACGAGGCCCCGTATCGGCTCATCGACGAGGTGATCTTCGGGGATGACGTCGTCGTGCAGTCGTTCACCAATCTGTACGGCTGCCGGATCGGCGCCCGAACTCGGATCGGCCCGTTCGTAGAGGTCCAGCGGGGCGCCGCGATCGGATCCGACTGCAAGATCCAAAGCCACGCATTCGTCTGCGATGGCGTCACGGTTGGTGACGCTGCGTTCGTCGGCCACGGCGTCGTCTTCATCAACGACAACCTGCCTCGGGCGACCTCGAGGCGGGGGCGACTTCTCGACGACGGCGACTGGGAGCTTCGAAGGACCGTCGTGGAGCGTGGTGCGTCGCTCGGGTCGGGTGCCGTGATCCTGGGCGGGCTGCGAATCGGCGAGGGGGCCGTGGTGGGTGCCGGCGCCGTGGTCACACGGGATGTCCCCCCCGGGGCCACCGTGGTGGGAAATCCCGCTCGCGCGGTATACAGGTCCCCCGATCGGGCAAGTCAACTGCTGCTCGATCCCCGCTGAGCCGATGGCCGCCGACGCCGAGTCAAACGAGCGACCGTCTTTCAGCAATGCCTTCGGGTTCGGTGCCCTGAGCTTCGCCGTGAGCGGGGTGCTGGCGCTCGGGTCGAGCATCCTCACGGCCCGCATTTACGGCGTCACGGTGATCGGTGAGTTTGCCCTCGCCTACGCTCCGACCGGAGCTGTCTGGTTTCTGTCGAGCGTCCGCGAGCAGCCCGCGCTGATCAGGCTGCTGGCGCCGTTGCCGCTCCGGAGCCCCAAGGTGACCGGCCTGTGGGTCCCTGTCTTCCTCTTCTCGACCGGTCTCACACTGGTCGCCTGCGGGATCGCCACGCTGGCGACCTACTTTCTGTTCCACGGCCCGATCGACCAGCCGCACCTGTTCCTGCCGGCCGTGGTGAGCCTCGCCGGCTACCTCCTGTTCACGAACCCCGCCTGGAACATCGACGGCGTCATGTCGGCCTTCCGCGCCGGGCGTGAGCTTTTCTGGATTCGCTCTCATCAGCTCGCCTCCTACCTGGTTCTGGCAGCAGTCCTGAGCATCTTCTTGCCGACCGTGTGGGGCCTGATCCTGGCCACCGTCGGCTCCTGGGTCACGTCGCTCATGCATCGCCTCGTCGTTGCGCACAAATGGATTCGCTGGTCGGTGCCGATGGAGGAGATTCGGAGCGGCTTTCGAGTCCTTCCGGAGATCCTTCGGTTCGGGCTGAAGGTCACGCCCGGCTCGCTCGCGACGGGCGTCAGCGATCAGGTCGGCACCTGGATTCTGGGCGCCTTCGGTTCGCTCGCAGCGGTCGGGGCTTGGAATCGTGCTTGGGCGCTCAGCCAGCGGTTCATCGAGCTGAACTACCGCATCGGGGAAATGGTCTTCCCGACTCTGGTCGAGCGGCACGTCGGAGAGGATCGGAGGGGCTTCGACCGCGCGCTCGTGGATTCGCAGCGCTACGTCGCCGCGGCAATGCTGCTTCCCGCCGCGGTTGGCGGGGGCGCCGCGGTGGGCATCATGGACCTGTTCGGCCCCGGATTCGGCCGTGCGTCCACGGCGCTGGCAATCGTTCTGCTTCTGCCCGCGATCGCCACCATGTCGACCATCCAGGCCGATGCCCTCCTGGCGGTTGGGAGGCCCCTCGCCACCACGTGGCTGGCGGGGATCCGGCTCGCGGCGACCGTGCCCCTGACCGTGGTCCTGACGCTCTCGATGGGCGTCACCGGCGCCGCCCTGGGCGTAACCATCGGGTTCACGCTTCAGCTGGCGGTCCAGTTCGGGGTGCTCAGGGCCCACCTCTCCCAGTCGCTGCTTCACCTTTGGCCGCGGCGCCAATTGGCGGGGCTCGTGATCGCATACGCGGGCGGCTTCGCGGTCGCTCACGTCATCGATGCGGCCACCCCCGGGTTGATCGGCCTGCTGGCGAGCCTGGCGGCGGGGTCCCTTGCCTATGCCGTCTGCATGCTCGTGGTGGCGGGAATTCTCCCGCGCGATCGAGATCGCGCGTCAGCGATCGTGCAAAGGGTGGCCCCGAGCTCGAAGTGGGCCACCCGGCTTGCGACGGGTCCCCAACCGTCGGTCTGAGGAAAAACGAACGACATGCCGCCCCAATTTGATCCGCCCGCCTCCCCCCGGTCAGATAGATTCTGGACTGGGATGGGGGCACGTGGAGGTAGGTTCGACGAAGGCAGAGAAGGTCGCCCCGAAGACAGACTGCCCGTCTCGGTCATCGTCCCCGCCTTCAACCGGGCGCCGCTTTTGCGGCGCGCGCTCCAGAGCATCACTCAGCAGCGCCCCCGGCTGGCGGCGCAGGTGATCGTCGTCGACGACGCCTCCACGGACGACACGGCCGAGGTCGCCCAGGCGTTCGGCGCCCAGGTGATCACGCACGAGCGCAACCTGGGTGCCGCGGCCACCTACGAAAGCGGCCTGCGGGCCGCGAGCAACGAATGGGTGGCCCTCCTCGATGATGACGACGAGTGGCTCCCGCACCATCTCGACACGCTCTGGTCGCTCACGCCGGGCAACGTGCTGGTGGCCTGCGGGTGCCTCGAGCGCCCCGACAACCCGGGCCACGGCCGTTATCACGGTCCACTGACGGAAGCACCCGTGACCCTCGATTCGCCCGCAACGCTTCTTCATCCGGAGAATCCGATCCCCTCCAGCGCCGCGATGTTCCACCGCGAGGCCGCGCTCGCGGTCGGAGGGTTCCGCGATGTCTTCTGCGAGGACCTCGACCTCTGGTGTCGCCTGCTCGGACGGGGTCCCGCCAAGCTCTCCCCCCGCGTAGGGATGATCTATCACACGCACCCCGGGCAGATCTCCGAAGGCTGGGAGGCCATGCACCGGGCCCACCTGGAGGTCGCCTCCTCCTTCGCCGGCGCGGAGTGGTGGTCACCGGGGCTGGTCGAGCGTCGTGCGGGCGTGACGGCCTGGGATCGCCTCAGGGTCCGACTACGCGAGCGCCAACCGAGGGCGATTCGCCGGTTCGTTCACGAACTGCTCGAGCACCCACGTCGGGCACTCGGGGTGATGGATCTCTTGCGTTATCGGGCCGGAGTGCGCCGGCGTAGTAGCCGCTTGGCCGCGAGCGGCGAGCCGTCGGTGGCGGTGCTGGCCGGGACCGATCCGGCGTCTGTCTCCGAGCAGGACCGATACGAGGTCGATCTCAGCGCCACAGGTGACCTGAGGGCGTTCCTCCGTCTCGCCCACCGGCCCAGCGCCAGTGCGGTGGTCAGCTCGCGTCACCAAGCTGCTCTCGTTTGGCTCGCGGGAACCCGACCGGTGCGGATCTCGGCGAATTCGTCGTCCGCGGTTGAGGGCGATCGCGAGCCCGACCGAACCCGGGCCGCAGCGGGCGCCGAGCTATAGCTGCAGCGGCACCGGCCGTCAGAGCGCTGAGGATGCCTCTAGTGCTGCAGGCAGGGGCGCGACTGGTCCGAGCAGAGGCTCATCTTGAGCACCTGGAGCCTCCCCCACGGGAATGTCGCCAGGATCTGGCTCGGCATCTGCCCCTGGAAGATCCCGTTCTGACCGTTGTAGGGATCCTCGTTCCAGCCGACCGGATCCTGCGCGTAGAAGCCGATCGCCGTCCCCGTCTGGTCGCGAACGATCATCCCGCGGCGCTTCACGGCCCGGGCGATCTTCAGCGTGAGGGGGGGCAGGTTCAGGGTCTGCAGATCGAGGTGGGCGGGAAGCCGCAGGCGGGCGCCCTCGGGGATCGAGTCCGGGGGCCCGTAGCCATCGGTTCGCTGCGCCGGCCACGAGTACACGCCGGCCCTCGGGCTGGGCAGGTCGACCGCGAGCGCGTGCCTGATCCAGGGGGACCGGAGCTCCTTGACGGTCATCGTTCCGGCGACCACGGGCAGGCTGGTTGCGGTGGCGCCCCAGTTGGGCTGCGAGAGCCCTGGCCACGAGCTGGTCGTGTAGTAGCCGCGGCTGTCCGAGACGTGCCTGATCGCCCCGCCCCAGCTCGCGTGCCAGCCATCGGACTGCTTGCTCGCCTGCCAGAACTCCCACATCGTGTCCGTCTTGGGCTGCCAGATCGTCATGTGCCCGTCGCTCCCGGCGGCGGGGCGGGCGTTGGGCGGAATCGGGACCTTGGTGAACACCTGCTGCAGGCCCTTGCGCCAGGAGGCGCTCGGGTCCGAGAGCGCGACCTTCACGCGCCGCAT
This sequence comes from Solirubrobacterales bacterium, assembly GCA_050697075.1. Classification (GTDB taxonomy): domain Bacteria; phylum Actinomycetota; class Thermoleophilia; order Solirubrobacterales; family 70-9; genus AC-56. Next base: position 6,318 of record JBOGZC010000012.1, on the reverse strand, counting down.
CTTCGGCCCCACGATGTAGAGGGGTGTGCTGTAGCTGTCCGCCATGATCCACGGCCCGATGTGGGCCGCCTCCTCCCGATTCACCTCCTGGTTCAGGTAGTCGACGAGCTGCTTGGAGTCCGGGTCGAGACGCGCGTTCCGGGCGAGGGGCTTGTTCCACACGCTGTTCGGGGCGAACAGTCGCGGCAGCCCGCCATATCCCGGCGCACGGGCCCCCCCGGCCGACGCGGAGCCGGCCATGAGGAGCATCGCCAGGCAGACCGCTGTGAGAGCGGTTGCAAGGCAGCGGAAAAGTCTGTCGTTGTGCCTGGAAGGGGGCATCTGGCCAAGCTTTCGACGTTGAGAGCCACGGACCTGTGAGCGACGGGGTCCGAGCCCAGCTGGACGTTCCTTCTATCAGAGCCCACCGTCGCCAGCGCCGCCTGGAACCGCCAAAGTACTAGTACCAGGAGGTGCTAGGAAAGCGCGATCTCGGACTCGGCGCCGATGCTCAGCGAAACCCCTCGCGGGACCCGGAACGTGCGTCGCAGCTCGGCTCCCTCGCCGATCACACTCTCTTCCACGCGGAGCCCGAAGTGCTCGATGGTTGCGCGGGGGAGGATGATCGCGTTCTCGACCTCGGAGTTCTCGATGATCGCCTCCTCGCCCACCGAGGTGTACGGACCGACGTAGGAGTCGATGATCCGCGCTCCCGGGCCGATCACCGATGGTCCCCGAACGCGGCTGGACTCGATCGTGGCGGTGTCGTCGATCAGCACCCGCCCCTCGACCTCCGCGTTTCGGCCGTTGACAGCCGAGACCGAGTCGACCAGGCGGTCCAGCAGGATCCTGTTCGCCTCCAGCAGGTCCTCGGGCCTGCCGGTGTTCTTCCACCAGCCGTCGACGCGGTGGGTCTCGACGCGCCCGCCCGCGGCGACCAGCCACGAAACCGCCGCCTGGACGTCGGGGTGGCCGGATCCCCATCCCGCGACCGCGGCCGCTGCGTCGAAGATCCGCGGGCCAAGGATGCAGGTGCTCAATCCCGCGAGCTCGGGACGGCCGGCGGCGACCCCGTTTCTGGTCCCCACGAGGGTCAGCGCATCCAGGCCGGCGTCGACGAACCGGTCCATGAAGGGCTGAATCGGCTGGGTGACCAGGGTCCCGCCGTCGGAGATCAGCAACGGGCTTTCACCCACCAGCGCCTCGGCGAGGCCAACCGCGTGAGCCGCTCCCAGGACGTTGTCGTCCTCGAGGTAGCTCACCGAGAGGTCCCATTCCGCCCCGTCGCCGATCGCCTCCCGCAGGTCGTCGACCGCTGCGGGACCGGAGGCGATAATCACCTCGTCGATCGACGCGTTGCGGATCGTCTCCAGCGCATAGAAGAGCAGTGGCGTGTTGGCGAGCGGGAACAGCTGTGGGGCGCGCCCGAACCACTCGCGCCGGGTCGGGCCGTATGCGTCCTCGGCGAGGATCAAGCCCTTGAACTTGTTCATCCTTGACTAAACGGTGCAAAAGCGGCGCGCTTTCTCGACCTGTACGAAAACCACCCTCGGGCGTGCCTGGGCAGGCGTGCGCGCTTGCTTGCTAGTGCTGCTCGAGGGGCGCCATGGTCAGGCCGGCGCCCTCGAGCTGCTCCCAGTACAGCTCCGCGGTCTCCCTCGGCCCCGTCCACACGGTCGCCTGACCCGAGCTGTGGATACGGTCCGCGAGCCCGTATCCGTCGTCCACGGTCACCCCCGGGATCACCCGAGCGAGCGTCTTCGCCACGTGGTCGAACGTGTTGTGATCGTCATTCAGCACGATCACGAGCCAGTTGCCGCCGAGACCTGAGTCGGGACCCCCGGTTCGGGGACGCTCAAGCGTCTCCGTCGCCATGTGCTCAGACTAGCCGTCGGCACGGTTGATCCCAGCCACCGCTAAGCCACAGCACGCTATTGGGCTGGGTGGGGGCGGCACCCAAACTGCGTCCCCTGATGTCCGGAGGACGGACACGTCGGGACACAGTTCAAGGCTCTCCGCTAACTGCCCCGTCGGCCAGGCGCGGCCGGCGCTGATGCCGCTACGGCGTTGGGACCTGGAGCTTCAGGTTGTCGATCGTCCCGGAGACGGTCTTGCCGGAGCGCTTGCCGCTGCCGATCGCCACCTCGAGCTTGCGCCCGCCGACCTGGGCCGGGTTGGCGTCGGTGACCTTGGCGACCTTGGTCCCGTTGACCCTGGCGGTCAGCTTGGAGCCCTCGGCCTTCAAACCGAGGACGTTGGGCTTGTTGAAGCCCTTGATCGCCGAGCTCTTCCCGTCTGCCGGGAAGTCACCGCCGCCGCCCGAGGGATTGCGGATCAGCCTGAACTTGTGCTTGACCGGGAACACTCGAAGCTCATAGCCCGATGTCTTGCCCGAGCGCACCGCGATCGCTACGTAGGCCTTGTCTCGAAGGCCCTTCGGCGTGGTCCGGAGGAACTTCGCCCTCGCCTGGAAGTTGTGGTCGGGCCCGTCGGTGTCGCCCTCGACGGGGGGGCGATAGCCGCAGGCGTCGGGGCTCTTGCTGACGTTGATCTGAACGTCCTTCGACTTCTTTCGGAACTGCCGCTTGCAGTGCTTGCCCTCCGCGTGCCGAAGCTCCTTCGCGTCCCCCTTGTGCGCGAAGTTGTTCTTGTACACGGTCACCCCCGCGGCGGCGGTGGCAGCGGCCACGCCGATCGCGATCGCGGCGACCAGGACAACGGCCGCTCGGGTCTTGAGGCGGATCGGTCCCATCCGAGGTCCGTGCAGGGTAGCGGGTGACCGTGGCGCGTTTCCGCGGCGATCAGGCGATTGCGGCCGAGATGTCGCAGATCGATCAGCCGTGCCATGACGAGCCCCCGCACGAACGTAGAATCCGGGGTGCATGGCCAACCATAGGCTCACCGAGCGCGACAAGCCATGGGTGATGCGGACCTATGCAGGGCACTCGGACGCCCGGCGCTCGAACGAGCTCTACCGCCGGAACCTGGCCAAGGGCCAGACGGGGCTCTCGGTCGCCTTCGACCTCCCGACGCAGACCGGATACGACCCGGACCACTTGCTGGCCCGCGGCGAGGTGGGCAAGGTCGGAGTCTCGATCACACACAAGGGCGACATGCACGCCCTCTTCGACGGAATCCCCCTCGACGAGATGAACACCTCGATGACGATCAACGCGACCGCCGTCTGGCTGCTCGCCCTCTACGTCGCCGTGGCCGAGGAGAACGGGATCGAGCGCTCGAAGCTCAAGGGCACGACGCAGAACGACATCATCAAGGAGTACCTGTCGCGCGGCACCTACGCCTTTCCTCCGGAGCCCTCGATGCGGCTGATCGCCGACGCCGTCGCGTTCACCGTCAACGAGGTGCCGAGCTGGAACCCGATCAACGTCTGCAGCTACCACCTCCAGGAGGCCGGGGCCACCCCGGTCCAGGAGATCGCGTACTCGCTCTCGACCGCGATCGCGGTGCTGGACGAGGTCAGGGAGCGCGGACAGGTGACCGACGAGGACTTCCCCCGGGTCTTCGGGCGGATCTCGTTCTTCGTCAACGCGGGCGTGCGGTTCATCGAGGAGCACGCGAAGCTGCGCGCCATGGGTCGCCTGTGGGAGGAGATCGGGCGCCAGCGCTATGGGGTGACAGAGCCGAAGTACCTGCGCCTGCGCTACGGCGTCCAGGTGAACTCGTTGGGCCTGACGGAGTCACAGCCCGAAAACAATGTCCCGAGGATCGTGCTCGAGGCCCTGGCGGTCACCCTCGGCCGCGACGCGCGTGCCCGCGCGATCCAGCTCCCAGCGTGGAACGAGGCTCTCGGCCTGCCCCGGCCCTGGGACCAGCAGTGGAGCCTGCGGATCCAACAGATCCTCGCCAACGAGACCGACCTCCTCGACTACCCGGACATCTTCGAGGGCTCGAAGGTGATGGACGCGCTCGTCGAGGAGCTCGCCGAGAACGCGCGCGCCGAGATGGCCCACGTCGAGGAGCGCGGCGGCGCCGTCGAGGCGGTGCCCTACATGAAGGCGCAGCTGGTCGAGTCCAACCGCGAGCGAGTGGCGAGGATCGAGCGAGGCGAGATCAGGGTCGTCGGCCAGAACTGCTTCACCGAGACGGAGGACTCCCCGCTCACCGCCGGCGCCGACGGCGGGATCCTCACGCCTGACCCCGAGGTCGAGCGCGAGCGCCGGGAAGCGCTCGAGCGCTGGAAGGCCGAGCGCGACGCCGCCGCGGTGGATCGCGCTCTCGCCGGCCTGGCCGATGCCGCGCGGGATCCTTCGGCGAACATCGTTCCGGCGACGATCGAGGCGGCCAAGGCCGGGGCGACCACCGGCGAGTGGGCGGGCGTGCTGCGGGAGGTGTTCGGCGACTACCGGGCACCGACCGGCGTGGGCGAGGCGCCCGAAAGCGTCAACGGGGAGCTCCTCGCGGCGGCTCGCCAGCGCGTCGCCGAGGTCTCCGAGCAAGTGGGCCACCGGATCCGGATCCTGGTCGGCAAGCCGGGGCTCGACGGGCACTCCAACGGAGCCGAGCAGATCGCGGTCCGCGCCCGCGATGTCGGCATGGAGGTGATCTACCAGGGGATCCGGCTCACGCCCGAGCAGATCGCAGCGTCCGCGCGCGACGAGGACGTCGACGTGGTCGGGCTCTCGATCCTCTCGGGCTCCCACCGCGAGCTTGTGCCCGAGACCGTCCGCCTGCTTCGCGAGGCCGAGCTCGACGTGCCGGTCGTGGTTGGCGGCATCATCCCGGCGGCCGACGCGGACGCCCTGCGCGACGCCGGGGTGGCGCGCGTGTACACGCCCAAGGACTTCGACCTGAACCGGATCATGAGCGAGATCGCCGATCTGGTCAGCGAGCGGGCGCGAACCGCCGTCCAGCCCGCCTGAAACGGGATGACCCCCCCACCGCGCACCCGCTACGCACTCAGCGGCGACGCCCACATCGCCTACCAGGTCTTCGGCGAGGGTGACCTCGATCTGGTCTTCGTCCCCGGCTTCGTCTCGAACATCGAGCACTACTGGGAGATGCCGCAGGTTCCGGACGTGCTCGAGCGCCTGGGCTCGTTCGCCCGGGTCGTGATCTTCGACAAGCGGGGAACGGGCCTGTCCGACCCTGTGGGCGGCCCGCCTCCGCTGGAGCAGCGGATGGACGACATGCAGGCGGTCATGGACGCTGCCGGGGTCGAGCGGGCAGCGCTGTACGGGATCTCCGAGGGCGGACCGGCGAGCGTGCTCTTCGCCGCCACCTACCCGGAGCGCACTTCCGCGCTGATCCTCTACGGCTCGACGCCGCGCTTTCGGACCGACTCCGACATCGCCTGGGGGGCGACGGACGAGCAGATCGAGCTGATGCTCGCCGAGACCGAGCGCACCTGGGGGGATGGCGCCCTGTTGAGCGTGTTCGCGCCCACCGCCGCCGAGGATCCGAGCATGCAGGAGGTATGGGGCAGGTTCCAGCGGGCGAGCGCGAGCCCGGCGATGGCCAGGGCGGTGATGGCGGCCCTGTTCGAGATCGACGTTCGGGACATCCTGTCGACGATTCGCGTCCCGACTCTGATTCTGCACCGCACCGGCGATCTCGTCGCTCCCGTCGAGGGCGCACGCCTGATGGCCGACCAGATCCCCGACGCCCGCCTGGTCGAGTTCGAGGGTGACGATCATGTCCCGTTCACGGGCGACTTCCAGCCGGTCCTGGACGAGATGGAGGAGTTCCTCACCGGCACGCGTCAGACGCGACCGCTCGATCGAGTCCTGGCTACGGTGATGTTCACCGACATCGTCGACTCGACGCGCCGCGCCGCCAGCGCCGGCGACCGCGGCTGGCGGGAGCTGATCACTCGACACGACGATCTCATTCGCCGGCAACTCGCGCGCTTCCGCGGCCAGGAGGTCAAGACCCTGGGCGACGGCTTCCTGGCCACGTTCGACGGACCGGCCAGGGCGATCGAATGCGCATGCGAGATCACCGGGGGCGCCCTCCCGCTGGGCCTCCAGGTTCGGGCCGGGTTGCACACGGGCGAATGCGAGCTTGATCGCGACGATGTCCGGGGGATGGCGGTCAACATCGGGGCCCGAGTCGGGGCGCTCGCGGACGCCAATGAGGTGCTCGTCTCGAGCACGGTGAAGGACCTGGTGGTCGGTGCGGATCTCGAATTTTCCGACCGTGGGGAGCATGAGTTGAAGGGCGTCCCCGGTAAGTGGCACCTGTATGCCGCGAGTGCCGGCTAGTTCTTCCCCGCCCTGTCAAGGGGCGGCGTGAGGCAGGGAGCAGCTAACCGGCGGAGCCGGCCGCAAATTGCGGGAAGAGGATCGCCCGGGCCGGCGGGGCCAGCCGGCAGACTGATTA
>JBOGZC010000011.1:0-52052 GCA_050697075.1 Solirubrobacterales bacterium | reverse complement strand
TAGTCGGGCCGAGCGGCGTCGGCGAGGTCGATGCGGTAGGCGTTCGCGATCATCGCGAGCATCGCGGCGTCGTGATCGCGGCGACGGGCGCGGACGCGCCGAGCGATCACCCGGAGCCGAGCCCGGGCGGCGTCGAGGTCGGCGCGCATCGCGGCGATTGACTTCCAGCACGCGCCCTCCGAAAGGCGCTCGATAGCGTCGAGCTGGCCGGCGAGCTGGCGCAGCTCGCCCCGGCCCTCCCGCACGATGCCGGCGAGTGACCGGCGCCGCACGACCACCGGCGCGGAATAGCGCTCGTGCTCGATCCCCGCGGCCAAGCGGTCGCGGCCGAGTCGCAACATGCGCTCGTGCCCGGCCTTGCCCACCATGGCGATGTAAGTGCTCGGGAGCTGCGCGGCGAGGATCGGATCGGCCCACCGGGCCTCCCGGGCGGCCTGCAGCTTCGCGGCGCGTTCGGCGTCAGCGGCGGCGTGGCGCTCGCGCTCGGCCTGCTCGGCCGCCCGTTGCTCGGGCGACTTGGCGGCCTCCGCCCGCTCGCGCTCGGCCTTGGCCGCGAGGCGCTTCCGGCGGCGCTGGTCATATCGCTCGCGACTCTCGCGCTCGCGGCGCCGCTCCCGCCGGCCGCTGACGAACCGATCCACGACTCGCCAATCGAGCAGGTCGAGCCGGTCGCCCTCAATCTCCCCTAGCTCCGCGGCCGTCGCGGTGAGCAGCGGGGCGGCCCAATCGCGGAGCGCCGGCAGGGGGTCCGGGTCAAGCTCGGGGCCGAGGTCGACGGCCGCCTCGGCGCGGAGCGCGCGCAGATCGGCGTCGTCGAGGTCGAGTAGGTCGGCCCAATCGAAGGGCGCGGTAGCGGCAGGTAGGATGGTCATATCGGAGTGTCGATTTTGGCGGTCGGACTTCGGGAGCGCCCGCTTGTCGGGCGCTTCGCATTTCCGAGGTCTAGCCCGTTCCCGTCAGCGCCTCCACCTCCTGGGCGAGTCGGTCGTCCGTGTCATCCGCTGCGAGCGCGTCGGCCGCGGCACCTAGCTCCATTCGCCCCTCTACGTCGAGGGAATGCTGCAGGCGCGCGAGGCTCATGGCGCGGCCCACGTCCCGCTCATAGTTGCCGCCGGAGTCCGGCTCGCGGTCGATCCTTGCGGCGGCCTCCATTAGGCGCGCGCGGAACTCCGTCCACGTCAGCCTGTCCGTCGCGATGGCCTTCTCTCGCGCGGCCTCCCGGGCGTGGCGGGTGTCAATCTCCGCCTCTATCTCTAGTTGCTCAGTCTGCATTCGCGCCCCCTAGTCGAGTCGACATTCGCTCCCCAGATTGTCCCGGCCGGCCGTGATTCATGGCAGCTCCGACTCGCCGCAGTGCAGCTCGTGCGCCACGCTCCGGCGCTGGTCGGCCCCCAACCTTTCTCCCTGCGTTTCCGCGAGCCAGAGTGAGCGCCACGGGGTCATGGTCCGGCGGCTCAGGTCGTCCAGCGACCATCCGCGGGCGGTGCGCAGCTCATACAGGTGACGCCCCCCGCCGGGATCGGTGGCCCGGATCGGCTGCCCGTTCGGCCCGCGGACGTACTGCACAAGCTCTTGCCGGTGCGGACCGCCAACCTGCCGGCGCTCGCGAAACTCGGCGGCGACGATGGCGCTCACGTCGCGCGGCTCGCGAAAGGTAGTGCCGTCGATCTCGCCCGGGGTCGGCTTGATCCCAAACCGCCTCAGACGGCGGCGAATCTCGCGCGGCTTGGAATCGTCCACGGGGGGCGTCCGCTTCGCAACCTCGCGGAGCGGGTTAGGCGCTGACCATGTTCGGCCCGTAGGCTCGGAGCGGCCCATCTAGAGCGTTCCCCAGATTGACTCGGGAGACCGATGCAGAGCGCCGGCCACGTCAGCGGCCAGCGCGGGGGCCGGCCACCGGCCCGCCTCTAGCGCGGAGACTTCCCCCTGCGTCCGGTTGGCGGCCTCGGCGAGGTCCGCCTGCGTCCAGCCCAGCTCCACCCGGGCCGCCCGCAGTAGGGCCGCGTAGGGCGTCCGGACGGGCTCCGGGCGTCGCTCGATTCGCTTCGGTCTACGTTCGGCGATTACGTCCATTCATTCAAGGTACACGGGGGCTCGCCATCTGCCGGAGAGTGCGTCGTTTGCGGGGGTTTTGATTCGATCAACACTATCCGCGAACTTGATCCGCGACCATTCCCGTCCTCCCCCGACGACCGGCCGAACATACGTTCGATTTAAGCCACGCCTAGTTGCCACGACCCAGCGCCCCCACGATCACGACCGCCCCGCAACCCCGGGCGCGATATGCGCCCGCCTCGCGGCCTCCGAGGGCCGCCCTAGGGGTCAAGTAGCGGCGGCCGGGAGCGGGGCGCAGGCGGGCTCACGGTGGCCGGCATCGGATGACGGCGTACATGGAAGCGTGCTACCGTGTACGGCCCCCCCTACGGAAAGGCACCTCGTGAACCCAATCCCCGTTCGTCGCGTGCTGGGTTACGCGCGAGTCAGCACCGCCGACCAGGCCGAGGGAACCTCGCTCGGCTCGCAGCGCGAGCGGATCGAGGCGGAATGCGAGCGGCGCGGGTGGGAGCTGGCCGAGGTGATCGAGGACCCCGGGGCGTCCGGGAAGTCTTTGCGCCGCCCTGGTATGCAGCGGGCGCTCGCGGCGCTTGAGGCGCGAGAGGCGGACGGGCTTATGGTCGCGAAGCAGGATCGGCTCACCAGGTCTAACGCGGACTTTGCGGCCCTGATTGAGCGAAGCCGTAAGCAGGGATGGGCGCTCACCGCGCTCGATATGGACGTGGACACCTCCACCGCCGCCGGCGAGGTCGCGGCGACGGTGATAGCCGCCTTCGCGCATTTCGAGCGGCGCCGCAACGGGGAGCGGGTGCGGGAGTCGATCAAGCGGTGGAAGCAGGAGCACCCGGGCCGCACGTGGGGCGAGCCGCCGCGGGTGCCGGCGAAGATCGTCACCAGGATCAAGCGTCGGCGGTCGGCCGGTTGGAGCCTCCGGAAGATCGCGGACGCGCTGAACCGCGAGGACGTGGCGACCGCCCACGGGGGCGAGCGGTGGCACGCCTCGACGGTTCGCGCGGTGCTACAGCGTTAGTCGCCCCGGCGTGCCGGGAGGGGAGCCGGCCAGCCATCCCCGGGGCGCAGGGCTGAGGCTCAACGGCGATGGCCCGCGAAACCGCCGGTATTCGTTGAATGGGAGGCGCAAAAGGCGAGTAAGGGCGAGGCGGCCGTGACCCCACACCTTAGATCGCGAGCGAGAATGCGCGGTCTGCAAGTACGTCGACACCCCGCTCCAACAACTCGGCGTTTTTGTCGCTCTCGGCCGCCGCCGCCGTTTGTTCCCGAAACTGGTTTCGAATCGTCGCGACTGCGTCCACCGACTCGAGTTGTGGACCCACCGACTCGAGAAAGACCACCTCCTCTGGAGGCCTCTCGAGCGTCGCTCCCGCCGGCCATCGCCAGTCGGGAATTCGCGAGCGCATGAAATCCCCAAAGTTCGCGTTGCGCTCTGCTCGCTCCGACTCAAGCGCGACTCGTCGACGCGATGCAGCCGTCAGCGCCGATATCGCCTCTGACCGCGAAGGGAACGCTGCACGCAGCGCGCCTCGGTCGTAGCGCTCGCCGCCCACCGCTGCCTCGACTCGCTCGAACCAGTCGTCGTGCGCATCTTGCGGGGGGCCGTCGAGTTGCGGAATTGGGAGTTCCTTGACTGTGTTTGGATAGACATGGGAAAAGGCGCCCTGCAGACTGCCTGTCGCATAGAGTCCTGCGTAGTAGCTCAAAACTGGACGCGACATCAAGATGCCAAGCAGGTAATACAGGTCGTACGGCTCAGATTGGTCGGCGCGACCATCGTGCACCCGGTACGAAGGCTCATCCCGAACAAGGTGGTACGGCACACAGTGGATCACTCCGTGATCCGTGTAGTAGCCGTCCTCATCAACCCAAGCAACGAAACTGTCGTGTTCGCCTGAGATATGTCGGATCGAAAGCTTGTCGTTCTCAAACAGACTTCGCGTACGCGCGCCATAGAAGTCATTGTGAGCCGCCCAATCGAGCCACGTCCCGTTCCAGGTCATTCCCCACGGCCGCATATCACGGCCCTCGTAGAATCTCTTTGCATCCCCAAGTCCGTCGTCACTTTGGGAGAGATATCGATCGCGACCGAATGCCCCTGGTTCTGCGCTAGAAATCTGCGCCCCATAGTTGACCCGGCAGATGTCCCCAAGCTTTACGGCCCATCGCCAGAGCGCTTGGAGTTGGGCGAATCGCTCGGCCGTAAGGTCAAGACGAAAAACATTGCGGGGCGTCTCACGCCACAGGTCCTGGCTAATTGTCCGGGTCATACGGTGAAGATTGACTCCGGCTCGACCTGCTCAATGAGGTGTCCCGGCTCTGCTGTCGTCGCCCGCCAGACTAGAACCACCGTCTCTCGAGACACGCGGTCGAAAACATTCTCGTCGCCAAAATCGACGACCTTGAGAAACGTTCCCCCCAATAGCGAAACCCGCAGCGCCTCCGCGTACCGCTCTCGCATTATTGGGTTGGCCACGATGATTCCAAAAATGCCTCCGGCCACGAGAAGCTGCTGTCCCAGTGCGACAAACAATACGAAGAGATCCCAATGCCGCAACGCCACCTCGTGCCACGGGGGGAGGTCTGCTAGGCCATGACGCAGGTCTTCATCGGCCCGAGTCATCTCCCACGCGCTGACATAGGGCGGGTTGCCTAGTACAGCATCGAACCCGCCTTGATCGAATACCTCGGGAAACTCGAGCTCCCAATGAAACGGCTGATAGTCAATCCTCGGCGGTAGTCCACCCTGCTCGAACGGCGAAACAGCGTCGTTCCACGCCGATGTGCCGGCTGTGATCGCCGTCGCAATCTGGCCGAGATCATCAGCCGTCACAGTTCCAAAGATGTGGCCGACTGCCGCGTCCGACAGTGTCCGAAGCCGTTCCCGCGCTGCATCCTGCTGCTCGAACAGCTGCCGGCGGCGCTCGACACCCTCCATCGTGTCGGGATCGGCCCCTTCAAGTTCCGCAGCAATCTCGAGATCGAGCTCACGGCGCCGCCGGAACGACTCGTCATACAGAGTGGCCTGATCCGCGTCTCCAGACTCACGAAGATGTCGTCGAACATCGTCGTGGCGAAGACTCATCACCGAGTTGCCACAGCGAAGGCGATGATCGAGGAACGTCAGGGGCTTATCAGTACTCGCCGTCGCGAGCCAGAGCGAGAGTTTCGAGAGCTCTACAGCTAAGGGGTTGATGTCGACGCCCCAAATACAATGCTCAACGACGCGTCGTTTGATCGTCGCTAGATCCTCGTCGATATCTGCCGGCTCATCACGCTCGGGCAGCGTGACGATGGCCAGGGCGAGGAACTCAACAGCCGCGACCAAAAAGTGGCCGGAGCCCATTGCCGGATCAACAATCCGCAAACGAAGAAGCTCCCCCTCGCTCTTCCCCTCGATTAACGGGGACAAGACCTCCCGGACGATGAATCGGACAATCGGATCCGGCGTGTAGTAGCTGCCAGTTTCCCGACGGCGCTCCCCGGCCGGTACCAGGACAATTCTGTCCTCTGCCGCGCCAAGGCGATCCTCGTCAATCGTCAGCCGGTGCTCGAGTAGTCCTTCATACACCGTCCCAAGATGAGTCACGGAGAGCGACCGATAATCAACGAATTGAGGGGCGCCTTGGCGAGTCACGCGACCGACAAGCTCCAATGCGTCGGCGAGATATGCGTCGGCGAGCTTGTTCTCGGTAAGGAAGGGATGCGCGCCACCATCAAAGAGCTCGCCGTCGTAGGCTGCCACCGCTAGGTCGTCGTCGCCTTCATCGATTGCGCGCCACAGTGCGGCGAGGCGATCCCACATCGCGTTTGATTCGAACGAAAAGGCAACTCGGCGCTCTCGTTTGTCAGCCACGTCCCGAACAACTTCTGTAAGTGACAGCTGCTCCCGATAGCTCACACTGCCTTCGAGGGGCAACAGCTCCCGAGCTTCGGCATACAGGATGAACAGCAGCCGGTAGAGAACAATCAGCGAGTTGTCGTAGATCTCCTCGAGCGTCCCCTCCCCTATCGGCTCGTCGCGACCTTTCACGAACCCGGCCGCCAGCCGGACCAGTGCATCAAACACTCGGACCCGTAGCTCATCACCAACGTCAGCCGCGAAGTCGGAGCTCCCAGCTCCCACGAGGTCGACGTGAGCCTCCCCACCGGCGCCTGGCGTCAACGCCTCAAGCGAAAAAAGGCCCCAAAAATAATGAAGGAATGCCTCAGCGCCCGACTCTCGAACCAGCCTGGGAAGGTCAACCTCGAAGTACCTATCAAGTGGCTGTGGAGCATCGCGACAGTAGAGTCGCCAAAGGCGACCGTTCGTGAGAATGCCCCACCGCTTTCCGGTCCTGGTCAGGTAGTTGATGATCTGAAAGGACGGATTCGCGTTCGTCAAGTAGTCACGTGAATCCTCCTGCTTCCGGTCCAGGTCTCGATCCCAGTACTTTCCCTCTGCCAACGCAATTGCTCGTGAGTAATCGTGATTGGCGACCTCCCGTCGAGCAGCCTCCCTCTCCTCTTCGTTTCGGAACAGCGCGTAGTCCGGAAAATTTTTGACGCCCCGTCCGCCATCGGCACCTGCTTGAACGAGGTACTGGTGTCCTAGAGCCCGCAGAACCGGCCTAATAAGGTCCTCCTCGCACTGGGCCTCATTGGCCTGGGCAAGCGTCTCCTCAGGACGCAACTCCTCGAAGAGCGCCCGTAGTCGGTCGTATGCCTCTCGCGCTCGCCCGACGCGTCCGTCACGCCGGTACCACGCCATCTCGGCCAGGCGCTCCGCCAGAAAGTGATCCGAGAACAGGGCAGTATTCCGATAGGCCTCCAAGCCGAGCGGCAACTCGACCTGGGAGGTTCTGCGCATGGTCGCCACGGGCCCAAACTCTTGCAGGGTCACCAGACGCCTGGCGCGTGCTCACCCCCGTCATTCGGCGCTCAGATGCGCGCCCCAGGGCAACGCATTCGAGGGCACCAGGGGGGGTCCGGCGCAGCGGTCAAGGAGGCCACCGATTTCAGCTGTAAGCCGCGTAAGGTGAGTTGTCTTCCACAGACCCCAGCCGGTGTGTCGAGGGGGTCGAGGCGACCACCAGGAACACGATCAGCCGGACCATCAGCACGAGGCCGATAAGACCGCCGAGCAGGTAGAGGATCGCCGCGCCCATCGGACCCGAAACCTAACGGCCTCTACCCCCGGGCCTCGGCCTGAAATCCCATCGCCGGCACCCCCGCGAACCGTTACGCCGATCCATATCGAGGTTTCGGCTCGCCAATGCGGGATGCGGCCGGCGGGTGCCACCGCGAGATTTTTCTCCGAGCGGCGATGGCCGTACGGTTGGGCGGTCGTGAGGGCGACGCGCTGAGGGCCGTTTCTAGGGCCGGTCCCCCGGCGGGGGCACGTGGCCACGCGGGGGCGCCTCGGCGGCCCGCACGCGACGCGCGGGGGGCTCAGATCGTGCGTAGAACACCGGGAGCCAGAAAGACGGGCGGAGCGTGCTTCAGCCGTAGGGAGTAGCCCACCGGGCCCGCCGCCGGCGGCGCGAGAAGAGCTCAATAGCGCCAGCGTCACGGGACGCGCGGCGCGGCCTTCGCTACTCCGTCGAGATGTTCGGGTCGGCCTGGACGCGATGCGGCACGATCATCAGGAAGCTCTCCTGAGCAGCGGCGGCGAGCCTGGCTATGCGCTCCGCCTCCGCGTCCTGGCCGGTGATTCGAAGCTCGTCCGCGTAGTGGCCGAGCAGGTCCTCGAGGTCGAGCACGCCCTCGGGGTCGAGCTCCTGGAGCTCCACCTTGGCGCCCTCGCCGAGGCGGCGCGCAATAGCGTCGCGATCCAGGTTCCAGTCGGGGTTGACGCGGGCGTACACCCGGCCTCCGGTCATCCCCGCGCACGCCCACGGGCCGATGTCGCCGAGCACGACGGCGCGGCCCGCGGTCATGTACTCGAACGCGAACCCCTTGGCGTTGGCGCGATCGGCGATGCATCCCCGGGAGTCGGCGAGCGGCTCGGCCGGCTCGCCACCCAGCACGACGTCCGCCCCGGAAAGGCGGATGCAGAAACGCGAATCGGCCGAGCCCTGGACGAAGAGCCGCCCGCGCTGGGCGCCGTAGGCGAACGACTTGCCAACCGATCCGTTGACCCGCCCACCACTGGCGCCGACCCCCTTCAAGACCGACACGGTCCCCCCGAGCATGGCCTTGCCCACGCCGTCCTGGGCGCCTCCCTCCACTCGGACGACCACGCCCCAGGCGTTGAAGGCGCCGAAGCCCTGGCCCGCCACCGAACCGCCGTTGAAGCTGAGCTCGGCCAACACGTCGACCGCCTCCCCCTCGGGCGCCCCCTCGTAGATCCGGGCCCGTGAGATGGCACCGGCGAGCTCGGTGCCGAGCACGCGGTCCCGGGCGTCGGTCGAGCGCGGGTAGCGATCCCGCACCACCTCGCCTGAGAACACCCTGTCGGCCAGGCTCGCGAGCCGCGTGGACGCTTCCTTGGGCTCCATCCTGATCGGCCGCGCCCGGACCAGCCCCGCTTCGGCGCGGGCCTCTACCAACTCCTCGGCGGCGACCGGGAGGTCGATCGGCTCCAGGTCCAGGAACTCCTCGAGAGGGGTGATCAGCTCGACGAGGTCGAGGCGCTCCGAGTGGGAGACCTGCTCCAACAGGTCGTACCGTCCGACCAGATCCTGCGCGCGCTCGTAGCCGAGCCCGGCGACGACTCGCTTCACCTCCTCCCCCATCGATTCGAAGAACCGGGCGCAGCTCTCGGCGGCCGAGTCGACCCGCTGCGGGGTGAACTTCTTCAACCCGTGCTCCTGGGCCTGCTCCACGGTCTCGATCTGGGTGGCGATCCCGACGTGGCACGTGTCGAGCTGACATCCGCGGCAGATCGTGCACCCCAGCGAGACCATCGCGAGGGTGCCGAAGGCGACCCGGTTGGCGCCCAGGCAGTGGAGCTTGACGATGTCCTGGGCGTGGCGGTAGCCGCCGTCGGCCCAGATCTCGACCCGGTTCCGGATCCCCGCTTCCATCAGGGCGCGGTGCACGGCCCGCGTCCCTATGTCCGAGGGCAGCCCGACGTGCCGGAGCGCGTGCTGCCGCGCGGCGCCGGTGCCTCCCTCGAAGCCCGACAGCGTGATGATGTCCGCACCGGCCTTGGCGATCCCGAGACCGATCGTGCCGATGTTCGGCACCACCGGCACCTTCACCGAGACGCGCAGGTCGGGGTTCACCGTCTTCAGCTCGTCGATCAGCTCGGCGAGGTCCTCGATCGAGTACAGGTCGTGGTTGTTCGAGGGGGAGATCAGGTCGGTGCCGGGCGACGCGTTGCGGGCCTCGGCAACCTTCTCGGACACCTTGCGGCCGGGCAGGTGGCCGCCCTCACCGGGCTTTGCGCCCTGCCCGATCTTGATCTCGGCGACGTACGAGGAGTTCAGCATCTCGGCTGAGACGCCGAACCGGCCCGAGGCGACCTGCTGGCCGCGCCACTTCCGGTACTCGCCGTACATGTCCTGAATCTCGCCGCCCTCGCCGTTGATGCAGAGGATGTTGATCGCCTTCGTGGCCGCGGCGTAGGCGCGAAAGGCGGGCTCGGACTGGGAGCCGAAGCTCATCGAGGAGATCACGATCGGGTAGTCGTGGTGCCCGATCGAGGCGTCCACCGACTCCGAGTCCACCGGATCCCGATCGCCGCGAAGCCCCATGACGTGCCGCATCGAGATCGGGCTCTGCTGCTCGAGGTCGCGCACCTTCTCCGCGTACTCGTCGTAGGAGGAGGTGCCGTTGGCGGCGGCGATCGCCGCCTTGTAGACCTTGGGGTAGAAGCGGAACGTCTTCGCCGGCTTGGCCTCTCCCTCTCCGTTCAGGATCTGGAACCGCGCGTCGGCGTCGTCGTCCAGCTGCGCATAGCCCACGCCGGCGCCCTCCGAGGCGCAGAAGGTCTCGCACTGGAGAACCTCCGCGAGCTCGGGCTGGACGCCGATCGACGAGAATTGGCGTGCGTACCCGCGCAGCTCGTGGATCCCGATCGTGGAGATCACCTTCTCGATCCCCTTGCGAAGCGCCGAGCACAGGTTGGAGACGTCCGTGTCGTAGTCATCGACGCAGATCACCTCGACCATCACGTACGGACAGACGCCGTTCGCCCCGAGCCCCAGCGCCATGACCACGTCGTGGACGTTTCGGATCGCCGCCGAGCGAAGGACGATCGAGCAGCGCCGCCGCAGGTTCTCCTCGCCGGTCTCCCCCAGCTTGAGCTGCTTGAGCGCCTGGTCCACAGCGGACACCGCGAGATGCGGGTCGAGATAGCGACGATCTCCGTCATAGACGGTCCGATCGGTGAGCACGACGAGCTCGGCGCCGTGGCGGACCAGCTGCACGGCCTCCTGCTTGATCCGCTCGATCGCCCCGTGCGTGGTCTCGGACTCGAGCAGCGCGATGTCGATGGCGCCGGCGCGGTCGCGGAACTCCTCCCACAGGTCCTCCAGCAGGAAGGTCTCGTGCTCCCGGGCGATCCGCCGGTAGGTCGAGTCCGAGAGCGGTGCCAGGTCGTGATGACCCCCGAGGATCACCGGGAAGCACGTCTCCACCGTTCGGGTGTCGGTGCCGGGAGCGTGGATGGAGGGCCGCCTGCCGAACACGGCCCGGGTCGAGAAATGCTCGATCTCGCGCTCGCGGTCGATCGCCGGGTTGGTGACGACCGCCACCGTCTCCTTGAAGTAGTCGGCCAGGTTCTGCCGCTCGGGTGACAGCGCCGCGAGCGGCCCGTCGTAGCCGAGCGAGCCGATCGGCTCGGCGCCGTTGGACCCCATCTGCTGGCAGAGCTTCACGTCGTCGCGCTGCCAGCCGAATCCGGCAAGGACCTGGTCCTCCACCTTGACTGGCTCGGATGGCCCAGCGGATGTGTAGCCGGGGATCTCGGTTCCCTCCAGCGGCCCACCCGTGTCCAGGGCCCGGTCGTAGGAAGCCGACTCGTCCACGCGGGTGCGCTCCAGCCAGCGGCGAGCAACCGCATGCTGCATCTCCCAGTGTTCGTACAGGCGGGACGACCGGTCGGCGCGATCGATGGTGACCATGAACTTCTCGCCCGGTCCGAGCGGCTTCGGCTCCGAGACCATCTCGTCACAGCCCACGACGCCGGGCTCGGAGCTGAAGATGAAGTCGTTCGCCGTCTCCAGCTTCCAGAGCGGGCGCAGGCCGAGCGCGTCGGCCGAGAACACGCACTCGTCATCGTGGCGGGCGATCAGCGCGACCGGCCCCTGCGCGAACGGGCCCATCGCTTGGCGCAGGTACATGTAGAACGGCTGCAGCTCGGCGGGCAGCGAGCGGATCTCGTCGACGATCGGCGGGACGACCATCTCCATCGCCTCCGCAAGCGACAGGCCCTCGACCCGGATCAGGGTGTCCACGACCCGGTTGAGGTCCTGCGAGTCGGAGCAGTCAGGCTGGATTGGGACCCCGAGCATGTGCGCCTCCTGGCGCAGCTGCTCGATCGTGTTGATCTCCCCGTTGTGCCCCAGCACGGTGAAGGGCTGCACGCGCCTGAACGACGGCCAGGTGTTGGTGGAGTACCGGTTGTGGCCGAAGCATCCGATGGTCTCGAATCGCTTGTCCCGCAGGTCGGGGTAGTACTCGCCGAGCACGCTCGGCGCCCCCATCACCTTGTAGACGCAGGTCGAGGCCGAGAAGGAGGCGACGTGACAGCCAAGCTCCGACTCGAGCGCAATGGTCAGGCCGAAGGTGATGCGATCTCGTCGCTTGACGTCGGGCAGCATGCCCGCCACCTGCCAGAAGTGCGGCTCCTCCTCGCGGGCGGTCGCGCCGAGCGCCGCCGAGTCGACGACGCCGAGCCGCTCGGCCAGGATGCGGAAGCCCCCTCGGCCCAGGATCTCGCGGGCGTCATGGCGGGCCTTCTCGAGATCCTCGGAGCGGTCGATGAACAGGTGCGCGACCGCGAACCCGGGGTCTCGGGCGAGCGCCGGGTTGTGCCCACCGACCCGGACCTCCTCGGCCCAGATCCTGCTCGGGATGTCGACCAGGATGCCGCAGCCGTCGCCCTCGCCGTCGACGTTCCCGGCGCGATGAAGCATCTTCTGGAGGTTCGCGAGCGCGAGCTCGACCGACGCTCGGCTGGGGGTCCCATCCTTGCGTACTGACGCGTAGATCGCGCAGGCGTCACGATCCTCGACGCTGGGCGGAGGAACACGTGGCCGATACGCTCGCTCGGGCGAAAGGCGACGTCGCTGGGGGGACCGCGACGAACGACTTTGACGGCCGGACATGCTCACCTCCCGGGATCCGCGCCTTCTTCGAGCGGGCACGCGACTGGGGGAAACGGACGGAGCGGGAGTATACGCTGGCGCACGGCCATATAGTGCGCCCGATGTCGGTAGCGATCGCGGTTCTCTCGCAGAAAGGCGGCACCGGAAAGACCACGCTGGTGCGCTCGCTGACCGACGTCTTCGGACGCCTCGGGCTGGACGTGCTCGCAATCGACGCCGACCCGCAGGGGAACCTTTCCGACTACTTCGACGCCGACCCCAGCGCCGAGCCGACGCTGGGCGAGGTCCTCCAGGGCCAGGCCCGCGCCGCCGACGCGGTGCACGGGCGAGTGATCCCGGCCAACCTTCGGCTCGCCGAGGCGGAGCTCATGCTCGCCGGGAAGATCGGCCGCGAGATGACCCTCCGCAACGCCCTGCGCGACGTGAGGCGCAACCGGGACCTCATCCTGATCGACTGCCCACCCACGCTTGGCCTGCTCACCGTGAACGCGCTGGTCGCCTCCACCCACGCCATCCTCTCCACCGAGGCGCAGTACTTCTCGCTCCAGGGGATGGAGCAGGCCGTGGAGGTCCTGAACCTCGCCAAGGACAGCCTCAATCCCGAGCTCGAGCTGCTCGGCGTCTGCCTCAACATCGCCAACATGCGCACCCGTCACGCCCGTCAGACGCTCGACGCGCTCCAGGCCCGGTTCGGCGACAAGTTGTTCCGAACGGTGATCCGCCAGTCGATCGCCTACGCGGAATCCGCCGAGCGCGCGATCCCGATCCTCGACTACCGCCCCGACCGAGGCTCCGACTACCTCTCGCTGGCCGGTGAGATCCTGCGGCGGCTCGGCAAGCAGGAGCTGCTCGAGCCCCTCGACGAGCTGAGCGCAGAGGTCGTGCCGGCATGAGCCAGGCCGACTCCGCCGCCTCGCTCGAGGAGACGATCGCCCGCTACAACGACGCGTGGAACGCCCACGACCTCGACCTGATCGTCTCGATGCACGCGCCCGACATGGTGTTCGAGAACCACACCGCCGGCGAGCGGGCCGAGGGGGAAGCCGCGCGAGAGCACATCGGATCGATCTTCGAGACCTGGCCCGACATCACGTTCTCGACCCGCCGGTTCTACGTCCGCGACGGGCTCGTCGTGCAGGAGTGGACGGCGACGGCGACCCACGCGAGCGAGATGCGTCGCGGCGACCTCGTAGCCGCGCCCACGGGCAAGAAGATCGCCTGGGACGGCCTGGACGTGATCCCGTTCGAGGACGGGCTCGTGAAGCGCAAGGACGTTTACTCGGACTCGGTCTCCATTCTGGGCCAGCTCGGACTGCTGTAGGGCGCTGCCGATACCAACGGACCGAGGGTCGGAGCGATCGGGGCAACGCCCGGGCCATGGGGTGCGGCAGGTAGGGCACGCACGCCGAACTGTGTTCCGGCGTGTCCGTCCTCCGGACACATCGGGACGCACTTTGACGGTTTCCCTACTTGTCCTGTTTGTCCACGCGTCTGGGGCGCACCGGTCAACCCGTGCCTAGAGCTCCGGCACGTCGGCGCCAAGGGGGGAGAACGGGGTCCTGAGCACCTCGGCCCAGCCCGCCACGCGCTCGCGAAGCGCCTCGGTGACCTTGCCGGTGTCCTGCCAGAAGCACCAGAACAGGAGCGCGGGCCCGGCTCCGGAGACGGTCGCGCCGATCGCCCCGAGCTCCCCGGCCTTGGCGAGGAGCTCCATCGAGCGGGGGTAGAGATGGGCGCGGTGGGGCTGGTGAAGCCGATCGGCGAGGCCCCGCTCGATCAGGGTCAGGTCCGAGCGCTCCACCCCGAGCACGAGCTGCGAGGCGGCAGCGAGGTTCGCGACCGCGTCGTCGACCGGCACATTGGCGGGCATGGCCTCCCGCGCCCGCTCGGTCGGGACCTCGTCGCCTGGAACCACCAGGACCCCCTCGACACCCTGGGGAGGCTCGAGCCGGACCGGCGGCGGGCGGACGCCGTCGAGCGCCCGCGGGCAGAGGACGAAGCCTCCGTAGAGCGCGGCCCCCACGTTGTCAGGGTGGCCCTCCAGGTCGACCGCTCGCACGTAGATCTCGTCGCGATCGAGCCCCAGCTCGAACAGGTGGTCGGCAGCCATCAGGCCTGCGACGATCGCTGCGGCCGACGACCCGAGCCCGCGCGCGAGCGGGATCTCGCTGCGGATCGTGAAGCGGAGGCCGTCCGCCGGGTGCAGGGCCTCGAACGCCCGCACGCAGAGATTCGAGCGATCCAGCGGAACCTGGTCGCCCTCCGCCACGACGGAGAACTCGCCCGTCTCGACGACCTCGAGCTCGAGGTGGCGCGAGATGGCGGCGGCGAGGACGTCGTATCCGGGCCCGAGGTTCGCCGACGACGCGGGCACGCGGACGAGGCGCCTGCGGTCGGTCAACTCAGCGCTTCCACTTGATCGAGCACCCCACGGGCTCGGTGGCCGGGCGCGCCGGCTGCGCGCCGGCCAGAATTGCGTCGAGCGCCTCCCGCAGCCAGGCGGCGTTCTGGTCCGGATCCAGGTGATCGCCATCCGGGGCGCCCTCGTAGCGAATCCGCAGGTCGCCGTCGAGCACGTAGACGTGGGGGGTGACCTGGGCGGCCCAGGCAACCGCGGCCTCCTGGCTTTCGTCGTGGAGGTACGGAAACGGCCACCGCTCCTCGCGAACCCGCTCTCGCATCGCGTCGAGCGAGTCGCGCGGGTAACGCTCGGCATCGTTCGAGTTGACGGCCATGAAGCGCACGCCCCGAGGACCGTAGTCGTCCGCGGCCTCGACGAGGCGGTCGTGCCAGCCGAGCGCGTACGGGCAGTGGTTGCAGGTCCAGATCACGACTGTCGCGGGGGCTTCGCCGGGCGCCGGGAGGCCTGGGACGTTCCCGTCGGTGTCGGGCAGCTCGAGCGCAGGCGCGATCTCCCCGACCTTGCTCGGGTTCGCCTGAGCCATCAGTGGTCATCCCCCGCAATCGCCCCGACCAAGGCCTCGCGCACCTCGGCGCGATCGGGTAGCGGCGAGATTCGGCCGTCCCGAAGCCTGTACACGCGGCACGTCAGGCCCATCGGCTCATCGCCCGGCGGCTGAAGGTCCCGGCCGTTGACCCGAATCGTGGGGGAGCCCACGAAGCCCTCGAGGTCGGCGTCCCGATCGGTTCGAACCTCGCGCACGTCGAGGGCTCCAGGATCGATTCCCGCACCCTCCATCTCCTCTCGCAGGATCGCGAGCGCATCCTCCCAGGAGGGGCACCCGCGCCACCAGAGCAGCTCGACCGTCGGCTCCACGCCCATGGATCAAAGGTATAGGCCCCGCCCGCGGAGCCTCGCCGCGGAGTGTCCTCGGCTCGGCGCCGCCGCTCCGGCTGAACGCCAAGCCGCGCGCTCAGGTTCGCCGACCGTAGACGGCCCCGGCGACGAGCGAGCCCTCGGGCACATCGGCGCCCGACAGCACCACCGACTCCTTGACCCGCGACCCGCCGCGGATGGTCGATCCGCGGCCGATCACGAGCGGCCCGTCGAGACGGGCCGCGGGGTCGATCCGGCAGCCGTCGGCGACCAGCACCGGGCCGCTGACGCCGGGCTCGCCGGTCTCCACGGCCGCGTCGCCGCCCGACTGCTCGAGCAGCTCTCCCTCGAGTTCGACCCGCACCCGCCCCCTCAGCGCGTCCAGGTTGCCCTGGAGGTACTCGGGGAGCGACCCGACGTCGTTCCAATAGGCATCGATCTCGTGGACGTGGAAGGGCACGTCGTGATCCAAAAGGGCCGGGAACACGTCAAGCGCGAAGTCGACCGCCGGCCGGTCGGGGAAGTAGTCGAAAATCTCGGGGTTGAGCATGTAGATCATGCAGCTCGCCAGGTCGGAGAGCGCTTCGGCCGGGTCGGGCTTCTCCTGGAATCCCTGGATCCGCCCGCCGGAATCGACGATGACGACCCCGAACTCGCCCACGTCGGGCACCCGCTTGACGGCGAGCGTCGCGATCCCGCCGTTGGCCTCGTGAGCTGCGCGGAGGGCCGCGAGGTCGATGTCGGTGAGCGCGTCTCCCGCCATCACCAGGAACGGCTCGGAGCCGAAGTACTCGGCGACGTTGCGAACGCCACCCGCGGTGCCCAGGAGCTCGTCCTCGTGGCTGTAGGTGAGCTCGATCCCGAGCTCCGAGCCATCCTGGAATCGATCGCGGATCAGCTCCGGGAACCAATGGAGGTTCGCGATGGCCTGTTCAAACCCGTGGCTGGGGAGCAGCCGCAGAATGTGCTCCATCACCGGCCGGTTGACCACCGGAACCATCGGCTTGGGGAACTCGTAGGTGAGCGGCCGAAGCCTCGTTCCGAGGCCGGCGGCCATGACCATCGCTCGCATCAGGGCGCGTGCGTCAGGTGCCCTGGTCCCACGAGGCCAGGTACTTCTCCTGCGCGTCCGTGAGCGTGTCGATGCGGACCCCGCGCGAGGCCAGCTTGAGGCGAGCGATCTCGCGGTCGATCTCCTCGGGGACCGGGTAGACGCGCGGTTCCAGGTCGGCGTGGTCGCGCACCATGTGCTCCGACGCCAGAGCCTGGTTGGCGAAGCTCATGTCCATCACCGCGGCGGGGTGTCCCTCCGCGGCCGCCAGGTTCACGAGCCGGCCATCCGCGAGGACGAAGATCTCCCGCCCGTCCTCCGTGCGGTGACCCTCGACGAACGGGCGCGACCGGAACTTCTCGGTCGTGATCGCATCGAGGTCGCCCTTGTTGATCTCGACGTCGAAGTGCCCCGAGTTGCAGATGATCGCGCCCGACTTCATCGCGGTGAACATCTCGCCAGCGATCGCGTCGCGGTTACCCGTCACCGAGATGAAGATGTCCCCGACCTTTGCGGCCTCCACCCCGGGCATCACCTCGTACCCGTCCATCAGCGCCTCGAGCGCCCGCAGCGGGTCGATCTCGCAGACGATCACGTGGGCGCCGTGGCCCTTGGCGCGCATCGCGATCCCGCGCCCGCACCATCCGTAGCCGATGACCACCACCCGCAGGCCGGCGATCAGGACGTTCGTCGCCCGAATCACGCCATCCAGGGTCGACTGGCCGGTCCCGTAGCGATTGTCGAAGAAGTGCTTGGTCTTCGCGTCGTTGACCGCCATGATCGGGTAGCCGAGCTTCCCCTGCTGCTCGAGCGCCTTGAGCCGGATCACTCCAGTCGTCGTCTCCTCCGTGCCGCCGAGCACGTCCGAGAGCTGCTCGCG
The DNA here is from genome assembly GCA_050697075.1 of Solirubrobacterales bacterium. Lineage (GTDB taxonomy): Bacteria > Actinomycetota > Thermoleophilia > Solirubrobacterales > 70-9 > AC-56. Next base: position 34,521 of record JBOGZC010000011.1, on the reverse strand, counting down.
CCGCTCTCCGTGGAGGACGCCCACAACGTCCGCGCCGTCGTCCATGGTGATCTGCGGCTTGCGATCGACGACGGCGTGGATGTGCCGGTAGTAGGTGTCGTTGTCCTCCCCGTTGATCGCGAAGACGTCCGCGCCGTACCGATCCACGAGAGCCGCCGCTACGTCGTCCTGGGTCGAGAGCGGGTTGGAGGCGCACAGGGCGACCTCGGCGCCGCCGGCGATCAGCGTCCGGGCCAGATTGGCGGTCTCGGTGGTGACGTGCAGGCAGCAGCCCAGCCGGATGCCGTCGAGGGGGCGCTCCTGCTCGAAGCGTTTGCGGATCGACTGCAGCACGGGCATCTGGCGATCCGCCCATTCGATCCGCCGCTGACCGTCGTCAGCCAGCGCGATGTCGGCGATCTCATGGGTCTTCTCCGCGGTTGCCAAGCCAGTCCTTTCCGTCGGGATGAGGTGGGAAGGATAGGGGCCGGGGCCAAAGCTCGCGGACGCTACGGTGAGCCGCGTGGAAGATCCGATGGAAGTGACCTCCCAGCTCGCCATTCCGCTGGGGGAGATAGAGATTCGCACGAGTCGCTCGTCGGGACCCGGAGGCCAGCACGCCAACGTGACCGCCTCGCGGGTCGAGGCCGTGTTCGACATCGGCGCCTCCAGAGTGCTGTCGGACGAGCACCGGGATCGCCTGGCCGCGCGCCACGGGGCGCGCGTCAGCGCGACGGCCCAGGACTCGCGCAGTCAGGCGCACAACCGCGAGCTGGCGCTGGAGCGGCTCCAAGAGAAGCTCGCCGCGGGTCTCGCCGTGCCCCAAACGCGCCGCCCGACCAGGCCAGGTCGATCCGCGCGGGAACGCCGGCTGGAGGCCAAGCGCCGCACCGCGGAGCGCAAGCGGGGCCGCAAGCCGCCCGGGCCGGACGAGTGAGGGAGAATGCCGCGGTGCGCTTGCGTCCCCGCCACGCCTGCCGCCTGGCGAGGCTCGTGGCCTTCGGCGTGGTCGCGCCCCTCGTGGCCGGCGCCGGCGTGGCCTCCGCCCACTCCAGGCCGAGGGTGCTCGGCTCACCGGCGACGATCGTCGGAGCCAACACGAGCTTCATCGCGCCTGGACACAGAAACGTGATCCTTGGCACCCGGCACAGGGACGTCATCCAAGGCACCCGGGGCAAGGATTGGATCGTCAGCAACGGCGGGCGGGACGTGATCGACGGCGGCCGGGGCGACGACGTCATCATCGGGGGCAGCAACCCCAGCGATCGCAGGCACGATGACCCCAGCAAGCTGATCGGCGGTGCCGGCAGGGACTACATCGATGGCGGCTGGGCCGCCGACCTGATCGTCGGCGATTGGGCGGCTGTGTCGGCCCGCGTCTCCGGGCGCGCCAGCCGGGACCGGATCGACGGCGAGTTCGGCAGCGACTTCATCGTCGGCGACGACTACTCGGGCGGCGATGCCACCGGAGGCGCCAAGGACTTCATTCGCGCCCAGCACGGCGCCGATACGGTGATCGGCGACAGCGCCGTGACGGGGACGGGCACCGCGCAGGGGGGAGCAGACGACCACTTCGAGGCCTCGTCCGGAAACGACCTCGTGGTCGGCGACAGCTACTCACCGGCGGGGCACGCCGTAGGTGGAGGCAACGACCAGATGAGCACCGGGCCCGGGAGGGACCTCGTGGTCGGCGACAGCTACACCAAGACGGGCAGGGCCCAGGGCGGAGGCGATGACGAAATCCACCTGCTCGCCGGCGACGACGTGGGCTACGGCGACGATTACGCCGGGGACGGCGGGCGGGCAGTCGGAGGAGGCAAGGACGAGATGGGCGGCGGGCCCGGCGTGGACTGGCTGTTCGCCGGCCCCGCCTTCGACCGCTGCAACGGCGGCCCGGATCCCGACCACATCCGCGATTGCGAGGCAAAGCTGTCAGCGGGCTGATGCGACTTAGCCACGCCATCGTCCTCGTGACCGCCGCGCTTGCGGCCCCGCTCCTGACCGCCCCGCGCGCGGCGATCGCCGAGCACCCCAAGGTGGTCCAGCCCCAGCTGCCGGCACTCTCCAAGACGCCAGCCGTCGCCGATCTGCAGCGCTTTCTGCACTCGTTGCGAGCCCGGGATCACGTCTCCAGCGGCGTTCATCGCGCGCTCGTGGCCAAGCGGCGGCGCCTGACCTCGGCGGCCAACCACGCCCTCCAGGCTCGAGACCGAGCGCGAACGATCTTCCTGAAGAGCTACCTGGCCAAGAAGCGGCCACGGCACCGAAGCCGGATCGCCAGGACGAGCAGGCGGTACTACTCGTATCTGCGGAGCCTCGAGGGCTACCGGGTCAGGCGGGTCCTGGCCGAGATCAGCGACGAGCTCGATCGCCTCATCTACTCGTAGCTGATCGCCCTGATCACGTCCAGGCGCGCCGCGCGCCTCGCCGGGAGGACCGAGGCGATCAGGCCGAGCACCATGCCCGCCAGACCGACCACGGCCATGGTCGCGAACGGGGGCCGATACTCGACCCCCGGGATGCCCGCCGAGAGCCCACGCAGCAGGGCGTAGCCGAGCCCGGCGCCCACTGCGATCCCAAGCAGGGCTCCGACCAGGCCGATCACCAGGCTCTCGTCAGCGATCGAGCGCCGTACCTGCCAGCGGGACGCGCCGAGCGCGCGCAGAACCCCGATCTCGCGGGTCCGCTCGATCACTGACATGGTCAGCGTGTTGACGATCCCGAACATGCTGGCGAAGATCGCCACCCCCACGATCGCGTAGAAGATCCCGAACTGCTGGTTCACCTGCCCCTCGACCTTGGATTTCAGCTCGTCGTTGGAGAGCACGGCCAGGTTCGGGTAGTGGCGCCTGACGATGCGCTCGACGCGGCGGCGCAGAACCGGCCGCGCGGCTGCCGAGGTGGCCTTCAGCGCGAGCTCGCTGTCGGCGCTCACCCCGTAGACGGCTCGCATCGTTCGCAGCGACATGCCCACCGTCTGTCCACCGAACACGACCGTCTTGACGATCCCGGCCACGCGGGTGTGGCGGGTCCCGGACGACCCGTGAAGGGTGATCTGGTCGCCGACGCGCAGGTGGGTCTCGTCGGCCCAGCCCTCGCCGAGGGTCACCCACCCATGCGCGAGACGCCGAAAGGCGAGCGACCGTGAGGTGCCGTCGATCTCGGTCTCATCGACCTTCTCGTACTGCGGCGGATCGAAGGCGAGCAGCAGCCCGTCGCCTTTGGCCCCCTTCGGCCCCGGCAGGTCGGGCGTGTAGAGGAACCGCTCGTTGGCCACCACCGCGGCCTGCGGGATGCGCGCCAAGCGCCTGTGCAATCCGTTGGCGATCGTCTGCTGCGGCCCCTGGCCGGGGGCGAAGCCCTGCGGCTGGACGGTCAGATCCCGGGCGAAGTCGCGGTCGAACTCGTCGTCGATCGACTTCAGGAAGCTCGAGCCGAGGCTGTTGACGGCCACGACGAGGGCAAGCCCGATCGTCAGGGCGGTCGCGGTGGCGGCGGTACGCCCCGGATCGGAGCGGGCCGCGTCGGCGGCCAGTCGCCCCTCGACCGGAAACATCCTGCGCAGCGGCCAGGACAGCCCGCGGACCATCGGACGGATGACGAAGGGGGCAACGAGCGCGATCCCGAAGAAGATCGCGATCGTCCCAAGCATCCCGGCGGCGGCAACCACGGTCGTCGTCTCGTTGGACGCGCCGAGCCAGAAGGCGCCGGCGAGGCCAAGCGGGATGAGGATCGCCCCGATCAGTGCCCGCCTGGGATGCAGGGCGGCCCGCAGGCCCTCGGTGCCGAGCACCGACCGGATCGGCGACGTCCGGCCCGCCCGGCGCGCCGGGTACAGGGCGCCGAGCACAGCGGTCACGAGCCCGGTGGCCACCGCGGCGATCGGCGCGAAGCTAGAGAACGCAAGGTCGCCGACCGGGAAGCTGAGCGCCCGCATCAGCGCGATCAGCCCCAGTGCCAGAGCGATCCCGAGCCCCAGCCCGACCACGGCCCCGAGCAGGCCGAGGAGCGCGGCCTCGCGCAGCACCGACCCGGTGATCATCCATCGGCCCGCTCCGAGCGTCCGCAGCATCCCGATCTCCCGAGTGCGCTGGAAGACGGTCATGTTGAACGAGTTGAAGATCAGGAAGCCCCCCACGAAGAGGGCCATCGCCGCAAAGAAATAGAGGATGACGTTGAAGGCCTGAAGCTGCTGCTCCACGTCCGCCGTCTTGCCCTGGGGCGTCTGCACCCTGACTCCGGCAGGGAGCGCACGCCGAAGCTGCCGCTGCGCCCTGGAGATCGCCTGGTCACCTCCGTTGACCACGAGGTCGATCTCGTCGAAGGACCGGGGCTTGTCCATCAGCCGGCGCGCGGGCGCGAGCGGCATCCGGGCGAAGCCCTGCCCGCCGAAGTCCAGGCCGGTGGTGAACTGGAACAGGCCGACCACACGGAGGCCCTTGACGCCCACGGGAGTCGCGAGCCGCACGCGATCCCCCAGCGAGATTCCGTTCGCCTGGGCCCAGCTTTGCTGGAGGGCGATCTCCAGGCCCCGCCTCGGGTTGCGTCCCGAGACCGTGCGGGAGTTGGAGAGCCCGGCGGCGGCCAGCCCCTCGCCGGCGACATTGAGCCTCGACGTCGGATCGCTCGACGCCTGGCCCGAGCGGTCGACGAGCGTGAACACGCTGGTCACGTTGCCCAGCGCCTGGTCGATGTTCGCGACGCTGCGCGCCTTCGCCAGGGTCCGATGGGGCACCGAGTCGCCGCCGACGCCCGAAACGATCAGTTCGGTTCGCCCGTAGACCGAGTCGAACAGGTTGGTGAACGTCTTGTGGATGGTCACCGTCAGCAGTAGGACCCCGAGGATCATCCCGACGCCGAGGACGATCCCGGTGGCCGTCAGCAGCGAGCGCAGCCGCCGCGCGCGGACCTGCCGGAACGCGAGTGAGCCGAAGCTGCGCACGGCTGGGCCTACCCGCCGCGGGCGCCCTGGTCGAGCCGAGTCAGGGACTCGACAACCCGCTGCGTCGAACCTCCCGGGACCTCGCCCGCGATCCGACCGTCGCGGAGGAAGACGACCCGCCCCGCGATGGCCGCTGCGGCTGGATCGTGGGTGACGAGGACCAGCGTTTGGCCCTCGGCCTCGTTCAATTCTCGAAGCAGCCCAAGCACCTCCTGGCTGGAGCGGGTGTCGAGGTTGCCCGTGGGCTCGTCGGCCAGCACGATCTCGGGCTCGGTCAACAGGGCACGTGCGATCGAAGTGCGCTGCTGTTCCCCGCCCGAGAGCTCGGCGGGCAGGTGATGCGCGCGTTCGCCGAGTCCGACCCGCCCGAGCAGTTCGCGCGCGCGCTCCCGCGTCGCCTCGTCACGGCGCCCCGCGATCAGCGCTGGGAGGAGCACGTTCTCCTCGGCGGACAGCGAGGCGAGCAGGTTGAAGAACTGAAAGACGAAGCCGATCTTGTCGCGTCGGAGCTTCGTCAGCCCGCTGTCGCCGAGCCCGTCGTATCGGGCGCCCCCGAGCAGGATTTCGCCGGAGCTGGGGGTATCCAGCGCGCCCAGGAGGTGGAGGAGCGTGCTCTTCCCGGAGCCCGACGGTCCCATGATGGCGACCATCTCCCCCCGGCCGATGTCGATGTCGACGCCGTCGAGGGCGTGCACGGCGGTCTCCCCCTCGCCGTAGACCTTGGCGAGCCCACGCGCCTGCAGAGCGGGTTCGTCCATCCTCCGCATTGTGTCGTCGGCGTCGCGCCGGATGTTGGGCAGGGCTCCTACGGCGCTCCGAGCACGTCCTTGAGTCTGTCGATCCGCTCGATCGGAGCAGGGTCGATTCCGCGCTGAGCAGCGAGCTGAAGCGACAGGAGGTCGCCGAACATCACAGCCCACAGCAGTCGCTCGGTGCGGCTCTCGCCCTCGGTCTCCACGCGGACCACCGCCGTGGCATCAGGCTCCACGAGGTCCGCGGTCAGATCGATCCGCTGGCGCACGCGCGGATGCTGGTCGCGGTCGCCAAGGAAGACCGCGCTCAGACGTCCGGTCTCTCGCGCTCCCTCCCAGCCAGCGATCTCGTTGTGGTCGGCCTCCGGGAGCTCCGCGCTGAATGCGGGCAGCTTGGCGTTCTCGTTGATCTGCGTCTTCCACCGCGCGGCGACGGGGACCGTCAGGTCGGCCCCGTAGATGACCGGAATGGAGCCCTCCAGCTGCTTGGCGAGACGCGCGGCGAGCTCGGCAAGGCCGCCGCTGGCCTCGCCCAGGTGGGCCGCGGAGCTGTCGATCTCGGTGCGGATCCCCGGCGCCGCCCCCACCAGGGCCGCAACCTCGGCGGCCACGGTGAACAGATAACCGACCGCGGCACGCGGCTGGAGCCCCGAAGGCAGCCCGATCACCGGAACGCCGTCCCGCCGGGCGGCGCCCGCGAGCTCCCCCCCGGTGGTCGCGACGATCCGCCTCGCGCCCAGCGCCTCCGCCGCCTCGTAGCAGGCGATTGTCTCCTCCGTGTCCCCCGAGTAGCTCGAGCAGAGCACGGCCCGGTCGGGAAGCATGCACGACGGCAGCTCGTACCCGCGCTCGGTGGTCAGCGGGCGGCTCAGGCGATTGCCGAACGCGACCGCGGCGAGATCGCCGCCGACGGCCGAGCCCCCCATGCCGCACACCACCAGCCCGCCGGTCGCCTCGAGCGGCTCGATCCGCGCCGACTCGACCCGCCACAGGGCGTCACGCAGGTGGTCGGGGAGCGCCAGCACGTCATCGAACTGGTTGGACGGATCGGAGGCGCGAACGTCTGCCAGGGCGTCGGTCATGCGGCGACGCCTCCGGGATCAACCCGGGACCCCGGCTCGATGTCCGCCCCGGGCTCGATGCGCGCCCCCTCCCCGATCACCGATCCAGGCTGGATTCGCGCCCCCTCTCCCACGACCACGGCGGGGGCCAGGATGGACTGCTGGACGTCGGCCTCCGCCCCAATCCGGCAGTCGCCCAGCACGACCGAGCTCACCACTCTCGCCCGCTCGCCGATCACCGAGCCCGTCGCGATCACCGCTCGCGGTCCGACCGCCGCGCCCGTCCCGACGGCAACCCCGGCATCGAGCAGCGCCGGGGGCCGCACGCTGGCTCCAGGGTCGACGCCGCCTGCCTCCGCCACGAGGAGCCCCGTGCCATCGAGGCGGTCGCCGACCTCCGTCCGCACGCGGCCCTCGAGCACGTCCCAGCTCGCGTCGAGATAGCGCTCGGGAGTTCCGACGTCCATCCAGTAGCCATCGAGCCTGTGACCGTACAACCCCCGGCCGACCAGACGCGGGAAGACCTCTCTCTCGATCGAGAACATGCGTCCGCGCGGGATCAGGTCGATCACGCTCGGCTCGAGCACGTACGCGCCGGCGTTGACCTCGTCGGTGTCGACCTCCGCCAAGCCGGGCTTCTCGAGGAATTCGAGCACCTCGCCGCCGTTGCCAGTCGGGCGCGCCCCCGGCGCCGTGGGCCCATTGGCGCGCCGGACGAGGCCGTACGAGCTCGGGTCGCCGACCTCGTGGAGCGCCAGTGTGGCCACCGCGCCCCGCTCCTCGTGCACCCGGAGCAGAGCCGAGAGGTCGAGGTCGGCGAGCAGGTCGCCGTTCAGGACGAGGAACCGGTCGTCGAGGAGCCCCCGGTCGGCGGCGAGGCGCAGCGGCCCCGCTGTGCCGAGGGGCTCAGGCTCCTCGACGTACGCGATGCGGGTCGTCGCCCTCCGGCCGTCGTCGAGAGCCGCCCGCACGGCATCTGATCCGAAGCCGCAGGCGACCACGACGTCCGTGATCCCGTGGCGGCCCACCCAATCGACCATATAGGCGATGAATGGGCGATCAACGAGGGTCATAGCGGGCTTCGGCCGCGTCAGGGTGAGCGGCCGTAGGCGGGTCCCCTCGCCGCCCGCCAGGATCAGGGCCCGCATCAGCGCGACCGCGTCTTGGCCGCTTCCGCTTCCGCCCGCTCCCGAGTATCGCCAGTCCCGCGCCCGCCGTCGGAGCGCCCGATTCCCTCGTAGGCGAAGCCCGCATCCCGAAGACGCTCGGGATCGAGGAAGTTCCGTCCGTCGACGACCAGCGGGGTTGCCATGGTCTCCCGGAGCCCTTCCCAGTCGAGCTCGGCGAATTCGGGCCACTCGGTGACCAGGATCGCGGCGTCCGCGCCCTCGAGCGCGCTCTCCGCGGACGCGCACAGCTCGATCGACGGCAGGAGCTCCCGTGCCGGACCCTGTGCGACCGGGTCGTACCCGCGCACCTTCGCTCCCTCACCGTGGAGCCTCGCCGCGAGAACGAGGCTGGAGGCCTCGCGCATGTCGTCGGTGTTGGGCTTGAAGGCGAGCCCCAGCAACGCAACGGTCTTGCCGGCCAGCGACTCCAGGTGCTTCTCGAGCTTCTTCATCACCCGCCGCTTCTGCAGCTCGTTCACCTCGATCACGGAGGTCAGGAGCTGGAAGTGGTACCCGGTGTTCCCGGCGAGCATCTTGAGGGCGCTGACATCTTTGGGAAAGCACGAACCCCCGTAACCAATGCCCGGGCGCAGGAAGGACGAGCCGATCCGCTTGTCGAGGCCCATGCCGCGCGCGACCTCGATGACGTCGGCGCCAACCTCCTCACACACGTTGGCGATCTCGTTGATGAACGAGATCTTGGTCGCCAGAAAGGCGTTTGCCGCGAGCTTGATCATCTCCGCCGAGGCCACGTCGGTGCGGACGATCTCGGCGCCGAGGGGCCGGTAGACCTCCTCCACCTCGTCGGCCGCCCGGGTGTCGCCCGGATCGGCGCCGATCACCACTCTGTCCGGGCGCATGAAGTCGTCCACCGCCGAGCCCTCCTTCAGGAACTCGGGGCACGAGACGTACGCGAGGTCGGCCGTCTCCCGGCGAATCGCCGCGCCGGTGCCGGCCGGGACCGTGCTCTTCATGACCAGGACGTGCTTCCTGTCGCTCGAGAGCTGTGAGACGACCGCCTGGACGCGCGACAGGTCGGCATCCCCCGAATAGGTCGGCGGCGTATCCACGCAGCAGAACAGCAGGCGCGCGGCGTCGAGCACCTCGGCCATCTCTGTGGTGAACCGCAGGCGCTCGCGGTTGCGCTCGAGCAGATCCGCGATCCCGGGCTCGTGGATGGGAGCGTCGCCGGCCCGCAGGGCGCCGACCTTCGCCGCGTCGATGTCGACCGCGGTCACCTGGTGGCCGAGATCCGCGAAGCAGCTCGCGGTCACGAGGCCGACCCAGCCCACGCCGATGACGCCGATGTGGGATTGCTCGCTCATCCGCGCTCCAATGATGGCGGCCGGGCCCGGATGGTGCCCTCAGCCCGTGTACTTGCGCATCGACTCCGCGATCCCGAGCATCTGGCCCGGGGTGAGGACATTCAGCAAGGTGTTGTCGATCCAGTAGGAGGCCTTGTCCGTCTTCCAGCCGACGAGGCGGAGCTGATCGCCGTCCCAGGACTCCAGGTACTCCTGCCCGTTGATGGTCTTCGTCTCATCGGGGTTCTGGAGGATCGGAGGATCCACCCAGTCCGTGCCCGAGACGCCGTAATAGGCCGCATAGCCGTCGGATGTCGTGGCGGCGACCATCTTGTAACCGTGGTAGACGTCGCTGCCGGGGCCGTCGATCGGGAAGGCGCGTGAATCATCCGTGATCGTCGAGCCAGGCGCCAGCTTGGTGGGGTAGTAGACGGGGAAGTCGAGCATCGGCTTGCCGTTCTTGGTCTTCGCGCCCGCGAGCTTGGCGGCGTATTGCTGGCCGAGGGCACTGGAGTCGATCAGCGGCGGAGGCGCGGCCGGCTGGGGGGCGTTCTTCTTGCCGCTCGACTTCGACCCCCCACCCGAGGGCTGCGCCGGCGCGGTGGCCGGCGGCGGCTGCTGCTCGCCGAGGAACTTGCGCACCGCCTGGCGAATCGCCCCCTCGGAGGCCGTCACGTACGAGGCAGTGGGCCCGCCCAGGTTGGCGGGAAAGTGGATCTGCACGACCGGGGCGCTGCGGGCGGAGAGAAACAGCTTCGCGAGGGTGATCAGATCGATCTCGCGGCGAATGTCCATCGTGACGTACTTCTCGGCGATCGACTTGAGGTCGTTGAAGTCATTGAGGATCTCCGGCCCGGGCAGCTCCTGGCGCGCCTGGCGCAGGAACTCCTGCTGGCGGGCCGCGCGCACCAAGTCGTTGTCGTCGTGCCTGTAGCGCACGTACTCGAGGGCATTCAGGCCGCACATGCGCTGGTAGCCGGCTGGGATGTCGATCTCCGCGTACTGCTCGGCGGGCGCCAGCCCGACGTTCGAGTGGTAGTAGTGGTGGTCGACGTCCACGTACACGCAGCCAATCGCGTTCACGGCGTCGGCAAAGCCGGTGAAGTTGACGTTGACGACGTGGTTGATGTTGTCGATCCCCGTGAGCTGCTTCACCACCTTCACGGTCAGCTTCGGCCCGCCGTAGGTGTACGCGGCGTTGAACTTGTCGACCCCGTGGCCCGGGATGTTCACCTTCAGGTCGCGCGGGATGGACAGCATCGTGATCTGGTCCGAGGCGACCCGAAGCAGCAGCGTCGTGTCGGACCTGGCCCCGATCTCCTGACCCTTCGGACGCTTGTCGGATCCGAGCAGCAGGATGATCTGGGGGTCACCGGGATTGGCGACTGTGAGCTCGTTGCGCACCGAGGCCAGGCCGCGGACCCCGTCGAGGAAGCCGTTGAGAACCAGCAGCAGGCTGATCGCCGTCGCCGCCGTCATCGAGACCACGATCAGGAGCGAGCCGGCGACGAACCGCATCCACAGCCCCTGTCGCGGCGGCTTCCCGTCCGCCTCCACGCCGGGGGGCGACGCGCCGCCGTCGGTCGGCGGAGCCGCCTGGCCCTTCGGCTCCGGCGGCGCCCCGCCATCAGCCGCGGGCTTCGGCGCAGCCGCGGGCTTTGGGGTGGACGGCGCTGAGGGCGGTGGCGTGACCCCGGCTTGGCGCTTTGCGGCATGCTCGGCGGTCCTTGCCCGAAGCCCGGCCAGCGCGGCCTCGCGAGCGGCCTCCCGGTCGGCGAGCTCCGGCGTGTTCGCCTCGACCGTTTCCTGGCCGGGCTCGTTGGCGCCGGGCTCGTCGTCGTCCAGCTCGTCGAGATCCTCGTCGGGCAGGTCCTCGAGATCCTCGTCGGGCAGGTCCTCGAGCTCCTCGACGGGAGGCTCGTCGACTGTGTCCAGCCCCTCGTCGTCCTCGCTGGCCGCCTCATTGCCCTCCGAGCTCAGCCTCCCGGCCCACGTCGCGGGCGGTGGGCTCGCGGGGGCATCTTCGGAGCGATCGGTGCCCGAGCCGTCGGGGCCCTCGTCGCGCGGCTCTTCGTCCATCCCGGTCAATCCTCTCCCCCGGCCGTGGCGAACTCGGCCGCCAGGGCGCCCGGAAGCTGGTTGACGAAGTCCACGATCGATCGACGGTAGCCGGGCAGCGAGGAGACCGAGATCCACTCCTCCGGGCCGTGATGGCCGTCTCCGAGCGGCCCGAACTCCACCGCGGGCACGCCAGCCTGCAGGAACGAGACCGCGTCAGAGGCGCCATCCCGTCCTACGACGCCCCTGACCTGGCCAGAGCTGTGGCGCGTAGCGGCGGCGCGAAGCGCTCGAACGTACACGGACTCGGGGTCGACCACCGCCGGCGGACGCGAGAACGTCGAGATCACCCGCGCTTCGGTCAGCGCGTCAACCTCGGCGAGTATCGCGTTGGGATCCTGCTCGGGCAGATAGCGGACGTCCACGTCGATGAAGCAGGTGTCGGGGACCTTGTTCAGGGCGTCGCCGCCCAGGATGCGGCCGAGGTTGATCGACGGCCGGTCGAAGAGCTCGGAACTCTGGCCCGCAAAAGGTAGCGACTCGATTTCGCGGAAAACGTCGTGAGCGCGAAGGATCGCGTTCTCCCCCAGCCACGGAGTCGCACCATGGGCCGCGCGACCGCTCACCTGAATGCGCATCGCCAGCACGCCTTTCGCGGCCACTCCGATGTTCATATCAGTTGGCTCGCCGGTGATCGCGAAGTCGCCCAAGAACCCGGTCTCGACGAGCCGGTCGCCTGCCCGGTCGCTCTCCTCCTCGGATTCCTCGTCGGGCACGATCCCCAGCCGCACCCGCACCTCACGCTGCTCGCGAAGGTCGGCGAGCGCCAGCATCAGGCAGGCGAGCGCGCCCTTCATGTCGTACGCGCCCCGCCCATAGAGGCGGTCGCCGTCGAGGCGGGGCTGGAACTGCTCGGGGCGGCCGGGCACGACGTCGACGTGGCCGTGGAGCAAGACCGTGTGCGGCGCGTCACCCCGCCCGACCTCGGCGACAGTGACCGGCAGGTCCCGGACCCCCATCTGGCGGGCCACGATGTCCCTGGCCTCCAGCCAGCCCTTGACGAACCCCGCGCAGAGCCTGATGCCCTCCGGCGTGGAGGTGTCGTACCCGATCAGCTCCTCGGTCAGCGCGCGCTCTTCCATCGCCTCGACTCTCGCGGCCCGCCTCTCGCCATTCCGGTGGCCGGCGGTGGGGGGCGGTTCGCCGCCTACGTATTCTCGGCAATCTGGAGAAAGGCCTCCAGGCGCCGCGTCTCGCGCTCGGCCGCCTCCTGGGCGGCGGTGCCCTCTCCGGCCTCGGCGAGCTCCTGCTGGGCGCCGGTGAGCCGCTCTCGCAGCTCCGAAGTGTCCAAGGCGTCCGGCGAAACCGCCTCGGCGACCAGCACCCGGGCCCGATTGGCGAATACCTCGAGCCACCCCTCACCCTGCGCGTAACGCCGGGTCTCGCCGCCGTCCAGGTGCAGCCGCAGCTCGGCGGGCACGAGGCGGGCGATCATCGGCGCGTGCCGGGCCAGGATGCCGACCTCGCCCACCGTCGTCCGGGTCGAGAGCTGGACCAGCTCGCCGCTGAAGATCTCCCGCTCGGGAGTCATCACCTGGGCCTCGAGCATTTGCCTCTCGGCGGCCACGGCCTCAGCCCTCCTCGGCCCCGTCCTTGCGGGCGTCGGCGACCACCTGATCGATGGTGCCCTTCATGTAGAAGTCGCCCTCGGACAGGTCGTCGTGCTTGCCGTCGAGGATCTCGCGGAAGCCCCGCACGGTCTCCTCCACCGGCACATAGACGCCCGAGCGCCCGGTGAACACCTCCGCCACGAAGAAGGGCTGCGACAGGAAGCGCTCGATCTTGCGCGCGCGCGCCACCGACAGCTTGTCCTCGTCGGACAGCTCGTCGATCCCGAGGATCGCGATGATGTCCTGGAGCTCCTTGTAGCGCTGGAGCACCTCCTGGACCTCGGTGGCGGTGTTGTAGTGCTCCTCGCCGAGGATCTCGGGCTTGAGGATGGTCGAGGTCGAGTCGAGGGGGTCGACCGCGGGGTAGATGCCCTTCTCGGAGATCGCCCGCGAGAGCGTCGTGGTGGCGTTCAGGTGGGCGAACACCGAGGCCGGCGCCGGGTCCGTCAGGTCGTCGGCGGGGACGTAGATCGCCTGGATCGAGGTCACTGATCCGCGCTTGGTCGAGGTGATCCGCTCCTGAAGCTCGCCCATCTCGGTCTCAAGGGTGGGCTGGTAGCCCACCGCGGAGGGCATTCGCCCGAGCAGGGCCGAGACCTCGGAGCCGGCCTGCACGAACCGGAAGATGTTGTCGATGAACAGCAGCACGTCCTGGCCACCCTCATCGCGGAAGTACTCCGCCATCGTCAGGCCGGAGAGGGCGACCCGGAACCTGGCCCCGGGCGGCTCGTTCATCTGCCCGAAGACCATCATCGTCTTGTCGATCACCCCCGACTCCTGCATCTCCAGGTAGAGCTGGTTCCCCTCGCGGGTGCGCTCGCCGACGCCGCAGAACGCGGAGCGGCCCTCGTGCTGCTCCGCGATGCTGCGGATCAGCTCCATGATGATCACCGTCTTGCCGACGCCCGCGCCGCCGAACAGACCCACCTTCCCGCCCTTCGCGTACGGGGCGAGCAGGTCGACGACCTTGATCCCGGTCTCGAGCATCTCCTGGCTCGGCGTGAGGTCCTCGGCCTCCGGCGCGGGACGGTGGATCGGCCAGCGCTCGTCAGCCTCGACCGGCTCCCCCTCGTCGATCGGCTCGCCAAGCAGGTTGAAGATCCGTCCCAGCGTCGCCTCGCCCACCGGCACCGTGATCGGGCTCCCGGTGTCCACCACGAGGTCGCCGCGCTCCAGCCCATCGGTCGCGTCCATGGCCACGGCCTTGACGCGGTCGTCCCCGAGGTGCTGCTGGACCTCCAGGACCAGGTCGATCGGCCGGCGGCCGTCTCCCTCCGGCACCTGGATCTTGAGTGCGTGGTAGATCTCGGGGAGCTTGCCCGGGAATGCGACGTCAACCACGACGCCCAGCACCTGCTCGACGGTCCCGACGTTTCCATTCTCCTCAGCCATTCATCTCCTATCCAAGCGCCTCGGCGCCGCCGACCACTTCCAAAATCTCCTGAGTGATCTCGGCCTGTCGCACACGGTTCATCTCCAGCGTCAGGTCCCCGATCATCTCCTGCGCGTTCTCGGACGCATTCCGCATCGCCGTCATGCGGGCGCCGAGCTCCGAGGCGGCGGATTCGAGCAGCGCCCGGTAGACCGAGAGGTCCGCGTACTCCTCGATGAGCATCGGCAGGAGCTCCTCCGCGTCCGGCTCATACAGCCAGGCGGCTCGCATGTGCGCCTCCGCCAGCGCCTCGTCCGACGGCGTCTCCGGCTCGGGCAGGCCCTCACCGAAGACCTCGGCCTCCTGAAGCGGAAGCAGGGTATGCCGGCGCACGTACTGGGTCAGCGGCGAGACGTAGCGGTTGTAGACCAGGTCAACCCGGTCCAGAACGCCATCCGTGTACGCAGCGGTCAAGTCGCGCGAGATCCGCCGCGCGTCGGCGAAGGCGGGCCTGTCGGTGAAGCCGACGTAGGAGTTCGCTACCTCCTCGCCGCGGAACTGAAGGGTTGAGTTGCCGCGCCGCCCGACGACCGAGTAGGTCACCGTCTGACCTTCGGATCCGTACTCCCGCTTCAACCTCAGGCCCTCCCGGATGATCTGGGTGTTGAAGGCGCCCGCGAGGCCGCGATCCCCGGTGACCAAGAGGATGCCGATCTTCGACTCCGGGTCTCGCTGCTCGAGCAGGGACACCCGCGCCGCGGCGCTTTCTGACGCTTCGGAGACGTCACGGGCCATCTTGCGAATCGCCTGGGCATAGGGGCGCATCGCGTCGATGCGCTGCTCGGCGCGGCGCAGTCGCGCCGCCGCCACCATCTCCATCGCCCGCGTGATCTTGTGGATGTTCTTGACGCTGGCGATGCGGCTCCGGACTTCCTTCTGGGTGGCTATGCCGGGACCTCCTCTGCCTCAGGCTCGCCGGCTTCCTCGCCCTCTCCAACCGCCGACTCCGGGGCGGTGCGCCCCGGCCGGGTCCGCTCCTCCTCGGAGCGCAGGCGGTCGGACTCGCCCTCCTCGAGCGGGTTGCCCTCGGCGTCGAAGTCGGGGCCGAAGTCGTCGACCATCTCGGCGATCGCCTCGCCCAGGGCGCGCTCGTCCTCATCCGAGAGCTCGCCGGCGTCGATCCTCTGCATGAGCTCGGCCGACTCGGCTTTGAGCCGCGACAGGAGGTTCTCGAGGAAGTCGTGCACGCGCTCCGTCTTAATCCGGTCCAGGTAGCCGCCGGTGCCCGCATATATCGAAGCCACCTGCTCGGCGACGGAGAGGGGCTCGCGCTCCTTTTGGTTCAGCATCTCGACCAGTCGCTCGCCGCGGGCCAGCGACCGCTGGGTCTCCGGGTCGAGCTCGGACCCGAACTGGGCGAAGGCCTCGAGGTCCCGGTACTGCGAGAGGTCGAGGCGGAGCTTGCCCGCCACCTTCTTCATCGCCTTGCGCTGGGCATCGCCGCCGACCCGCGAGACCGAGATCCCGACGTTGATCGCCGGTCGGGTGCCGCTGTAGAACAGGTCCGACTCGAGGAAGATCTGGCCGTCGGTGATCGAGATCACGTTGGTGGGGATGTAGGCCGAGACGTCGTTCGCCTGCGTCTCGATGATCGGCAGGGCGGTGAGCGAGCCGCCGCCCAGGTCGTCGTTGAGCCGCACGGCGCGCTCCAAGAGGCGCGAGTGGAGGTAGAAGACGTCCCCCGGATACGCCTCGCGGCCGGGCGGGCGACGCAGCAGCAGCGACATCTGCCGGTAGGCGTAGGCGTGCTTGGTCAGGTCGTCGTAGATGCAGAGCGCGTCCTTGCCGTCGTAGAGGAAGTGCTCCCCCATCGCGCAGCCGGCATATGGCGCCATGTACTTGATCGGGGCGGCCTCGTCCGCGGGCGCGGCGACGATGATCGTGTTCTCCATCGCCCCGTGCTCATCGAGCGTCTCCATCACCTGGACCACGGTGGACATCCGCTGCCCGATCGCCACGTAGATGCAGACCAGGTCCTTGTCGCGGTTGTTGATGATCGTGTCGATCGCGATCGCCGTCTTCCCGGTCTGGCGGTCGCCGATGATCAGCTCGCGCTGCCCCCGCCCGATCGGGATCATCCCGTCGATCGCCTTTAGCCCTGTCTGCACCGGTGTGCTCACGGGCTGGCGCTGAACCACGCCCGGCGCCTTGAACTCAGCCGGGCGGGTCTGGTCCGTGTGCACCTCGCCCTTGTCGTCCAGGGGGCGCCCCAGCGGATCGACCATGCGGCCCAGGAGGGCCTCGCCGACCGGGATGTCCAGCAGCTTGCCGGTTCGCTTCACCGTGTCGCCCTCGACCACCTGGTCCCACTCGCCGAACAGCACCGCGCCGACGTTGTCCTGCTCGAGGTTCAGCGCCAGGCCGGTGACGTCGTGCGGCAGCTCGAGCATCTCCAGCGCCATGCAGTTATCGAGGCCGTGGACGCGTGCGATCCCGTCGGCTACGGAGAGGACCGTCCCGACCTCGGCGAGCTCGGCGCCCTCGGTGTCCAGGCCCTCGATCCGCTCGCGCAGGATCTTGGCAATCTCATCCGGCTTGATTTCCACGTTTGTCTTGCTCCTTGAATCTCTTGCGGCCGCCTGCGGCGGCCTGGGGTCCTGGGCTCGTCTTGCTCCTTGAATCTCTTGCGGCCGCCTGCGGCGGCCTTACATGCCGCTTTCGGGGCTAAAGCCCCTCAAGATCATCTATGTCAAAGCCGCCTGCGCGACTTCCTTTCTCAGTCTTTCCAGCCTGGCGCGCAGGCTCGCGTCCACCACCATGTTGCCGACTTGCAGCACGAGGCCCCCGATGATGCCCTCGTCCACGCTCGACTCGAGCTCGATCTTCCGGTCGGTTTGACGCTCGATCTCGGCGCGAACGCGGTTCACGACCTCGGGATCGAGCTCGACCGCGCTGGTCAGCTTCACCTCGAGCTGCCTGTTCTCCTCTGCCCACAGCTCGTCGAACCGGTCGCGGATGCGGAAGATCACCGGCATCCGGTGCTTCTCGGCGAGCAGCTCGAGGAAGTTCACGAGCTCGGGCTCCGCCCCAGAGACCGCGCGGGAGATCCCGTCGCGCTTCTCGGCCGAGGAGAAGTAGGGGCTGAAGAAGAACACCTGCAAATCACGGTTCTCGGAGACCGCGTCGGCGAACCGGCCCAGCTGCTCTCGAACGACGTCGAGCTTGCCGTGCTCCTTGGCGACGCCGAACAGCGCATCGGCGTAGACCCGGGCGATCTCCTCCACTACCGGACCTCCTCCTGGCTGCCGCTGCCCGCCAGCGCTGAGAAGTCGACTTCCGAGAGCGCCTCTTCGACCAGCCGTCTCTGGTCGTCGGCGCCGAGCGCCCGGCGTGTCACCTTCTCGGTGGCCAGCACGGTGAGGTCGGCCACCTCCTTGCGGATCCGTTCGAGGGAGCGCCGAGTCTCGGTCTCGATGTCGCGGCGAGCCGCTGCGACTAATTCCTCGCGCTTCTCCTTGCCGAGCTCGGTGCCCTCAGCCTTCGCCGCATCCGCGGCCTTCCGTGCCCGCTCGGTGATGTCCTCCGCCTGCTCGCGGGCCTCCTTGAGCCGCTCGCGGTACTCGTTGAGGAGCTCATCGGCCTCCTGGCGCTGCCTTTCCGCCGCCTCGATGTTCTCGTTGATCGCATTGGCGCGCTTGTCGAGCGCCTCCTGAATGCGCGGGAACGCGACCTTGCCCAGCACCCACATGGTGAAAAAGAACAGGACCAGCGTCCAGATCATCAGCCCGAGCCCGGGCGAGACCAGGAAGCTGCCCGAATCCGCGAGCGGCAGCTGAGCGGCTATCGAATCGAGTGGGGTCATCGACCTACGAGAGGAAGAACGCGATCAGCCCGAAGATGAACGTGTAGAAGGCGACCGCCTCGGTGAGCGCGAAGCCCAGCCAGCGAATCGATTGCAGCTCGTCCTTCATCTCCGGCTGGCGAGCGACCGACTCGATCTCCTTGCCGAAGATGAACCCGATGCCGATCCCGGCTCCGATCGAGCCGAGACCGGCTCCGACGCCCAGCGCGATCGCCTTGCCGGCGTCCTTCACCGGGGTGAGGTCGGTGGCGGCCAGTGGAACCAACAGATCAGCCATTGAGCAACTCCTTTTTCTAGTGGGTCTTGGCGGTCGCCCCGCCGAGGTAGATAGCGGTGAGGGTGGCGAAGATGAATGCCTGAAGGGTGGCGATCAGGCCCAGCTCGAGTACGAGGAAGAAGAAGGCAAGCGGAAACGTAAGGATCGCGAGGGCGGCGAGTCCGAGCAGGACGGCCAACCCGCCGCCCATGAACAGGAGGAGCAGGTGCCCCGCGAGGATGTTGGCGAACAGTCGCACCGACAGCGAGATCAGGCGGGCGAACTGGGAGATCGCCTCGATCACGAAGATGAAGGCCTTGCCGAGCGGGTTCATGCTCTCCAATCCCGGCGGAAGCCAGCTGGCGAAGTACGGAAAGAACCCCTTTGCGCGGATGCCCTCGATGTTGTAGGTGATCCAGACCACCAGGGTGAGCGCCAGCGGGACCGAGACGTTGGCGGTCGCCGCGTAGATCGCCAGGGTGGGCAGAGCCAGCCCGAAGATGTGGATCTCGTTCTCGGTGTTGGTCGGCAGCGGCACGAAGCCGATGATGTTCGAGAACCAGATGAAGAAGAACAGCGTTGCGACGAAGGGGAACCACCTCGTGGCCATACTCGTATCCATGTTGCCGCCGGTGATGTTGGTGCGCGTCAGGTCGTAGGCGACCTCGACCGCCGTCTGCACCCGGTTCGGCTTCTGGTGCATGCGGCGGGAAATCCAGACCATGGTGGCGATCGTCAGCCCGGTCGCCAAGAGGAGGTAGAAGACCGCCCGGTTGATGCTCAGGTCGATGCCTCCGACCTTGATCGGGATCCAGGCCTCCAGCTTGAACTCGTTCTGGGGCTTGAACTCCTCGTTCTTGCCGGCGCTGCCGAACAGGACCCCGAGCACGATCGTGATCCCCAGGTAAAGAGCCAGCGCGAGCAGGATCTTCGTCCGGGTCTTCATCGCCGCGCCTCACCCTGCGCCAGCAGGCGCTCCAGGCTTCGGCCGCCCAGATGAGCGGTGAACACCACCGTGGATAGGAGGGCTGCCGCGAGGCCATCCTGACGCTCGCCGAGCAGGCCAACCAGCAGGATGGCGAGGGTCACGAGCCACACGCGGGCGAGGGTGGACGCGCCGAGCACGCCGAGAGCCGTGTTTCGCTTGCGATCGGCGAGCGCGCGGGCGACCCGACGGTTGGCTGCAAGCTCGATCGCCCACTGCGAAAGCCATGCCCCGGCCGCGACGACATAGCCGAGCATCGGCCACCCCGCCACGATGAACACGGGCAGGGCCAGCGCCAACAGGACCAGGTCTCCGTAACGCAGCGCCAGGACCCCGAACCCGGCTCTGCTGACGGAGTTAGATCCGTCTATAGCGAGCGTAGACAAGCGCAAGACCCACGCCGAGGCCGATGAACAGCCCGGCCAGTCCGAGCGGCACCGAAAGCCCCACGAGGGACCCGAGTCCGAAGCCCACCGCGGCGCACGCGATCATCGCCCCAAGCAGCAGGCTTCCAGCCATCGCGGCGTCCGCCCTTCCAGGGGGACTCTCGGTCATCTGGGCTGCATGCGTCGGGACGGGACATCGGGATTGACTCCGAAGGAACAGATAGCCGCGCAGGCCCGGCTCCTGGCCGGCGCTTGGCGGCGCGGCCGAATATATCCGAAACGGCACGGCTTCCGAGCCCCGAAGCCCCGCCACAGACACGCCGCAGGGGGGCGCTAATCCTCGCTTTGCAGGGCTTCGTACTCGCCGGTATCGCGCCGGATCGCCTCGAACTCCCCGGTCTCGGGGTCCACTGCGGGGAAGCTTCCGGTCTCGAGCTCCTCGGCCACCCCGGCATCGACCTGCTCGCGGCCGGCGACGGGCACGCCCTCGCCCACGAGCTCGCGGAAGCGGGATACCCGCAGCTTGAGAATCTCGAGCGCGACCAGCAGGTACACGCTGGCGGCGAGTGCGGCCAGGCCACAGATGATCACGACCACGGTCCACACGGCGTCGAAGTGGCCGTGGTTGTCGCTGTAGGGGACGAAGCGGAGCGCGAGCGCCAGGCCCGCCAACACGAGGGCCCATCCGTAGAGGTAGAGAAGCGTCCGGCGCTGGGAGAACCCGATGTTCGCCATCCGATGATGGAAGTGCCATCGATCGGCCTGGTAGACGGGGCGTCGGTACTTGATGCGCTTTGCCACCACGAAGCCGGTGTCGAGGATCGGCACCGCCAGCACGATCAGCGGGAAGAACAGCGCGACAACCGCGTTCGTCTTCAGCGAGCCCAGCACGGCGGTCGCGGCGAGCAGATAGCCGAGCAGGTTCGAGCCGGTGTCGCCCATGAAGCTCGAGGCCGGCGGGAAGCCGTGGCGCAGGAATCCGAGCGACGCGCCGCCGGTGAGCGCGGCGAGCACCGCCGCCCCGGGACGGTCGAGGGACAACGCGATTATCGACAGGGTCACCGCCGAGATCACGCATACGCCAGCCGCGAGCCCGTCGACCCCGTCAATGAAGTTGATCACGTTCATGACCGCGACGAACCCGAGCACCGTGAGCACCTTCGCCAGGGTCACGTTGCCGAGAACCGGCACGTTGTGGAAGAAGACGTGGGTCAGGTCGACTCCGCCGACGAAGGGCAGCGTGAAGTCGGTCACCTGGACCCCGTTGAAGACGGGGATCATCGCCGCCACCGCCTGGCCGAGGAGCTTGAGCCCGGCCGGGAGGTCGAAGACGTCGTCCAGGACGCCCACCGCGGAGATCACGACGGCGCCGGCCAGGATCGCCCGTGTCTGGGGCGCCCAGGGTAGGAAGAGGACGCCGGCGACCACCGCGCCCACCAGGATCGCGAGACCGCCCAGCTTCGGGGTCGGAACGTCGTGCAGGCTGCGGTCGTTGGGCACGTCCATGGCGCCGATCCGGCGGGCGAACCGCTCGGCGAACGGCACCAGGAGCCAGGCGAGGACGCCAGCCACGAGGAACGCGAGCAACGCGTATACGTCGGGCGGTCTTCCGTCGACCAGCATCAGGTGGATGGATGGGCGAGCGCTGGCATTTGGGCTCCTCCCGCGAGCGAGACTACCCGACGGCCTGGAGGACTCCGTCCACGAGGAGCTGCGGGTCGCGAGGCTCCCGCACGCCCTGCTTCGCCTCCCGCTTGCGCAGCTCCAAAGCGGAGGGATCGGACAGCACCCGCAGGCGACCGGTCGCGATCAGCCGCTGGTCCACCGCCCCCATGCGACCGCTGAAGATCGTGTAGGCGGGGGTCCCGAGGGCCACCGCCTCGCGATTCATGGTGCCACCCGCGCTGACGACGATGTCGGCGAAGGCGATCAGGCTCTGGGCGTCGACGGCGCGGTCGGGGACCAGGAGGTTCTGTGGGCTCGAGCTGCCGCTCGCCCGCCGCTCGAGGGAGAGGGCCTGAGCCTCGGTTCGCGGAATTACGACGGCGAACGAGCTCGGATCGCCGGCGAGGCGGTCCAGGACGGCCTCATAAACCGGGTTCGCCGCGTGGTAGGCAGAGCTCTCGGGCGGAGGGCGCACCACCGCCAGGACCCGTTCGCCGTCGATGCCGAGCTCGCCAAGCACCGCGGGGTCCGGCTCGAAGTCGCTGAGGTAGTAGTCCTCCTTGAGGCCCGGATAGCGAAACAGCTTCCGCGGCGAGGCCCCGGCCCGACGCATGGCCTCCACCGGGATCGCGTCCGGAGCGAGGACCCGTCGCGCGGCGCGGAACGCGATCTGGCGCTGCAGCCCCGCGTACTCGTAGTCCTGCATCTGGACCGAAGGAATCCTGAGGGCCGCCGAGACCACCCCGAGGTCCACGGAGCCGTGACCAAGCGCCAGGTCAAACCGATGGCGCCGCGCCCAGCGGGCCAGGCTCAGGCTGCGCCACGCCACCGCGGCCCCCTTGCGGGCCATTCCGCCCCCGGCGTGCCGCCCGACCGAGTCGTACGGGATACCCAGGCGCTCGAGGACGCCCTGGGTCTGCCCGTACTCGCGCGCCGTCACCCGCACTTCGTGCCCCGCGGCCTCGAGGCGCTCGACGATCGGCCGCATGACCAGCGGGTGCGCGGCGGCGGTGCAGTCGACCCAAATAAGCACTATCCGCCCGCCTCCTCCGCTTCGCGTCCGGGGGCGGCCGGGTCCGTGGTTCTTCGCCCCTCCGCTCCCGAATCACTCCGTCGGCTGCTCCCAGGGAGCCGAAGGCGACCGGTGATCCGAGCTTGCTCGGGTTCGTCCGCCGCCGCCGCGTTCGGCCGCATTACCGAGCGGCAGGCCGTAAGCCCACGATCCGCGACTTCGTCGCTAGCCCCGGCGGGCGGTTCCTTGTACGTGTGCCAGAAGAGGACGGGGCCGTCGCCGAAGGCGCTGCGGCGGTTGAGCTCGAGCAGCGCCGCCATCGCCTTTCCCGTGTAGACGGGCTCCAGCGCCACGCCCTCTCGGTCGGCGAGCAGCTCGATCGCGCGCTCGGCCTCGGCCGTCGGATGCCCGTATCCGGCGCCCAGCCAGCGGCGCTCGACCGCGACGTCCGCCGCCGCAAGCTCGATTCCCCCGATCTCAACACCATGCCTGCCGAGGAGGCGCAGAGTGCGGCGGGCCAGGCGGGTGACGGTCCTCGCGTCGACCCTGATCAGGTCGTTGACCAGCACGCAGACGAGCCGCGACCGAACGCCGAACAGCTTCATGCCGGCCGCCAAGCCGGCGGCTGTTCCGCCGCTGCCCAGAGCGACGACCACATGGGAGGGCGCGGGCAGCTCCCCGGCCTCGATCTGGGCGCGAAGCTCCCCCGCCGCCTCGACGTACCCAACGCAGCCCACCGGAACCGAGCCACCCGGACGCACGAAATACGGAGGGTTGAACGGCGGGCTCGCCCGCGCGAGCAGGAGAGCGACGCCCAGCAGGTAGGAACGACGCACGCCGCTCGCGAAATGAAGCTCGGCGCCCGATTCCCGGATGAGCTCGAGCTGGCGGCGGACGTGCTCGGAGTCCGGCTGGGGCACGAGGATCAGCACCGTCCGCATGCCCAGCCTGCGCGCGAACAGCGCGGTCGCCAGACCGTGGTTCGTGCCCAGTGCGCCGCCGGTCAGAACGGTGCGCTTGCCACGGCGCGCGGCGGCCGCCAGGAGCCACTCGAGCTTGCGTGCCTTGTTGCCGCCGAACTCGCTGTATGCCCCGTCGTCCTTGATCCAAATCGGCGCCCGCCCGCGCTCTTCGCCGAGATTCGTCAACTCCCGCACCGGCGTGGGGCCCTGACCCAAGGTCACGCGCTCCAAGTCCGTCTCGAGCTCCATCGCGCTGCCAGCGTAATGAGGCGGTCGGCCCGTGTCCGGCGCGCGGCCTGTGCCCTAGACCGGCGCGGCCGCGAGCTCGGGGTACAGCGGATAGCGCTCCATCAGCGCGCGAGTTCGCTCCAGTAAAGCGTCACGCTCTGCCTCGAAGCCATCCGACAGCGCCACGCAGATCACCTGGGCGATCTCGCGAAGGTCGTCCTCGACCAGACCGCGGGTGGTCAGGGCCGGCGTCCCGATTCGCAGCCCGGACGGGTTCATCGGCGGGCGCTCGTCGAACGGGATCGCGTTCCGGTTGACGGTGATCCCGACCTCCTCGAGCCGGCTCTCGGCCGTCTTGCCGTCCAGCCCGGTCGGCCCCAGGTCGACGAGCACAAGGTGGACGTCGGTGCCACCGGTGAGGACGGACACGCCGCCCGCGATCAGCTCCTCGGCGAAGGCCTTGGCGTTGGCGATCGTCTGTCGCTGGCGGGCGCGGAACGGCTCGGATTGCGCAATCCGGAGCGCCACCGCCTTGGCCGCGATCACGTGCATGAGCGGGCCGCCCTGCTGGCCGGGGAAGACCGACCGGTCGATGTCCTTGGCGAGCTCCTCCCTGCAGAGGATCATCCCGCTTCGCGGGCCGCAGAGGGTCTTGTGGATCGTGGTCGTGGTCACGTCCGCCTGGGGAACCGGGCTCGGGTGCTCGCCGGCGGCGACGAGCCCCGCGAAGTGGGCCATGTCGACCATCAGCCGGGCGCCCACGTCGTCGGAGATCCGGCGGAAAGCCTCGAAGTCGAGGTGCCGCGGATACGCCGACCAGCCGGCGACGATCACCTTCGGTCGGTGCTCGTGCGCGAGCCGCTCGACCTCCTCCATGTCGCACAGCAGATCCTCGCGCCGCACGTGATAGGCGACGACGTTGTAGAGCTTGCCGGACACGTTCAGCTTCATCCCGTGCGTGAGATGCCCGCCGTGATCGAGCGCCATCCCGAGAATCGTGTCTCCGGGCTCGAGCATCGCCATGTACGCGGCGTTGTTGGCCTGGGCCCCTGCGTGCGGCTGGACGTTGGCGTGCTCGGCGCCGAAGAGCTCCTTGGCGCGGTCGATGGCCAGCTGCTCGGCGACGTCCACCTCCTCGCAGCCGCCGTAGTACCGGCGCCCGGGGTAGCCCTCGGCGTACTTGTTCGTCAGGACCGATCCGGTGGCCTCGAGCACCGCCTGGGGGACGAAGTTCTCCGAGGCGATCATCTCGAGCGTGTTCTGCTGGCGGTGGAGCTCGCGCTCCAGCACCTCGGCGATCGCCGGATCCACATCGGCGAGCCGGGCGGCCTGGAAATCATCAGGGAGAGGGCTCACACCCGACACTCTAAGGGCACCGGATGATGGGGACGGAGTGGCGCTCCGGGCCCCGGCGGGAATATTTATTGGTCGTTTGATTAAATACTGCCGCCAGCAAGGACCCGGCCGCCGGCCGCTCGAGGCGGCCCCCGCTACCAGGAGGAGAGATGAGCACCACCACCGCCGCCGACACCGACGAGCTCCACACCGAGGACGAGGCATTGAGCGTCCTCCTCGACGCCGACATCGACAAGGTGATGGCCGGGCTCGACCGGATCGTCGAGGCCGCCCCGAGCTACCAGAAGCTGTTCATGCGCTGGCAGCGTCAGCACTGGTCCACGGAGGATTTTGACTTCTCCGAGGACGCCCGTCAGTGGGCCGACCCGGACCTGATCACGGACGAGGAGCGCGAGTTCCTGCTGTTCGGGTTCTCCCAGTTCTTCCTCGGCGAGGAGCGGGTGACGGTCGAGCTCCTGCCGTTCGCCATGGGCGCCCCGTCGCACGAGGCGCAGGCGTTCCTCACGACGCAGATCTCCGACGAGGCGAAGCACATGGTGTTCTTCGACCGCTTCTACCGCGAGGTGCTGGGCGCGAGCGCCGCGACGATCGGCGACATGCTCGAAACGCAGCGGCACAACGTCAACGAGGACTGGGAGCGATTGTTCAACGACATCCTCCACGACTGCGCCGAGCGGCTGCGCAAGGACCCGAGCGACTTCGCGGCGCTGGTCCGCGGGATCACGGTCTACATGATCGTGATCGAGGGAACGCTCGCCCTCACCGGCGCGCGGTTCATCATCCGCAGCCTCAAGGAACGCAGCTGGTTCCCCGGCTTCACGGCCGGCTTCACCGCGGTGAACCGCGACGAGTCGCGGCACGTGGGGTTCGGCGTCAAGTTCCTCGCCGATGCGATCCAGGCGGATCCGGCGAACGCCCGGATCATCGAGGACACGCTCAAGGAGACCCTGCCGGTCGCGACGCTCGTGTTCGTGCCCCAGGGCGTGGAGGACCCGTACGACTTCGAGACGCCCTTCTACCACTCTCGGGAGATCTTCGGGTACGCGATGAAGGCCCTGTCCAAGAAGCTGGCGGCCATGGGGCTCGACCCGGCGATGCTGGCCGCCGCGGCTTGAGCGCGGCTGCGGCAGCCAAACCTCGCCCCGGGCGCCCGTCCACAGGCGCCCGGGAGCGGATCCTCGAGGCGGGCCTCGAGGTGCTGAAGGCGGATGCCTACGCGGGCCTCACGGTCGCCAAGGTGGCCGCGCGCGCGGGCGAGAACAAGGCGCTGATCGCCTACCACTTCGGCTCCAAGCAGGGCCTCGTCGCGGCCGCAGGCAGCATGCTCGGCGAGCAGATCACGACCGCGGTCACGGAGGCGGTTAGCGATGCGAGCACGATCGAGGGGGTCGTACGCGGCGCCCTCGACGGCATCTGGGACCTGATGGACCGCGACGTGCGCGTGGCGCGCGTCTACTTCGACCTCAGCGCGGTGTCCGTGGTCGAGGACGAGGTGCGAGACGTCATGAACGTCGAGCGCACCCGTTGGCGAGAGGTCCTGCTCGAGTTGCTCGGCGAAGCGGATCCGACCCTGCGGCGCCCGAAGGCCGAGAGCCTCGCGGTTCTGATCAGCGCCGGCATCGGCGGCCTTGCTCTCGAGCGCGTGGAGGCCGGCGACACCAGGGCCCTCGGCCGGGCACGGGAGTTGTTCGTGCGCTCGGTCGTGGCGGCCGCGGGGACCTAGCGCGAACCGGGCTCGAGCCGGGTGGCGGCCGGGGTACCCTGGCCTCCGTGCCACAGAGCAACGTCGATCTCGTTCGTGGGGGCTTCGAGGCCCTGAACCGAGGGGGCGTCGAGGCACTGGTGCCCCTCATCTCCCCGGAGTTCGAGGTCACGACCCCGCCGGGACTCGCCGCCGAGCCGGACACCTACAGGGGCCCGGACGGCGTCCGCCGCTACTTCGAGTCCTTCTACGAGGCGATGGACAAGGTCGAGTTCGAGCCGGAGCGGTTCATCGCCGTCGGGGAGCGGGTCGTGGTTCCGATGACCCTGCGGGCGCGTGGGCGCACCACGGGCATCGAGACCGCGCAGGAGATCGTTCAGGTCTGGGAACTCGAGGACGGCAGGGCGATCCGGGTGAGCGTGCACGCGACACTCGAAGAGGCCATGCGTCGGGCCCGGGAGTCCTTGCCGCCGGGATCCTCAACCAGCGCCGGCGGTTAGGCGTCGCGACAGCTCGCCGTCCGAGAGCGCTCCGGCGCGGAGGATCGACCAGCGGCCTGTCGCCTCCAGAGCCGTGAGGTCGACGACCGTCGACGGCTCGCCGTGAAGCTGGCCACCGTCGATGGCAAGGTCGGCCCCGGCGCTGATGGCCACATCGACGTCGGCGAACCGACTGGGCGCGGGCCGGCCGCTGAAATTGGCGCTCGTCTGGAAGATCGCGCACCGCGCGCCGGCGAGCGGGCCCTGGATGAGGCGCAGCCCGAGCCAACCGGGATCCTCGCGGCAGGCGAGCGGGTAGCGGTGTTCGGGGTTGTCCACCACGAGGGTCACCGGGCCCGGAAGCAGGGCGCCGATCGCCTCCCGGGTTCGCGGCCCGAGGGCCGAGAGCAGCTCGCGCATCGCGAGGGGCGCGAAGAACATCACCGCCGACGGCTTGGCGTCCTCGCGCCCCTTGAGGGCGTGGATGCGATCGATGGCGGCGCCGTTGGAGGGGTCGCAGGCCAGCCCGTAGAGGGTGTCGGCCGGAAACAACGCGACCCCCCCTTCCGCGACGCACTGCTCCAGCGCCTCGCGGGCTCGCGGCGCGCCGTCCCGCTCGATCGAGACCACCATCAGCGGGCCATGCGCCCCAACACGACGCGCGGGACGCCCGCCAGGTCCTGGCGGCCCTCGACCTGGCCGAAGCCGAGGTCGAGCATCAGCTCGGCCACCGCGCCGGCCTGGCCGGCGCCCACCTCGAGGGCGAGCGATCCGCCGGGAGCGAGCGCGGCAACGGCGGCCGGCGCGACCGAGGCGATCACCTCGATTCCGTCGGCTCCGGCCACCACGGCCTCCCGCGGCTCGTATCGGGTGATCTCAGGCGCGAGCCCCTCCCACTCGTCATCCCGCACGTAGGGCAGGTTCGCGAGCACCAGGTCGAACTGATGGCCCTCGGGCACCGTCCCCTGCTCGAAACGCACGCGACCGTCGATGCCCAACCGCTCGGCGTTCTCCCCGGCGAGCGCCAATGCCCGGGTGGAGGTCTCGGTCGCCGTCACCTCGCAGCTGGGCAGCTCGTCGGCGATCGCCAGCGCCACGGCGCCCGACCCCGTGCCCACGTCGAGGGCCGTCCCGGGCTCGAGCTCGAGCGCGATCTCGACCAGAAGCTCCGTCTCGGGGCGGGGGATCAGCGCCCGGCCGTCCACCGCCAACTCGATCCGCCGGAAGCCCTTCCGGCCGAGGATGTAGGCGACCGGCTCCCGCCGGATTCGCCGCCGCACCATCTCGCCGAATTGCCGCGCCGCGCCCGGCACCACCGCGCCGTCGGGCTCCGCCGCCAGCCGCGCCCGGTCCAGTCCCGTGGCCGCGCCGAGGAGCAGCTCGGCGTCCAGCCGAGGCGTGTCGACGCCCGCGGCACCGAGCGCATCGGTTGCGGCCGCAAGGGCCTCGTGGACCCGGCCCGCGGCGATCGCGGCCGCCATCAGGGCGCCGCGTCGGCGGTCTGGGCCGCGAGCAGCTCCCGCTTTTCCTCGGCCGCGAGCGCGTCGGTGAACCCGCGCAGGTTGCCGCCGAGGACCTCGTCGAGGTTGTGGGCCGTGACGTTCACGCGGTGGTCCGTTACCCGGCTCTGGGGGAAGTTGTAGGTGCGGATCTTCTCCGAGCGCTCTCCCGATCCGACCTGGGAGCGGCGCTCCGAGGCGATCTCCGCCTGCTGCTCGGCGAGCTTCTGCTCATAAAGGCGGGCCCGCAGCACCCTCATCGCCTTCTCGCGGTTCTGAAGCTGCGACTTCTCGTCCTGCATCGAGACGACGATCCCGGTCGGTCTGTGCGTCAGGCGAACCGCGGAGTCCGTGGTGTTCACGGACTGCCCCCCGGGGCCAGAGGAGCGATAGACGTCGACCTGGAGGTCGTTCTGGTCGATCTCGACCTCCACGTCCTCGGCCTCGGGCAGCACGGCGACGGTTGCCGTCGAGGTGTGGATGCGTCCCTGCGACTCGGTCTTAGGCACCCGTTGCACGCGATGGGTGCCGCCCTCGAACTTGAACACCGAATAGGCCCCCTCGCCTTTGATCGCGAAGGTCACCTCCTTGAAGCCGCCGACCTCCGCAGGCGACTGCGCGATGACCTCCGTCGCGAGGCCGCGCTGTTCGGCGTAGCGCGTCAGCATCTTGAACAGGTCGCCGGCGAAGAGGGCGGCCTCGTCGCC
Organism: Solirubrobacterales bacterium; assembly: GCA_050697075.1. Classification (GTDB taxonomy): domain Bacteria; phylum Actinomycetota; class Thermoleophilia; order Solirubrobacterales; family 70-9; genus AC-56. Next base: position 5,115 of record JBOGZC010000011.1, on the reverse strand, counting down.
CCCGGTCCCCCCCCTGATCTCGACGAGCACGTTCTTGGAGTCGTTGGGGTCCCGCTCGACCATCGCCAGGCGGATCTCGTCGCCGAGCTCCTCCAGCCTGCCCGGCGCGTCGGCGACGAGCTTCCTCAGCTCGGGGTCGTCGCCGTCCTCGTCCAAGAGCTCCTTGGCCCCCTCGAGGTCGTCCTGCAGCTGGACGTACTCGCGGGCCAGCTCGTGCGCGGGGGCGAGCTCCCGGTACCTGCGGCCGAGCTCCGCGTAGCGCTCGCGGTCTGCGATCACCTCGGGATCGGACATCTGGCGTTCGAGCTCCGCGAAGCGGCCCTCGATCTGGTTGACGAGCTCTTGAATCACGCCCTCAGGCGACGATCTCGATCGCCTCCGCCGCCGCGGCCTCCTCGGGGTTCTCGACCGCCAGGACCGACTCGAGTGCCGCGATCGCGACGGCGAGCTGCTCGCGGTCGGGCTCCCGCGTGGTCAGGTTCTGGAGCATCAGCCCCGGCCACATCACGGCGCGCACCCATCGCTTGCGCCGGTTTCGCCCGGCCCACTTGATCACCTCGTAGGAGATGCCGGCGATCAGCGGGATTCCCAGGATGCGAGAGGCCAGGAGCCAGTACCAGGCGGGCAACCCGAGCGGCGCGAAGACGAAGATCGCGACGATCATGACCACGAGCAGGAAGCTCGTGCCGCACCGCGGGTGAAGGCGCGAGTAGCGCTCGGCTCGAGCGGGCACCAGCCTGTCGCCGGCCTCATAGCAGGAGATGGTCTTGTGTTCCGCGCCGTGGTACTCGAACACCCGCCGCAGGTCGCGGAGCCGGCTGACGGCGGCCAGATAGCCGATGAAGATCGCGGTCCGCAGCAGGCCCTCGACGAGCCAGAAGAGCACCGGGGAGCCGAGCTGATCCTTGATCAGGCTAGTCGCGCCGACCGGGATCACGAAGAACAGGCCCACCGCGAGCACCACCGAAAGCGCGATCGTCAGCCCCCAGGTGAAGCCCCCGATCGGCTCGGCCTCCTCCCCCTCCTCCGGCTCGATCTGTGCGTTGGCCGAGATCGCCAAGGCGCGAAAGCCGATCCGCAGGGACTCCGCCAACGCCACCACGCCCCGGATCACCGGCCAACGGAGGATCCGGTTGCGCTTGGCCCACGAGACGAGCGGCTCCGAGCTCACTTCGATCTCGCCGTCCGGCTTGCGCACCGCCACGGCCCAGGTCGAGACCCCGCGCATCATCACGCCCTCCAGCACCGCCTGCCCCCCGACCGGGGCGTCCCTGCTTGCCACCGGCATGCCGTCCGGCATCCGCACCTCCGAGAGGGCGGGACGGCCATCCATCGACGGGCTCACGTCGGCGGCCTGGGTGGACTCCGCGCGCTTGCTCACCGCAACGTTCATCGGCAGCGCCCCGGGGTCGCCTTCAACCCCGACACCGCAGCGTTCGGCCCACGCGCGCGATCTATCGCCGGCTGCGGGCCGCGCGGCGCTTGAAGCGCTCGACCCGGCCACCCGTGTCGACCAGCTTCTGCTTACCGGTGTAGAACGGGTGGCACGCGGAGCAGAGCTCCACGTGCAGCTCCGGCTTCGTCGAGCGGGTATAGAACTCGTTGCCGCACGAGCAGCGGACGTGGGCGAGCACGTAGTCGGGGTGGATCCCAGCCTTCATAGCCACTGATGTTAGCGGCGGGCCGCGAGATCGCCGCCGGCCTGACTCCCCCGCGTAGGCTGTATCAACGATCGTCGACCATCGAGGAGCTCCATGACCGCGATCAACGGAGGGCAAGCAGAGGTCCGCCTTCCCCAGGGCACGATCCGCTACCGGGACGCCGGCTCGGGCGAGCCGATCGTGTTCGTCCACGGTCTGCTCGTCAACGGCGCTCTCTGGCGGAGGGTGACCCCTCCCTTGGAGGGCAAGCACCGCTGCATCGTTCCCGACTTCCCGCTGGGCTCCCACCGGATCCCGATGGAGGCGGGGGCGGATCTCTCTCCACCCGGCGTCGCCCGCCTGATCTCCGACTTCCTCGACGCGCTCGAGCTCGACGGCGTCACCCTGGTGGGTAATGACACCGGGGGCGCCATCTGCCAGCTCGTGGCCGCGCACCATCCCGAGCGCCTCGGCCGCCTGGTCCTAACCCCGTGCGACGCGTATGAGAACTTCCTACCGCCCGCCTTCCGGCCGCTCCAGTACGGGGCGCACGTGCCGGGGCTGATCACCGCCCTGATCCAGGCCGCGAGGATCGGCGCAATCCGGCGCGGGCCACTCGGCTTCGGACTGCTGATCAAGCGCCGCCCGATGGACGACGAGGCCCTGCGAGGCTACCTGGCTCCGTTCCTGGCCGATCACGGGGTGCGGCGCGACGCGCTCAAGGTGCTGCGCGGGATCTCCAATCGCCAGACGATCGAGGCCGCCGAGCGCCTGCGGCGCTTCGACCGCCCGACGCTGATCGCGTGGGCGCCGGAGGACCGGTTCTTCAAGCTTCGCTTCGGCGAGCGCCTCGCCTCCGACATTCCGAACGCGCGCCTTGTCCGGATCGAGGATTCGCTGACCTTCGTCCCGGAGGATCAGCCGGAGCGGCTCGCCGAGGAGATCGCGGAGTTCATCACGGAGACCAAGGAGAGCGCCAGCACCGTTTCATCGAAATGACCGCGAGGCTCTACTCGCTGGCGACGTCCCACCCGTCCCAGGCGGCTCGAGTGATGCTCGAGCTCAAGGGGATCGAGCACCAGGTCGTCGACCTGCTCCCGGGACTGCACCCGCTGCTCCTGCGGGCGAGGGGCTTCGGTGCCGGCACCGTCCCCGCGCTGAATTCGGACCGAACGCGCGTGCAGGGCTCGCTGCGAATCTCGCGCTTCCTCGACGAGGTCAAGGCCGAGCCGCCTCTCTTCCCGTCCGACCCGGAGCGCCGCCGCGCAGTGGAGGAGGCCGAAGCCTGGGGAGAGGCTGAGCTCCAGCCCCTTCCGCGCCGCATGTTCCGCTGGGGGACGGTCCACCAGCCCGAGCTGCGTCGGTGGCTCGCAGAGCTCTCGGGGATGCCGTTTCCGGGCGTGGCGGCCACCGTCAACGCCCCCGTCGCCAAGCGCTTCGCCCGAGCCGTCGATGCCAGCGACGATCGGGTTCGGGCCGACCTTGCCGAGCTGCCGGCGATGCTCGACCGCGTGGATCAATGGGTCGCGGACGGGACGATCGGCGGCGAGGAAGTCAACGCGGCCGATTGCCAGATCGCGAGCTCGATTCGGGTGTTGCTCGCCTTCGAGGAGGTTCGGCCGATGGTCGAGCTCCGGCCCTCCGCGGAGCTGGCGATGCGACTGTTCGCGGCCTACCCGGACCCGGTGCCGCTGCGCCTGCCCCCGGACTGGCTCCCCGCCGGTTAGGTGTCCTGGTACAGAGGGCCGTCGCCGCCCTCGGGCGGCGTGAGCCGTCCGCCCTTGGCCGTGATCGCACCACACTGGACGCAGTTCGACGGGGTGATGTTGAGCTCGACCGTGGCGGCACCGTTGGCGCGCTGGTCCTCCGGGATCTCGTACACCTGGGCGGGACACATCGAGACCCAGGCCTGCGCCACCTCGCGGGCGACCTGGCGCTGCACCCGGATGTGGTTGGGAGCGTCGTCGCGGGTCGCGTTGCCCGAGGCGAACACCGAGGAGAGCTTGTCGAACGTGTACTTGTTGTCTGGCTTCGGATAGCCGTCCGCGGCCTTCCCAAGCTCCATCTCCTCCTTCGAGTCCTCGTGCTGCTTCCAGCGCCCGGGCGGCATCACTCCGCCGCTCAAGAGCGCCATGTTCGCGACCGCGCCGCCGAAGAAGAAGCCCCGGGAGAACGCCTGCCGGACGTTGCGCCACCGGTAGAGGTCCCCGACGACGTCGCTGTCGCGGACCCGCTGGTCGTAGGCGTCGAAGTTGACCGAGTCGCCCTTGAGCGCGTCGACGATCGCCTCGGCGGCGTACATCCCGGCGTGCATCGCGTAGTGGATGCCCTTCAGCTCGGAGACGTTGCACATTCCGGCGTTGTCGCCGCACATCACCATCCCCGGCACGGCGAACTTGCGAGGCAGCGCCCAGTAGCCGCCGGACGGAATGGTCTTGGCGCCCCAGGCGACCCGCTCGCCGCCCTCGAGGATCTTGCGCACGAACGGGTGGGTCTTGAGCTCCTGAAGCGCGTCATGCACGGAGAACGTGGCGTCGGTGTAGTCGAGGCCCACCACGAGCCCGATGCAGACCTTGTCCTCGCCCATCGGGTAGATGAAGCTGCCGCCGAACTCGTTGTACCTCGCCGACTTTCGCAGCGGCCAGCCCATGGTGTGGATGACCCGATCGAGTGGCTTCGGAACGGTCCAGACCTCCTTGACCCCGAGCTCCCAGCGCTGCGGTTGAAGGCCCTGCAGCTCGAAGTAGTCGATCGCGGCGCCGGTCAGGTGCCCCCCAGTCCCCTCGGCCAGCACCGTGGCCTTGGCGACCACGTCGGAGCCCGGCTCGAAGTTCGCGAGCTCCCCGCCGTCTCGATCGCGGCCCTTGTCGCCCGAGCGCACGCCCCTGACGATCCGGTCCGAGACCAGCAGCTTGTCGGCGGCGGTCTCGGCGAGCAGGTAGACGCCGGCCTCCTCGGCCTTCTCGCCCAGGAACCGGCCGAGCTTCGCGATCGAGGTGACGTAGTTGCCGTGATTTCGGAAGTTCGGCGGGGGCGGCTTCAGCGGCACCGCGAGCTTCGAGGTCAGCAGGTAGACGGCGTCCTTGGACACCTCCTCGTAGACCGGCCAGTCGGACGGGTCGAGGTCGGGGAACAGCTCCCGCATCGCGGAGGGGCGCATGTTGGCCCCCGAGAGCAGGTGCGCCCCCGCGACCTTGCCCTTCTCGATCACAGCCACCGGCACCTCGCCGAGGCTCTCGGCCAGCTCGGGCTCGTCCTCGAGCAGCTGCATGACCTTGATCGCGCACGCGAGCCCCGCCGGACCGCCGCCGACGATGGCCACGCCGACCTCGATCCGCTCGTCCTCGGGGTCCGTGGGCTCCGTCACGAACTCCTCGGCCGGCTTCACCGGGGGTGGGAACTCTGCGGGGGCTACTGGCATTTCACTCGCCACTCGTCACTCGCTGTTCGTGGTCGCCGCGCGCCGCTCGCGCGG
>JBOGZC010000010.1:0-52283 GCA_050697075.1 Solirubrobacterales bacterium | reverse complement strand
AGGGAGCGATCCTGTTCGAGCTCTTTTTCAGAGCTCAGAATCTAGGCTTGCTGATCAGGAATGCAGCCGGCTCTTTCGACCTAAGCGAGCTTCTGGGCGCGGTGTTCTTTGTCACGATCATTGCAGTGGGCGCGATGGGGCTTGCGCGAATTGTCGAGTGGCGCCTGCTGCGGTGGAAGCGCGACTAGGGCAAATGCCTGACGAATGAAAGCTTGGTAACCAATGAAAGAGGATCGACGATCAATAGGAGATCAAGTAGGGGCCGATGCGGTACTACGCACCGATCGCCTGCGAAACGAAGGGGCATAACGATGAAGAGATTTATAGGTGCAGTTGTTCTGGCAAGCGCGGTTGCTGTCATCGGGGCTGGATGCGGTGGCGGCGGGAGCTCCGAGAGCGGTGCCCAGTCGGTACATTTGGTCACCACTGTTCCGCCTGACACGCAGGCATACATCGGGCAATATCACGCCGCCGCACTCTTCGGCGATAAGTTTGGGCTCGCGTCACAGAGTCCGGTGACCGGGTTCGAAGACGAGAACACTGCGACTCAAGTGCTCCTGTCCGGTGGTGCCGACGTCGAGGGTGGCACGTTGACGCAGGTGATCCAACTCAACCAGCACGGCCAGAGCGTAAAGGCGTTCTGCCCGGTCCAGCAAGACAGTACCGAGCAGCTCGTAGGAAGAACTGACAAGATAACTTCGCTCGACCAAATCACCAATCCAGACGTCCGAGTCGCTGTGGACAGTCCTGGAGGCCTCGTGAACTTCATCATGAACTTAGTGTTCCGCGAAAAAGGCCTTGGGATCACTGTGAAGGATCTAAAGAATGTCACTGTCCTAGGCGACGGGAGCCAGCGGCTCGCGGCCTTGGCTGCCAACCAAGTAGACGTGGGCTCCGTAGACCTGTTTGAACTCCCGGAGCTGGTGAAACAGGTTGGTCCGGACGCGGTAACGACGCTCAGCGTCACAGCCGCCGACTCCAATTTTCTAGCCGACGTTTACTTCGCACCAACGAAGTGGCTCAACGACAACACAGACCTCGCTGGACGCTTCTGCGCGGCAACGCTTTATTCCAATCGCGCCCTCGCGGCGAATTTTGGCGAGTACAAGTCATCTGTGGGCAAGTTCGCCAAAGGGGGGACGGAGACATCGGTCCTCAAGAAGAACTGGGCCTTCTCACGGAAGTACCAGGTCTGGCCGTACAACACCGACGTGATGTCGCCAAAGGCTGTGAAAACGATCATCAACGTCGGCGTCCCCTCGGGTCTTCTCGACGCAAGCGCCCGTAACTACACGTTCAATGACATCGTCGACACTCGACCGGGGAATATCGCTATGGACCTGGTTGGAGGTCCCGCTGATGCGAAGGAGATCAACGCGGGGAACGTACCAACACCGAAGGGGGGCTGATCACGCGCGCCCAACTACCGTTGAAAAGGAGATAAACCATGAGTGAGACAGACATGTCCTCGGCCAAGCTGCCGCTTGCGCGGGTTGAGCCCGCGGCGACTCGGTTGGTGGTCGTGGACGTTCAGAACGATTTCCTGGCGGACGGCGGCTGGTTTGCGAACCACCCCGGACACGACCTCGAAGGAATGCGGAGAGCCGTGGACAACGCGGACCGGCTGATCGGGTTAGCCCGGTCAGCCGGGGTCCGGCCAATATTCATCAGAGCGATCTACGACGAGAAATGGCTGTCGAAGGCGATGCTGGAGCGGCACGAGCTCGTTGGCTTGGGCATCGATCATTGCCAGGAAGGCACATGGGGCGCTGAGTTCTACGTGGTCGAGCCGGCCGACGGCGAGGAGGTGATCTCCAAGCATCGGTACAGTGCCTTCATCGGGACAGAGTTGGACGTGCTGCTCCGGAGCCAAGGCGTCGAGAACCTGATCTTCGTCGGGGTCACGACGAACGTGTGCGTGGAGTCCACCGCGCGCGATGGGTACATGCTCGACTACCACATCATCGTGGTCGAGGACTGCACCGCGAGCTACAGCGAAGAATCGCATCAGGCGACGCTCTCCAACATCCGAAGGGCGTTCGGGCGCGTCGCCAGTTCCGAGGAGATCGCCTCGGTCTGGCGCGAGGCGCGACTTCTGACTCGCGCGACTGTCGCCGCTTGACACGTCCGATCGGCCGAAAGTAGGTGAGTGTGCAAATGCCGCCACGGGAGCGGAGCGAGAACGGTACGTCTTGAACGCCATGCGGTCGCTACAAGAGGATGGCACTGCTGGGACAGGGAAGCCTCGATGGGAGGGGCCCTTGAAGGTCCGTGGCTGTGAAGCGTTCATCGTGGCGCTGCCGTGGCGGCGTCTTCACAAGATGGCATTCCCTGGCGGCACGCTTGGCAACTACGTGATCGTTCGGATGTTCACAGACAAGGGAATCGAGGGCTTGGGGGAAGCAACGGTTCTCAAGGAATGGGGTGGCGACCACGGACGGTACTACGGAGAGTCACCCGCGCTGACCGTCCAGCTCATCGAATCCACGCTGGCGCCCGCCCTAGAGGGAAGCGACCCCTTCAACCTGGAAGCTGCTCATCAGCGGATGGACACGGCAGTCAAGGGCTACCCCTACGCCAAGGCGGCGTTGGATGAGGCCCTCCACGACATCAAGGGTAAGGCGCTCGGCGTTCCCGTCTATCAGTTGCTGGGTGGTCAGATCCGCGAGGAGGTCCCGATCGCGCACAGCCTAGGTTGGCTGGAATATGAAGAGGCGATCACTGAAGCAACCGCCGCGGTCTCCGAGGGCATCAAGACCATCAAGATCAAGGTGGGACGCGACGCGACCTACGACCTCCGAGTCGTCAAGGAGGTCCGCGAGGCGATTGGTTCCGAGCCAGACATCGTCGTTGATGCGAACCAGGGGTGGCCGACTCCCAAGTACGCGATCGAGATCCTCGAACGAATGCGGGAGTACCGCATTCGGTACGCGGAGCAACCGGTGGAAGGCCTCCGACAGATGGCCGAGGTGACGGACGGGGCGGTTGTGCCGATCATGGCCGACGAGAGCGCCTGGACGCCGCACGACGTGCTGGAGATCGTCGAACGACGGGCGGCCGACATGATCTCCCTGTATACGACCAAGCCGGGAGGTCTGTTCAAGGCGAAGAAGGTCGCGGCTGTCGCCGAGGCAGCCGGCCTGCCGCTGAACGTGAACGGGTCGCACGAGACGGGTGTCGGCAATGCGGGAAACCTCCACCTCGTGGCATCGACGGCGGCGGTGACTGAGGCGGGCGTCTTTCCTGTCACCTCCCTGCGAGATGATCAGCCTACGACGCTGGCGGGGAAGATGTATCTCGACGACATCGTGACCCGTCCGTTCGAGTACCGGGATGGATGCCTTCTCGTACCGAACCAACCCGGACTCGGTGTGGAGCTCGACATGACCAAAGTCGACGAGTACCGGGTTAAGGAATAGCTGCCGGTGACCGTCCGATCCGTCGCCATCCTCGGAGCCGGAAACGGTGGGTGCGCCGCGGCGGCTGATCTTGCCGCCCGCGGCTTCGAAGTGCGGCTGTATAACCGGTCGTTGGCCCGGCTCGAGCCACTGGTCGAGCGAGGCGGCCTGGAGTGGCACGGACCCGCCGGCGAGGGGTTCGTCGAGCTCCCCGTCGTCACCGACGACCTCGGGGAGGCCGTCCAGGGCTCCGAGTTGGTCATGCTCACCGTCCCGATCTCCGCCTACCCGTTACTCGCCGAGCATCTTGGCGCGGTGCTCCCACCGGACGGGCTCGTGTTCCTGAACCCAGGTCACATGGGCGGGGGCCTGTTCCTGGCCCACGAGATCTATCGAACGACGGGGCGAACCGACGTGCGGACGTGTGAGGTCAGCACCCTTGCTTACGCGTGTCGTATGACCGGGCCGACAGCGGTCAGGATCTTGCAAGTGACGCCCCACCTGCCCTTCGCAGCGTTTCCGGGCAAATGGCAGGCGGAGAGCTTTGAGCTGCTCCAGGACATGTACCCCGCCATCGCTGAGGCCAGGGACGTGTTGGAGACCGGGTTCATGGACATCAATGCGGTGGAGCATCCCCCGCAGATCATCTGCAACGCCGGCTGGCTCGAGCACACGAGTGGCGATTACCTCTTCTACTACGAGGGGACGACGCCGTCCGTCGGCCGGGTGATCGACACTCTCGATAAGGAGCGTCGCGCCGTGGCCAGCGCTGCCGGGGTAATCACAAAACCCTTCGTCCAACTGTTTTGCGACATGGGGTACACCACAGAGGCGGCGGCAGCCAGCGGTACGGCCTACGCTGCGCTACAGGCAAGCACCCACAACCGCTGGATCAAGGCCCCGCCGACCCTCGATCACCGGTATCTCCACGAGGACGTTGGTTGCGGGCTCGTCCCATGGGCGGAGCTGGGCGGGTCGCTGGGAGTGCGGACGCCGCTGATGGATGCCCTGATCACCATTGGGTCGCTTCTGACGGGCCGGGACTATCGCTCCGAGGGCCTGACGCTCGGTCGCCTGGGGCTGCTCGGACTGGGCGGGGAGGAAGTTCCAACCTACCTGTGGGAGGGGATCGCGAGCCGGGAACGTGCCCCGGCGGTCTGAGTTCGTTGAGGCCGGGATCGATCCGAGTGGCAAACGAGCAAACAAGCTCACTAGTGGACGAAGGGATGGTGTCATGCCGAACGTAACGATCGAGTGGTTGGAAGGGCGCACGCTGGAGCAGAGGCGAGCGGTGATCGCCGGGGTGACCGACCTTCTCGTGGAGGCCGCCGACGCTCGCCGCGAGGCCGTTCAGGTCACGTTCCGCGAGATGACCAAGGAGAGCTGGGGCCGAGGCGGACTGCTCGGCATCGATCGCACGGATGTGAAGCCATGAGTGCGACCGCCGGTTCGCGAGGGCTGCATCACCTGCTCCTACAGAGCACCGACCTCGAGCGGTCCGAGCGCTTCTTCCTGGACTTCCTCGGCTTCACCGTCCGCAGCCGTGGGGAGTTCACCGATGGACGTCCGTTGACGGTTACGCACGAGGGCCTCGGGCTGACCAGCGGCGGACCCGGTACGGCCGGCGCCGTTGAGCACATCGCGTTCCGTGCTTCCAATATCCGGGAGATCGCCCGCCGCGCTCACGAGGAAGGGGTCGCGGTCTACAAGGACGTGGGTCCCGGCGTCTACGGGCTCGCGGTATATCTGGGCGATCCCGATGGCAACCGGATCGAGCTTTTCGCGGAGGACGAGACTTGATCGATGCCGAGCAGGAGGCCGGCGTGGCGTGGGAGCAACTCCGGATTGCCGTCGTCGGTGGGGATGAGCGTGATCCCGAGATCGCTCGCCTGGCCGCTGCGACGGGCGCCGCCGTGCGCGTGTTCGGAGTCCCATGGCCGGCCGAGGGTATCCCCGGCGCAGGGCTGTCGGACGACCCTCTCGGCGCCGTAACCGGGGCGAACTATCTCCTCCTTCCGATCCCGGTGGGGGTTGGACTTGAGGTGTATGCCCCTTACGCTGAGCGCCGGATCACGGCGGATGCCCAGTTGCTAGGCGCCCTTGCGCCCGGGGCACACGTGTTCCTCGGCAGGGCAACTCCAGAGTTCCGGGAAGCGGCGGAGAAGGCCGACGTCAGCATCCATGAGTACGACGCGGATCGTGAGCTCATGCTGCTGCGGGCGTCCGCCGTCGTGGAGGGCGCGATCCAGCTCGCAATCGAGAACACTGACATCACGATCAACGGCGCGGATGTCGTCGTCGTCGGCTACGGCAACATCGGATCGTTGCTGGCGCGCCGCCTCCTCGCTCTGGGAGCGCGGGTGAAAGTTGCGGCGCGGAACCCGATTCAGCGGGCGGCGGCCTCGGCGGACGGCGCGATTCAGCACCCTCTCGAGGAGTTGCCGTCGGTGGCCCCGGCGCTTCAGATGGTGTTCTCCACCGTTCCCGCGCAAGTGGTCGGTCGCGAGATTCTTGAGGCGCTTCCTCCGGGGAGCCTCGTCCTCGACATCGCCCCTCCCCCTGAGCACGCTGATCTCGAGCTCGCCGCCGAGCTCGGGCACCGGGCGGTTTGGGCCAGGGGGCTGGGTCGGCGTGCTCCCATGACCGTAGGAGAGAGCCAGTGGATGGGCCTACGCCGCTACATCGAGGAGATCGAAAACGAACGGCGCCACGGTGACGCGCCGAAGGCGAGCGCGGCTCAGGTGGGGCGATGAGTGCGGACTTGCGGTGTCCCGACGTCGCCATCGTGGGCGGGGGCTCGATCGGACTGGTGACGGCGCTTGAGCTGGCCAGGCGCGGCCTCAAGCCCGTGGTCTTCGAACGCGCCGGTGACCTGCTGACGAGCTGTTCGGCGGGGAGCGCCGGGCTGCTTTCCCCTGCCCACAGCACGCCCCTGCCCACGCCGAGTGCCGTCCGAGAGGGGCTGCGCTACATGGCGCGAAGGGATAGCCCGTTCTCGATGCGGATACGGCCGGCGTTGATCCCGTGGCTGCTTCGATTCATGGTTGCGGCACGGTCCAGCAGGGTCCGTGCTGGAACCGATGCTCTTCGCGAGCTCAGCTTCAGCGGTCTCGCACTACATGAGAAGTTCGCCTCGGACGGCTTGGATACGGGCCTACGCGCACGCGGGGCCCTGAACGTTTATGAAACGGATCAGGGCTTTGAAGCTGGCAAGGCCGAGGCGGAGGCCCTCGCCGCACAGGGGAGCAAATCGGACGTCCTGACCAGAGAGCAGGCGAGGGACCTCGAACCCGCGCTGTCCGACCGGGTTGTGGGCGGAGTCTTCTATCCCGACGAGGCGCAATGCGATCCGGAGCGGTTCCTGCGAGCCATCGCGAAGGCGGCGGTAGACGCCGGAGCCGTGATATTGACGAGAGCTGAGGTCTTCGGCGTGCGGTTGAACCGAACTCGGGTCGAGGCCCTTGAGACCGCGCATGGCGATGTAATGCCGCGCCACGTCGTGGTCGCGAACGGAGCCTGGGCCGCGGAGATGGGCCGCCATGTCGGGCGCCCCATTCCGATCGAGGGCGCGAAGGGGTACCACGTCGATCTCGAGCGAGCGAGCTCCGATCCATCGATTCCCGTGTACATGCAGGAGGCGCGAGTTATCGCGACTCCGTTCGAGGATCGACTTCGCCTCTCGGGGACCCTGCAGCTCACCGGTCTCGACATGGGCTTGGACCGGGTTCGGGCAATGGCCACCCTCGAAGCGGGAACCCGGACGCTCCGCGAGATCAGCCGGAACCGGGTGACCGAGGTGTGGCGGGGAATCCGCCCATGCGCCCCCGATGGGCTCCCCGTGATCGGCCGTTCGGGCGGCATCGAGAACATGATCTTCGCGACCGGTCACGCCATGAAAGGGCTGCACCTGGCGCCGACGACGGCTTGCCTCGTGGCGGACCTCCTGACGGGAACGAAGCCGGCCATCGACATGAAGCCATTCAGGCCCGATCGGTTCCGGGCGCTGTTTCGACGGAGGAACGGGCGTACCGTCAACGCCGGACCGCGGGCAGAGCGGTGAATCAGGACATCCTGGAGAAGTGCGCTCAGGCGATGGAGGCCGAGAACCTCGATGGCTTGATCGCAATGTCCCCCGAGAACTTTGCGTACGTGGCCGGCTTTGTCGTTCCTTCCCAGCCGATTCTGCGGTGGCGCCACGCAGCGGTGGTGATGACGCGTGACGCTAACTCCCTGTACGCGATCGATATGGAGGCCTCCACTGTTCGGGCGCTCGAGGCGCAGACCGAGGTGCGGGTCTGGGAGGAGTTCGCCGAGGACGCGATGCCGGTGCTCGCCGGTCTCCTCAAGGATCTGGGCCTGGACGCCGCGAGGGTGGGGATCGAGACCGACTACATGCCGGCGCGTGACATGGAGCAGCTCACCGGGCTGCTCCCCAAGGTGCAGTGGCAGCCCGCGCACACGATCTTCAACCGACTCAGGCTGATAAAGACACCGCGCGAGCTCGAACTGATGCGACGGCTCGCTCGCATCACCGATCGTGCCATCAAGGAGGCGATCGAGAGCGTTCACCCCGGCGACACGGAGAGGGACTTGGCCGCTGCGGCCATGGGCAATCTCCTCACGCTTGGCGCCGACAGCTGCAAGTGGCTTATTCTGGGCAGCGGCGACCGAAGCCAATTCCCCAACGTCGGGCCGACCACGCGGGAGCTTACGCGGGGAGATGTTGTCCGCCTCGAAATGTTCGGGGCGCTCGACGGGTACCACACCGGAATCTGTCGGACCGCTGTAGTGCAGGAAGCAGCGCCCGAGGTACGCGAGACATGGTCCAGCATCGTGGTTTGCCGCGACCTCATCTTCGACTCGATTCGTGACGGAGCAAGCGGAGCGGAGGTTTATCGCAAGGTCTCGGATCAGTTTCGGAGTCTTGGCTGGGACTCGTTGAGCTTCGTGGGGCATGGCATCGGCCTCTTCGTTCACGAGGAGCCTTACATCGGGAGCTATGGAGACGCCCGCATCGAGGCGGGAATGGTGCTTGGCACGGAACCCGTGGTTCTGGTCCCGGGCGCCTATGGCCTTCAGGTCAAGGACATCGCCGCAGTAGACGAGGGGGGACACGATCTCCTATCCGACGTAACGAACACCGACGAGCTACTCGTAATCGACTAGCAAGAACAAAACGAACGAAAGGAAGTTCATGGACCTAGGGCTGGCTGGTTTGAAGGCGATTGTCACCGGAGGGAGCAAGGGCATTGGGCGCGAGACCGCCCGACTTCTGGCCGAGGAGGGCTGCGAGGTGGCGGTAACTGCGCGAGATGAAGGCCGTCTCACCCAGGCGGCCGAGGCGTTGAGCAGTGCCACCGGCAGTACCGTGCTGCCGTTTCCGGGTGACATGAGCGTCCAGGCCGACGTCGACCGAACGATGAATCAGGCGATCGACGCTCTCGGACACGTCGACATCATGATCACGTGCGCGGGCAGCAGCCCCGGGGGTCTGCTCGAGGGGCTCACTGAGGACCAGTGGATGAGCAGTCTTCAGCTCAAGTTCATGGGCTATGTCCGATGCTGCAGCGCGATCCTGCCGCATATGAGAGAGCGAAAGTCGGGAAGTGTCGTCCTCGTGGTGGGGAACGACGGGATGAAGTCCTCGTACTGGGAACTCACCGCTGGCGCAGCGAACGCCGCTGATATCAACTTTGCCGCTGCCATGGCCGAGCAGTACGGGCGTCATGGTGTTCGGGTCAACACGGTCAACCCCGGACCGGTGAACACCGATCGGTGGGACGGACTCGAGAAGCGATTCGCCCACGACCGAGACATCGGTCAGGAGGAGGCTCGGCGGATCGTGATGGAGACATTGCCTCTAGGCCGGATCTGCGAGCCGACCGAGGTGGCGAGCGTCGCCACGTTCCTCGCGTCGCCCCGAGCAAGCTACGTCTCGGGGACGCACGTGCTGATCGATGGCGCACAGATGAAGGGCCTCCTGGATGTGGGGCTACATGGCTGACACGACGAACGACCATTCCCCGTTGAACACAGAGAGGGACAAGTGATGCTCGGACTCATCGATGTGCATTCTCACCACTATCCTGACTCCTACCTCGACGCCTGCCGGCGAGAGGACAGTGGGTTCACACACTATTACCGCGATGACGGCAGGTTGGTGGTGCTCCAGGACGGCGGTGTCGCGCTGGCCGTCCCTCAGCCTCTGCCGCCGCTCGAGCATCGCATCGAGCTGATGGATGACGCTGGCGTCGACGTTCAGGTTCTCTCGGTATCCGCTCCCAACCTGTTTCGGTTTCCGAACAGCATTCGCGTCCCCCTGACGCGGGACCTGAACGACGAGTTCTCCGATTTGGCAGCGGGCTCGGATGGAAGGTTGCGAGTGTTCGTCAGCCTGCCACTGCCCGATGTCGACGCTGCCCTCGAGGAGCTGGACAGGGCGCTCGCGCTCCCGTACGCGGTTGGGGTGGTCGTCTGCTCCAACATCGACCGTATCAACCTGGACGATGAGCGTTTTTCACCGCTGTGGGAGGAACTATCTCGTCGTCGTGCAACTGTGTTCTGCCATCCGACGGTGGCGTGCTGCACGGACGGTCTCCGTGAGTACGCGATGTCCCTGGCAATGGGCTTCATGGCGGACACCATGTTCGCTGTCGGGCGCCTCGCTTATGCCGGAACGTTCGAGAGGTTTTCCGGGATCCGATGGATCTTTACGCACCTCGGCGGCACCATACCGTTCGTCTTGCCGCGATACGACAATTATTACCGTCAGTTCCCTGAATGTCGCGAGAATATCGAGCGCCCGCCGTCCGAGATCATCAGCGAGCAGTACTACGACACGTGCACCATGCACGGTCCCGCGCTGAAGTGTGCGCTGGAGACGTTTGGGCCTGACCAGCTTGTCTTTGGCTCCGACTATCCGCACGTGCCGGGTGGCATCGATCGTTTCGTCACGGTGCTGAACTCGGTCGGCCTGTCAGAAGAGCACCTGGAGATGATCGGCAGAGGGAACGCAACCAAGCTGATCGACCTCGAGGACGCTCCGACCACGGAGGTGAATCGATGAGGATTATCATCAGCGGTGGCCGCGTTGTCACCTCGGCGCAGTCCATCGAGACGGACGTCCTGATCGAGGGCGAGAGGATCGAAGCGATCGGTACGTTCCCTGAAATCGATGCGGACCGACGCATCGATGCCACCGGGAAGCTCGTGCTCCCCGGTGGCGTCGATCCGCACACGCACCTTGAGACCCCGCTGAAGGGCACGGTGACGGCGGACGACTTCTACACCGGAACAGTCGCAGCTGCGGTTGGCGGCACGACGTCGATCATCGACTTCCCGGTACAGCGGAAAGGCCAGGACCCGCGCGATTCACACCAGGAGTGGTATGACCGCGCCGATGAGAAGGCCGTCGTCGACTGGGGCCTGCATCAGATAATCACCGACCTCCCCGACGAGTTCTTCCCGGCGATTGACGAGCTCGTCCGCGAGGGCTCGCCGAGCTTCAAGCTGTTCATGGCGTACCCGGGAGCTCGAATGGTCGAGGACGACGTCATCTTCAAGGCGATGCGTCGCAGCGCGGAGAACGGTGCCTTCGTGCTGATGCACTGCGAGAACGGCAGGGTCATCGAGCTGCTGGAGGAGGAGGCGATCGCCGCCGGTCACGTGGACCCGCCGTTCAACGCGGTGACCAGGCCGCCGCTGACGGAGTCCGAGGCAACGGCAAGAGCCGTCGCCCTCGCCGAGCTGGCCGGGGTACCGGTCTACGTCGTCCATCTGACCTCGGCGCTGGCGCTGGAGGCGGTGGTCGCAGCACAGGAGCGAGGACTACCTGCATACGCCGAGACGTGCCCGCAGTATCTGCTCCTCACCGAGGACAAGCTGATGGAGCCTGACTTTGGCGGCTCGAAGTACGTGATGTGTCCTCCGCTGCGCACGCCGATGGATCAGGATCGGCTGTGGAAGGGCCTTCAGACGAACGAGCTGCAGGTCGTCTCGACGGATCACACGCCCTTCAGGTTCAAGGACCAGAAGCAGATGGGTCGGGAAAGCTTCCCAAAGATTCCCAACGGTGTACCGGGGATCGAGTGGCGAACCCTCCTCATGTACCAGCACGGGGTGGTCGAGGGACGTTTCGGTCTGAATCGATTCGTCGAGCTGATCGCCACGAATCCGGCGAAGCTGTTCGGGTGCTACCCGCGCAAGGGTGAGATCGCTCCCGGCTCCGATGCCGATCTAGTCGTGTTCGACCCGGAGCAAGAGACGCTGCTCAGCGCGGAGACGCAGGTCACGGAGAGCGACTACAACCCGTACGAAGGACAGGTCGTTCGCGGGCGCATCGAGACCGTGCTGTTGCGAGGCTCGGTCATCGTCGATGACGGCTCGTTCGTGGGTGCGCGAGGGCAAGGCCAGTTCCTTCGGCGAGGCGAGTCCGTCCCGGTGCTATGAGCCACCACGGACGCACCTTCGTCGAAGGCCTCGAGTTCGTGCTCACGGTCGACTCCGGGAATCGGATGATCCGCGACGCCACCCTCGTGGTCGAGGGAGATCGGTTGCTCGCCGTCGGTCCGGCGAGCGAGGTGGCGCGGTCGCTCGAACCGGAGCCTACGGACGTGACGGTCGACGGCAGTCGTCTCGGCGCGACCCCCGGGTTCATCGACACGCACGTTCACCTTTCCGAGACGTTGAGCCGAGCCAGCTTCCCGGACTGCCTGGGAACGCGGGCTTGGGTCTTCCACTGGGTGATGCCGTTCTATGGCCAGCTCACGGAGGAGGACGAGCGCCTCTCGGTGATCCTCGGCGCCATCGAGATGCTGAGGAGCGGGACGACATGCTTCCTCGACATGGGGGCGCTGCGTGACCCGCGGGCTACGGTGCCGGCGCTCAGCGAGCTCGGAATCCGTGGCGTGACGGGTCGCCATGCCGCGGACGTGCGGCCGGCAGCCGTTCCTCGGGGCTGGTCCGACGAGATGATGGACCGACATTTCTTCCCGGACGCCGCAACCGCGCTCGAGGAGCTCGAGGCCTGCGTGCGGGAGCTGAATGGGGCGGGAGACGGGCGCATCGGGTGCTGGGTGAACATCCAGGGGAAGGAGCCCTGCAGCGCCGAGCTCCACGTGGGTGCACGGGAGCTCGCCGAGCGGCTCGGCGTTGGCACCACCTACCACATCGCGTCGACCGTGGAGGAGGCGCGCTCCACCGAGCGGCGATACGGCAAGACGCCCGTTGCGCGCATCGCTGCGCTGGAGGGGCTCGGATCGAACCTCGTGCTCGCGCATGCGACGGCGGTGGCCGAGGACGAGATCGCGCTGCTCGCGCAGTACGACACCAAGGTGGCGTTTTGTCCGGGGACAGCGCTGAAGCTTGCAAAGGGCGCAACCCGGGTCGGCAAGTACCCGGAGATGATGGATGCCGAGGTGACCGTCGGGCTTGGTACGGATGGTGTTTCGGCCTCCGGCAACCTCGACCTGAAGCGTCAGATGTATCTGGCGGCGGGGCTGTTCAAGGATTCCCGCCGTGACCCGGCGAGCGTCGATGCGCAGGGCGCCCTCCGGATGGCCACGATCGAAGGGGCGCGCGCGCTCGGGATGGACAACGAGGTCGGATCGCTCGAGCGAGGCAAGAAGGCGGACTTTGTCCTCTTCGACCTCGATCACCCGGAGTGGGTTACCTATCAAGACCCGCTTCAGGCGCTCGTGTGGTCCGCGACCTCGGCGAGCATCCACCAGACCTGGGTCGGCGGGAGGGCGCTGTTCCGCGAAGGCATCGTCACAACGGCGCCGGATGAATTGGAGCTGCGGCAGGAAGCACGTGAGCGGGCTATCCGGCTGGTCCAGGCCGCGGGCCTGGACCGGGAGGACGTCCCGCTGCAGTCCGCCGTGTACGAACCAAGTCCCGCTGACGGCGCACGAATCTGATGCGTGCGCGAGAGGAGAGTGCTGGAATGAGCGTAGCCGTAGCCGGGGTAGACGTCCGGGCTCCGATCGAGGAGCGCTTCGACGAGGTCCTGACCGTTGGGGCACTGGAGCTGCTGGCCCACCTTCACCGGGATCTCGATGAGCGCCGGCGCGACCTGCTCCAGGCACGTCAAGCAAGACAGGCCACTCTCGACGCCGGTGGGTCCCTGGGCTTCCTTCCCGAGACTCGAGAGATTCGGGAGGGTGCGTGGTCGGTCGCGCCTGCGCCGGCCGACCTCACCGATCGGCGCTGCGAGATCACGGGTCCGACAGACCGGAAGATGGTCATCAACGCTCTCGGGTCCGGCGCGCGGTGCTATATGGCGGACTTCGAGGATTCGAATTCCCCTTACTGGACCAACTTGGTCCGTGGGCAGGTGAATCTCTCCGACGCGGTGCGTCGCACGATCTCGCACGTTGCGGCCGATGGCACCGAGTACCGTCTCGCCGAGGAGCCGGCGACCCTGTTCGTGCGGCCTCGTGGCCTTCACCTGCCGGAGAAGCATGTGACCGTGGATGGGAAAGCGGTGGCAGGCGCGTTCTTCGATTTCGCCCTGTTCGTCCATCGGAACGCGGCGGAGCTCATCGAACGTGGCTCCGGGCCTTACTTCTACCTTCCCAAGCTCGAAAGCCATCGCGAGGCACGCCTCTGGAATGACGCCTTCTGCATCGCGCAGGACGCGCTTGGTATCCCGCGTGGCTCGATCAAGGCGACCGTCCTCGTCGAGACGGTCCCGGCGGCGTTCGAGATGGAGGAGATCCTGTATGAGCTCCGCGACCACTCCGCCGGGCTCAATGCCGGGCGTTGGGACTACATCTTCTCGATGATCAAGCGCTTCCGCTTGCATGAGGACTTCGTGCTTCCGGACCGCGCGCAGGTGACCATGACGGTCCCTTTCATGCGCGCCTACACCGAGCTGCTCGTACGAACCTGTCACCGGCGCGGTGCGCACGCGATCGGAGGCATGGCCGCCTTCATCCCGAGCCGCCGGCGTCCGGAGATCAACGAGCAGGCGATCGCGAAGGTGCGTGAGGACAAGCGACGCGAGGCAAGCGACGGGTTCGACGGGACCTGGGTTGCCCACCCTGACCTGGTAGCGGTGGCCACGGACGAGTTCGACCGGGTCTTGGGACAGCGGCCAAACCAGATCGAACGTCGACGGGACGAGGACGCGGTCGCGGCTGACGGTCTGCTTGACGTTTCGTCGACTCCAGGGACAATCAGCGAGCACGGCCTTCGCAACAACGTCAATGTCGGCATCCAGTACATCTCCTCCTGGCTGCGCGGCAATGGCGCAGCCGCCATCCACAACCTGATGGAGGATGCGGCGACCGCGGAGATCGCCCGCGCGCAGGTGTGGCAGTGGGTGCGCCACGGCGCCCGTCTTGAGGACCGACGGCAGGTCACGCAAGAGTTGGTGCGCGAGCTCGTCAGGGAGGAGCTTGAGCAGATCCGTTGCGAGGTAGGCGACGAGTTCTTCTATTCCGAGGGACGGCCAGAGGAGTCGCGCGAAATCTTCGAACAAGTCGCTTTGTCCAATGATTTCGTCGAGTTCTTAACGCTGCCGGCGTATGAGCACCTCGACTAAAGCTCTTCGTCTCACCGTGGCGATCGGGGATCCGGCCGTGTTCGGTGGGTAACTCTTCTCGACGAGGCCAGCCGGGATGGCGCCAGTCGTCGCCGAAGTCGACGGCAAGAGGCTCGCCTGTGGGTACGCTTCCGGGATTGGCGAACGAGCATTCACGTCGATGGTGCTTGGCCCCGACGAGGGCGAGGTCATCAGCTCCCGCGCCGAACGCTGGGTAGCGATCAAAGCCGATCTTCCGCTTCTAAGCGTGACCGAGTCGCGGTTCGGACCGGGGGAGCGAGGGCCACTTCCACACGTCCACTGCGATCACGCAGACTGCTTCTAGATACTCGAAGGCGAGCTGGTGTTTGTCCTGGGGGCTGGGGAGGAGGTTCGGCTCGAGCGAGATGCCTTCCTACTCGTCCCACCGGATCTCGTCCACAGCTTCGACAATCGCAAGCCCAGCACGGCGCGATTCCTCAACTTCCACGCGCCGGACGGGGGATTCGCCGCCCAGCTCCGCGATCCTAACCGGGGGTTCGATAGCTTCGATCCGCCCGAGCACGGAGGGCGACCGGCATCCGCTGCCGTGCTTCAGGGCCCCGGCGAAGGGGAGCTGCTCCGTACCGGTTGCAGCACCGTCGTATTCAAGGTCGCAGCCACGGATGGCATCGGCACCCTTTCCGTGGGCGAGATGAGGCTTGCGCCAGGATTTCGCGGCCCCAATCTACGTAGCCACGCCTCCACGGTGGATAGCTTCTACGTGCTCGACGGAGCGCTCTCACTGCAGCTGGGTGATGAACGCGTCCATGCGGGTCCAGGCTCGTATGTGCTGGTGCCACCGGGAATTGTGCACGCATTCCGGAACGAGTCCCGACGTGACGTGCGCGTACTCAACGTGATTGCGCCGGCTGGCTTCGAGCAGCACGTGAGGGATTCGATCGTGACGATGGCCCCTGATGCTCCCGACCCAGAGGCGGTTACCAAGGTGTCCTCACGCTACGACTTCGAGCCAGCCCGCGATACGCGGACGTAACCTTCAGAGTTGCGGAGATGAGACCATGGCACTTGCTCAGCCGGTCCCGCGATTGGTTCCGTCGCAGGCTGGATCCGGATGTCCCTCCGCCCGCGCAGGCGGGGCTGCCGTGGACCCCGGGACAGATCAAGAGCGATCGCGCCCGCAGACGCTCCCGCCGGGACCAGTCCTAGTTCATTAAAAGCGCACCTCGCGTACTCGGGCGTGCCATAGGCCTTCTTCAACGGCGCGCTCGGCGCGCCCCCATGACCTCGCCGCAGCGGGCGCAGCACCCATGCCGATCGAGCGGGACGTTGCGCAATTCTCTCACCTCGGAGGGACGGTAGGTCGGTAGCCGGGCAGGGCGCATCGGTTCATAGCCCGAAGCGGATCAAGGCCGGGCTCGCGGCCAGCGACGCGATTGTCTCGAAGTACCGAACCACGACCAACTACTTGTTCGCCAACCGCTGGCTCGAGGTTCGCCCGATCCGGGTGAGCTGAAACCTAAAGGGTGTCGAGCTTCCCAAGGTGCTCGGGACAGCTCGTGACTAGCTTGTCATCGGCCGTCCCAATGTGGGTGGCACCCTCGCCGCAAGGCGCCCCCGCCTGACAGACGGATGGGAACGCCCACGGCTCGAAACCCTCAGCGGTTACGTCCGCATTGTGCTGGCCGCAGACAAACAGAATCTGGCGGTCTGGGCCGCGATCGACTTAGGCGAACTCCACCCTCGCATCGTCGCCCTTGACGCACCGTTGTCCTTCGAGTTCGACGGGCCGGGCCATCGCCGTTGACCATATCCGAGCCGGTATTCGTTCCGCAGGCTGCCGCCGCTTGACCGTGTAGCCTCGCTCGTGGTCGTTCTCAGCGACAGAGCATTGGCGGCGCAGCCCTCCCAAGCCGGGGGGCTGTTGTCGTTCGGGCCAGGTTTTTCCGACCTGGCCTCCTGATTGACTGGCAGGTCCAATGCCCACACTGAGAACGCCATGGAACGGGACGCCGTAGACGCGGCCACCCAGACTCGGGCCGACTTCGTTGCCCGACTCACCCCGCTTCACAGAGAGGCGATAGAGAGGGGCGAGCGCGCCGCCGCTGACATGCTCCACGGCTACCTCCGCGCGATCACCAAGGGAACCAAGCTCCCGCTTCGCAGGGACGCCGTCCGCTGCCGCGACCGGAAGTTCGGACGGAAGATCATCGCGGCGGGTGAAGAGCTGAGCGACCTTGTGTACCCCTGGGACGCTGACGAGGCGGGGCGGCCGCTCGGCAACCGCTGGGCCGAGGCGTTGTCGCGCGTTTCAATGGTGCTGCTGATTACCTTCGAGGACACCCCCTCGAACCGGCATTATCGTTTTGAGGAACTGGCGGAGCGGGCGGAGGAAGAGGGACGACCCTTTGAGTCGGCGCGCTTGTGGAGGATCATCCAACTGGAGTCCGCAAGGAACACGCTCCGCAACAGGCATCGCGAGCCTGAGCGGATGGTGGCCCGCGCGCGTTGCATCGTCGCCGAGCTGGACCCCAAGCGTCCAGACACCGTGTGCCCGTCGATGGGCTCCTCGCGCGAGGCGCGCCCTGGGAGTCCGAGACAGAAGGGTTCGCGGCGCGGGGGCAGTCGGGCCAGCTCCGATGACCCTGGCGGTGGCGATGAACCGCCACATCACCCTCATAGCCGGCTAAGCCCGCCCCCACATCGGGGGCGGCGATGACCGTTCCCGGACAGCGGAGCCAGGACTTCGCGGATGGCCTGCGAGACATGCAGCCCGGCGACGGGAAGGTGGACGCGGCGCTCCGGGCGGCCGGGGCCGAGCTGGATGGTGACGGCGAGCGGGCGGTGGGACTTCGCACCCGAGGCGTTCTCATGGAGCGCGTCCGGCCGATCCGGTGGCTGTGGAAGCGGCGGATACCCTGCGGCCTCCCATCCCTGGTGGTCGGAGAGGAGGGAGTCGGCAAGGGAACGGTAATGGCCTGGCTCGTCGCCCGCGCATCGCGCGGCGAGCTGGAGGGGGATCTCAAGGGCGAGCCGGTCAACACGCTCATCATCGGCGACGAGGACGGATTCGAGTCCGTCTGGGTGCCGCGCTTGTACGCGGCTGGCGGCGATCTGGGGCGGCTTCGCACCCTGGATGACGGTGAATACCTAGACGACCTGAGCGCGCGAGCCGACGATCTGTCCATCGCCATCGAGCGGGACGAGATCGGGTTGATCGTCCTGGACCAGGTACTCGATCACGTCAACGGTGGCACCGACGGCAGCGCGGTGTTCAACCCGAAGAACGTGCGCCAGGCGATGATGCCGCTGCGGCGGGTGGCCGGCCACTATGGGATTGCGGCGGTTGGGTCGCTGCATCCGAACAAGCGAAAGGCGGGCTCCTTCCGCGAGCTGGTCGCCGGCTCCCATCAGTTCAACGCGGTTTCGCGCTCAAGCCTCCTGCTCGGGGAAGACCCCGAGGACAAGCGACGGCGGGTGCTGGTGCGCGGCAAGGGGAACCACTCGGCGGTGCCGCGCTCATTCGAGTTCCGCATCGGGGTTCGAGAGTTCGAGCTCAACGACCACGGCTTCGAGATGCCGGTGGTCGAGGACGCCGAGGATGGCGACCGAACCGTCGAGGACTTGCTTGCCACACCGCCCGCCGCGCCGGTCACGGACCCGCTCGCGGACAAGCTCTCCGGACTGCTCACCGACGAGGAGCAGCCGCTCGCCCACCTCGCACGCGGCGTTGACCGCGACCCGAAGGACGGGTCAGTCCGCAACGCACTCGACAAGCTCAGGCGGGACGGTCGCGCAGAGAAGGGCAGCGACGGAGGATGGCTGAAAGGTTCTGGGGTGAAGGTGCAAGGTGCAACTCCTATAGGAGGTTGCACCTCTGCACCCCCTTACCCAGCCGATGGGGAGCACCCCCCGGCCTCACTGCTGGATGGTGCGCCGTGACCGCCATCCTCACCGTCCAGATCTGCACCTTCATCGCCCTCGGCGCCACGTTCATCAGCGCCGGCCAGTGGAGGCTCGGGACGGCGCAGCTCCTGCTCGCGCTGGTTCAGCTCATCATCTATTCCGGGCGGATGGCGTGAGCGAGCCCGTCACCCTCACCCCCGAGGCCATCGAGGCCATCGCCCGGCGCGTGGCCGACCTGTTACACCGTGTAACGGGTCCGAGCGAGCGCCCCCTCCTCACGGCCAAGGAGGTCGAGGCTCGAACCGGCTTGAGCTACTACGCGATCCGCCAACGCCGGGCCGAGCTCGGCTGCCGCACGAAGCCCGGCGTGCCGATGCTGTTCTCAGCCGAGCGCGTGGAGGCCTTCCTGCGGGGCGAAGCATTAGGCAATGCATTTCCCAACGCGTTGGACAATCGCCCCTCCTCAACCAAGCCCCGTCCCGGCAAGCGTCAGAGCAAGCCTGCGGATCTGCTCGAGGTGAAGCGATGACTTGCCTGGTGCCGATAGCTGCGGTATGGTCGCCCGGACCAGAAAAATGCCCCCGCGTGGCGTACAACCACCGGGGGCGCGGCGTCGGTCAAGGGTTGCTCGCCCGACGCGATGGGAACGTTACCCGCCCGACTCCGCCCAAATCCCGAGAGGGGATGGCGATGAACGAGGATGAGTTTCGGGACCAGTTGCATGGGGCCATGGAGCGCCACGCCGAGGAGGTGCGACGGGAGGCCGAACTGCCCCCGGAGGAACGCCAGGCCCTGACGATGCTCCGCGACGCGGACGAGTTTGCAAGTTGGTCTGCTCACTTTGTCGAGCAAGGGGTCGCGCCCGAGCAGGTCAGTCGGCGGATGGATATGCAAGACCACGTCGATGAGCTGGTGGGGCTCGTGCAAAGGGGATGGGATCTGGCACTCGACGACATCCAGTCGCAACTCCAGGGCGAGAAGGCGTGCGCGGAGGACACCCTGGCCGTTCTTGCGAGGGCCGAAGAGGCCGCGCACGATGCCCTAGACCACGCGCTGGCCCTGCTCACCGGGGAGGCCGACTGATGCCCCGCCCGGCAACCGGCCAGGTAGTCCCGCCGAAGGGCGGACGCGGCTGGGCGCTCCGCTTCACCGCCTATGGCAAGAGGCGATTCGTGACCCTGGGCCAAACCGGCGAGGGGTGGAATCGCCAGCGCGCCGAGGCCGAGCTGCGGCACGTCCTGGCGGACGTTGAGCGGGGAATCTGGCAGCCCCATGCACCGGCGCAGCCCGAGCCACTGCCGCAAGCCCCGAGCTTTCACGAGTTCGCGAGCGAATGGTTCGAGGCCAACCAATCCGGCTGGTCCGAGCGAACCATTGCCGATTACCGCTGGGCCCTGAGCTTCCATTTGCTGCCCCACTTCAAGGACCATCGCCTAACCGAGATCACGGTGGAGGCGGTTGACGGCTACCGGGCGGCGAAGCTGCGCGAGGGAAGGCTGGCCCCGGCGCAGGTGAACAAGACGCTCAAGCGGCTCTCGCAGATTCTCGAAGTGGCGGAGGAATACGGCCACATCCCGCGCAACCCGGCTCGAGGCAAGCGCCGTCGCGCGAAGGTGACGAAGCAGCAACGCTCCTGGGTCGAGCCCGAGCAGGTGCCGTCGCTGATCGAGGGCGGTTCGTCTTACATGCGGCCGGTCGTTGCGACGCTGATCGGCGCAGGCTTGCGGGTTAGCGAGGCGGTCGAGCTTGACTGGTCGGCCGTCAACCTGGCGACCGGCACGCTCACGGTGGGACGGGCCAAGACCGACGCCGGCAGCTACCGGGCTGTTGACCTGCCCGGTGGACTCGTGGAGGAGCTGACCGAGTGGAAGATGCGAGGCGCGGTCGAGCTGTCCAAGTGGAAGGCCGCGAACCCCGATGGCGGTTCCCCGGTGTTCCTGAGCGCCCACGCCGGCCGCATCCGCCGCCAGTCGGCCGCGAATGTCGCGCGTCGGCTCAAGACCGCGATCAAGCGGGCCAACGCAAAGCTCGACAAGCTCGGCATCGAGCCGATCAGCGAGCGCGTGACGCCGCACAGTCTCCGCCGGGCCTTCGCCAGCCTCCGCGCTGCATCGGGCGATGACCCCGTTTACATCGCGGAGCAGCTCGGGCACACCGACCCCCGCTTCACGCTGACCGCGTACACGAAGGCGGTCAAGCGCAGGGTTAAGCTCTCGGGTGCCTACCTGGCCGAGTACGAAACGGCGCTCGCGTGGGCCGCCCTTCCGACCGTTGAAAAGGCAGCAAAAGGCAGCGAGCCGCTGTCACGGGCTGATCGGCAGGGGGCTGGGCTCAATGGATAGCCGCAGGACTTGGCTTAGTAGAGCCGAAAACAGAACACCCCGGCGCCTTGGCGGAGTGGTTACGCAGCGGCCTGCAAAGCCGTTTACACCGGTTCGATTCCGGTAGGCGCCTTCCCTTGATCAAGCCAGATTCGGCTGCCTGAGCCCTGGCGGCGGGCACCAATTGGGCACCAATTTGATGGTTGGGACACTGTGGAGGTCCTGCCCTCCCGCGAATCGCAGCGCCAACTAGGCGTCTGAAGCTGCGCGATTCGCCTCGCAGCGCCTAAAGAGGTAGTAGCCCATGACGGTGCCCTTGATGGCGACGTTCTGGCCAGACGACATGAGCTTGTCGCGGCTCTGCTGGCCCTCTTGGACAAAGACGAAATCGCCGTTGATGAGCTCCCATCCCTGGTGGCAGACGGCATTGAGGATTTCAACCGGATCGCTGGTCGTCTTTGTGGTGGAGCTTCCAACCATGGAAACGATGACCGCGCTCTGAGACATCACTTCTATGGAGTATTGGAAAACGTGATCCCCCCGCTCGAAGGCGGTGTTGGCCTTTCCGGGTGGCCAGTTCAAATATGCCTGTCGTTCCCTGGCCTGCCGATCCCTCTCCTTGGCCGCTTCCTTCTCGGCGTTCGCCTTCTCTTTGGCAGCCGCCTTCTCGGCCTTGGATTGCTCCCTCTCCGCTGCCTTTCGAGCGCGTGGGTCCGCAAGCCGAAACTGGTCGGCCCAGGCAGACCCATCCCAGTACTGCTCTTGGGCGGTATCGGTCGGAGACGGATACCAACCCGCGGGTGCCTGCTGTTGCTGCGGAACCTGCTGTGAAGGGTCGATGCTGGCCATGTCGCCGCCTCCGCGGTCCGAATTTATCGACCGAGCGACTATAGCCCTGGCTCCCCGGAAGCTATGGAGGCGGGGGGTAGGAGGGATCTTGCGACCTGAGGCAGGAAGGAGGTACCACCCCGTCTAAGCGATCCGACTTGCGGGCGCGAGCTCTAGCTACTGCCCTCGGCGTTACTCCCGCAGCCGGGCAGCTTCGAGGGCTCGTGCGCGATCGAGGTACATGTCCACCTCGACCACCTTGCCTTCCCGGAGCTTGATCACTTGCGCGTACTCAAGCTCCGTGACGGCCCCACTGGCCGATCCGAGGCCGCGCTGTCGCGTAAGTGCGACTATGCGCTCACCGCAGTCGATCACCTCGTCCAGCTCCTGTTCCCACTCTTCGAATGGGAATGTGCTGAACCAGTCCTCGAAGAACGACCTGAGCTCATCAGAGCCGCGGTAGGTCCCAAGGCCGGGGATTCCCGTCGGCGACATGTTCCAGACGATCTCAGGGTCCCAGGCCGTACCCATCAGCGGCTCCCAGCCCTCGCGGGTGAACTGCTCGAAAGCTCGGCGCACGATCTCCACGTTCTCCTGCGACATCGCCTACTCCCGCAGCCCGGCGGCTTCGAGGGCTTCGGCCTTGGTCTGGAAGTTCTTCATCTCGGTGACCTTGCCGGCGTGCAGCGTGAAGAGATTCGCCGTGTGGGCCACAACCTCTACGTCGTCCCTGCCGACGCTAACGATCTTCTGGGGAACGACCACCTGGTCCACTCCGACCGGGATGAACTCTGCGGGTTCGTACCGCTGGCTCTTCCACATCTCCCCCTGAGCGATGAAGAACTTCCTGATTCGATCGAATCCGCGATACACGCCGGGGTCGGCGAAGATTGCGTTCGAGTTATCAAGCACAGCATCGGGATCCCAGTCGTCTGGGTCGAGTTCACCGGTGCGGCTGAAGGTCTCGTAGCCCCGCCGCACTATCTCCACGTTCTCCTGCGACATCGGCTACTCCGAGAGCCCGGCGGCTTCGAGGGCTTCCTCCAGGCTTCGAAACCAGGCGAACCGGCTGACCTTGGCGTCCCGGAAGGTCCACACGTGGAACTCGGACTGTTCGACGGTTACACCGCTGCCCGTTCCCTGCGCCCTGAAGATCACGCATGCAACCACGTGCTCCCCAGCCTCCCTCAGTTCCTGGACTTCGTGCGCAAGGGAGCCAAAGGCTTCCCAGACCGCCTGGCCGGCGGCCGAAAAGCCCTCCAGGCCATGTCTCGTCCCAGAGTCGATCGCCTCAGGCGGGTTCACGAATTCGATATCGCTCCGAAAGACGTCCGCGAAGTCGAAAGACGGCGTGCCGCCATTTCCATGCCTTGTAGATGCCGCGGACGATTTCAACGTTCTCCTGCGACATCGCCTACTCCGAGAGCCCGGCGGCTTCGAGGGCGTCCCCCGGTTCATGAAACCAGGCGTAGCGCGCAACCTTGCCGTCGCGCAGAGTCCACAAGGCGGACTCCCGGCCTTCGACCTCTACGCCACTCCCTCGCCCGCGTGCCTGGTACCGCACCACGACCGCCACATGATCACCGACCGCCGTGAACTGTTCCGGCTCCATCCGCCAGGTCTCCCACCCCTCGAAGACCTTTTCAAGCGCCATGCTGAACTCAGCGAGGCCGCGTCGGATACCCGGTTCCACGGCCCCAGCGGGATTCACGTACTCGACCTCCGGTGCCATGAACTCGATTGGGCCGGGGAACTCGTCCCGCGCCCATGCGTCGTAGAAGCGCTGCACCACCTCCACGTTCTCCTGCGACATCGCCTACTCCGAAAGCCCGGCGGCCTCGAGGGCTTCGTCTCGGTCGAAGTACTCCTCGGCTCGCGCAATCTTGCCGTCACGCATTGTGTAGATGATCGCCAGGTGCCAGTCGGCGTCGACGCCGCTCGCGCGTCCCCGTCCCGTCCAGCGGACCCAGGTGAAGACGCGGTCGTCGCCCGCATCGATGTATTCCTCAACCTCGGCGTGCAGCCCCTCGAAGCTCTCCCACCACTGCTCCACGTAGCGCTTGTAGGCCTCCGGGCCTCGATGGGTGGCGGCGTCAGGGTCTTCCGCCGATGCCCGCCATTCGATCTCAGGATCGAAGAACTCGGAGACAACCCTGTCCAGGTCGCCGGTCTCGAACACTTTCTCGAAGCGACGAAGGATCTCCACGTTCTCCTGCGACATCGCCGCGCAGTATCTCGCGATCAGCCCGGACGATTTGGCATTGGCCGCGAACGGATACACGTGGAGCGCGATCCGCGGACAGGAAGGAACGTATGAGCGCGGGGGAAGCGCCTGCCCCAGGCTGAGGCGCGCGTCAGCGCTGGAAGAAGGCCTGCTGCTCGCGCTTGACGATGTGCGTGAGGTTGCCGAGCGCGATGTTCGCGTCCGTAAGGTGAAGGCCCCAGGTCGCGTCGGGCACGGAGCGGAGGTGCGGGGCGCCGGGATTGCCGGCGATCTGGAGAACATTGGCTCCGGCCGCGCTGGAGCACGCTCCCGTGTAGGCGTGGTCGAACTCCGCCCAGGCCGTTGTGGCATTCGGCTGCGCGAAGCCAATCAGGTTCGTCGCGGCGCCGATCGTCGTGCCGGGGGCAAAGGGCGCGGTTGGCAGGACCGTCTTGAGGTGGCTGTTCCCTGGATACGCGCAGAGGACCTTGAGGGTCGGATCGACGGGGCTGCCCAGGGAGCCGTTTACGCGCCCGAAGACGGCGTCCTGCGGCGGCGGCTCGTTGAACGTCGAGAACGCGATCACACAGTGAAGCTGGGTGTCGGAGTGGCAGGCGGGGATGTTCTTGAAGTCCCCACCGGTGGCACGGTGCTTCTTGACGAGCACGTTCCCGCCGAGCAGGATCGCCGAGACGAGCCGATGGCGAAGGTTGGCGTTGGAGTCGATCTGCTCCGCGATCAGCTTTCGCAGCAGGAAGCTTCCCTGCGAGTGGCCAATGAGCACGAACGGACGGCCGTGGTTGAAGTTGTTCAAGTAGTCCTTCCAGCCCGCCAGGGCGCTCTGATAGGCGATCCTCTGCATCTTCGGGGTGATCGTGTCGTTGCCCTGGAGCAGCCGCTTGAGCGTGATCTGTCGGTACATGGGCGCGAATACCCGGCATCTCTGTGAGTAGCGGGCCGCCTGATAGAGCGCGATCGAGCGCTCCTCGGGATCGATCGACAGATCCGAGTTGTCGGTCTGGTCGTCGCTCACCGTCGGATAGAGGTAGAAGCAGTCGATCGCGGGACGCCTGATCTTGGGGGGCGTGTATTTGCCCTCAACGGTCTGGCCGTCGTTGGAGAGCCGGGTCGTCGCCAGGCTCGGCCCGCACGGGTTGTGCTCGAGGCCTGGCTTGCAAAGCCACACCGTCCCCTGCCGAGCTGCGGCGGTCCCCGGGGCGAGCACAAGGGATGTCGCGACGAGCGCGGCGAGCGCCGCTAGCCATCCTTTGGCGGGCAGGAGCGCCGTCGGCCTTTTCGAAGCCCTGGTGTTCATGTCCCGCTCATGGATAGCATCTCCCGCTCACCCCAGCCGGCGATAAGTGTACTTGCGCTTGGTGCACGCCCGAAGCTGGCTCGGCCGACAACGATAGGCTCGAGCAATGGCCCAACGGGTATCTGCTGAGATCCTCGATCGGTTCCAGATGGAAGAGCGCTTCGAATGCTGGAACCGCGGCGAGTTCGACCTCATGCTGGAGCCATACGCGGAGGACGCGCTCTTCGACGTCTCCGCCGTGTTCACGGATGTCGCGCCCGTGCGAGGGCACGAGGACATGCGTCGCTACTGGCGCGAGCTGCGGGAGACTTGGGACGGGCTCCGCATCGACCCGGTCGAGGTCCTCGACGCCGGCGACGGGCGCTACGTGGTGGACCTGCGCCTGTCGGGCAAGGGCAGGCGAAGCGGCGCCGAGGTCGACCAACGCCTGGCCATGCTCTACACCGTCCGCCCGGACGGGAAGGTCGTCGCGGCCCAACTCCTTCCGGGCGTGGCGGCGGCGATCTCCGCGGCCGAGCCGGCGTGAAACCTTCGCTGGAGGCCGGTGTTGATAGCCTCGTAGTGAGTCCGCGGCGCCAGGGGCACCAGCGCAGTCGCCGCCAAGGAGCTCAACGCAATACGTAGTTTCCGCTTTCCCGCTGGTGATCTGTCCCGATGATCGGGCCCGCCGGCGCGACCTACATGCCGAAGACCAGTCCGGACGGCTGGTTAGAAGCTCTAACGAAAAGGAGATCCATATGCGGATCAGGAAGCGCTACGTCATCCCCGCGCTCGCGTCGCTTGCGGTGCTCGCCATCGGGGCTGCACCGGCGGCCGCCAATAACACGTCGTCGATCTCGCTGACCCCGAAGACCGCCTTCACGCCCAGCAAGGCTCCGAAGACGACCTTCAAGAACGGAAAGCTCTTCGTTCACACGAACACGGTCTATACCCATCCGGGCGACAAGGCCCACGGCGGGTTCGCGAAGACGGTGACGATCTATTTCGACAACGACTTCAAGTTCAACACCGCGGGGGTCCCGCAGTGCGCGGGCACGTTCGCCAGCTCGACGACCTTGAAGCAGGCATACGCGGCCTGCGGCCCGAACGCCGGTGCCACCAAGAACGCCCTGATCGGCACGGGGACGGCATCGACCGCCCCGGCGTCGAACTTCCCGGCGTGCGTGGCTGTGTTCAACGGCAAGCCCTCGGGCGGCAACCCGACGATTGTCCTGTTCACCAGGGTCACCCTGGCGCCGAACGGAACGGCCAACTGCGCCAGCCCGGGCACCAACACCACGGGTAACACGAGCGTCACCCTGAAGGGCACGCTGACAAACGCCGGCGTGACCGACTTCGGCAAGAAGCTCACGGTGCCGAACGTCGACACCGCGCCGCTGCCGCTGGACGACTTCACCGCTGGCATCCAGCGGGGCAACTACGTCCAGGGTCGCTGCGCCGACGCGAACAAGACCTGGAACTACCGGGGCGTGTTCGCCTACAGCGGCACGGGGGAGGCGACCGACACGGTCAACGCCACCCAGGCCTGCACCGTCGGCTAGCCCGACCGGATTCAGGCCCGAGCCCTCACGGCTCGAGCCAGTAGCAGCGAGAGGGGCGGCCTTTGGGCCGCCCCTCTCTGTATGCGGAAGAGCGTTCAGTTGCTCCACGGAAAAGGGCCCCTGGGAAGGGGCCCTTGGTTTCCGAAGGACGTGCCGCCAGCGATGCGACCGCTGGCCCGTCGGTCCTTAAGTCTTCGCCATCTGCGTCGGCGACGGCTTGCGTTAACTTAACACCAAAGCGGGGCGGGCGTTACGGCCCCTACAGATTCGCTCACGATTCCGGTTTCGCGCTTGTTTGCTGGGATTCTCCGGATCGGACAATGACCGGCCCTCCGCTGCTGCTGGACGGACAATGTGAGCGTTTGCTCGCAGTCATTGGCCGGCTGGCCCGAAGCGGCGACTGGAATAGGATGGCCCGGTGCGGTACCTGATCACCGGCGGCTCCGGCTACATCGGCTCGCGGCTCACGGAGATCCTCGCGGAGCGCGACGAGACGGACCGCATCGTGAACCTCGACGTCCGCCCGCCGGCTCGGCCGCGCGACGAGACCGTGTTCGTGCGCGGCGACGTGCGGGACCGGGCGGCGATCACCGGGCTGCTGCAACGTGAGCGCCCCGACGCCCTGGTGCATCTGGCATTCCTGCTGAACCCGATTCGCGACGAAGCGCGGATGTACGACATCGACGTCAACGGGACCCAGGCCGTCCTCGGCGCAGCGGCCGCGGCCGGCGTCCAGCAGGTGCTGGTGACCTCGTCGGCCACCGCCTACGGGGCCTTCCCGGACAACCCCCGCCCGATCGCCGAGGACTGGCCGGTCCGGGGTCAGCCCGACTTCTCCTATGCCCGCGACAAGGCGGAGGCCGATCGGCTCTGCCAACTCTGGGGGCTCGAGCATGCCGACCGGGTGATGACCATCGTCCGACCGTGCATCGTGTTCGGCCCGAACGTTGACAACTACATCTCGCGGAGCTGGAAGAACTCGAGCTTCATGCCGATCATGGATGGCGTCGACGAGGAGTTCCAGCTCGTCCACGAGGACGATGTCGTAAGCGCGATCGTGGGGCTCTTGGACGCGAGGGCAAGCGGCGCGTTCAACGTCGCCGGGGAGGGCTCGCTGCGGTGGGGGGAGTCCGCGCGGATGATCGGGCTGAAGACCCGCGAGCTCTCCTTCAAGGCGGCCCGGCGCCTCTACTCGGTCGCGTGGGCACTGCGCGCCCCGCGGGTTGAGTCCCCGCCGGGGAACCTCAACTTCGTTCGCTATCCGTGGCTGGTGTCGAACGACAAGCTGAAGGCCGAGACCGGCTGGGAGCCTTCAGCCGACACCCGCGAGGTGTTCGTCGAGACGATGTACGCGACCGGGCTCATCGCGACGCCGTCCGCCCGCGACGCTCGGCCTACCCCGGCTTCCTGACCCCTCAGTGGTGGTGGTGATGGTGATGGTGCGACCTGTGCAGCGGCTGAACCGCTGAGCGGTGGTTCGGCGCCCGGTCGTCGTGAATCGGGCACTGGTCGGCCACCCAGAAGTACTTGTCGCGGCGGCCCACGGCGTTCGCGATCACCCCACGCTTCACGAAGTAGACGACCGTCTTGCGGTGGTCCCGCAGGTGTGAGTAGACCTTGGGCTCGCCCGGCGAGAGGATGAAGGATGCGAGGCCGATGGGGCCGTGAATCCGATGGTTGGTGATGATGACCGGCGGAGCGTTCTCGGTGATGTCGATCTTCCCGCGGGTGGTCACCGCGTGCCGGAGGTGCCCCTGCTTGGCGAGCTCGGACGTCGCCTTGACGATGTCGCATACCTTGGGCCGCGTGCGCGGCTCGAAGGCGCCCCCGTCGCCGCGCTTGTCCCTGACCACCGTTCGGTCCCCCCGGCCGATGACCTGCGACGCGACGAGCAGGCT
Source organism: Solirubrobacterales bacterium (assembly GCA_050697075.1). GTDB lineage: Bacteria > Actinomycetota > Thermoleophilia > Solirubrobacterales > 70-9 > AC-56. The sequence goes on along the minus strand of JBOGZC010000010.1, from coordinate 23,349 downwards.
TCCGAGCACCGCAATAACGGCGATCAGGCCGATCGCCAGCGGTCGCCGCTTGGACTTGATCACGACTCTCTCTTCATCCGAGGAACCCCCCTGCCGCAAATAACAGTAGCTGGACGCGAAAGTTGCGTCCAGCCCCCTAGGGTTACTACAGAAGGCAGCCCATGCGGCCCCGAGCTATAAATGAGGGTCCGGGCGCTTAGCTCAGTTGGGAGAGCGCCAGCTCGACAAGCCAACCCCCAAAGAATCAAGGGGGGCGGTTTTCGGCTCTAGCAAGCGAGAAGGCCCGACCCGAACGGTCGAGGCCCGATTGAGCGGATACGCACGGATCGCATCCGATCAGATCGGATACGGGCCACGCCGCCGAACTTTGGCCCCATGGCGGGGGAGGGCGTTACAGCGATGCGATGCTGGATACATGGCTCGCAACGAATTGACAGCCGAAGCCCTCACGGTCGCTGAGGCGGCGAAGCTGGCGAAGGTCAGTCAGCGCACGATCCACCGTTGGATCAACGAGGAGGGTTTGCCGAAGTTGCAACCCATCCCCCACGGCGCCGTTCGCATCGACCGTGACGAGCTTGGCGCCTTCCTGACCCGCTCGCGTGAGCAGCGCGTCAAGGACCGGCTTCGCGCCATCCGAGCTCGCAATAGCGCCAACGGTAACGGCCACCAGCCGGCCACCACCCCGACAGAAGGACGACGCCAATGACCGGCTTTTACGAGGACGATGACTACGAGGACCGGCTAGCCGCGGTCGAGCAGACGATCGCTCAACAGGCTGAAGACGAGCGGATCGAGCAGCAGCTATTGGAGCTTGCCCAGCAGGGCGACCCCGAGGCGATCCAGGTCCTTCAGGAAGCCGGCTACCAATTCGAAGACGCTGACGGGGGCGAGGGATACGAACCGGATGAGGAGGAAATCTTGGAGGTCGCCTCCGAGTGGGCCAATCAAATCGAACAGGCCCGGGGACATGCCCTCACGTCTCGTGAACTCGAACATGTTTTGAGGGATGTCATGGACGGCCGCGACCAACCGAGCGGCGCCGTGGCAAACGTCCTCAACAGGGATCTCAACGATTCGGAAACGCGTCGCGATTACATCGCCAGTCGCCTGAACGAAGGCGACGCCGATGCTGACGCAGAGGCGTCCGAGAGCGAATATCTGAGCGCCGGCCTTGGCGCCGACCAGGGAGGTAGCGACGAATGACCGAGTTCTCAGTCCCCGAGCACGCGCCGCATGACGGCATGCGCTTTCGAGAAAGCATTAAGCCCGTCCTCGAGCTAGTGCGCGAGGGGGAGGAGCGCTACCTCCCGATAGCGGCGCTCAAGAGATTCAGAGGCAAGCTGTATCGCCTTTGGGAGTTCATCGAGGCGCTTCCCGCAGACGGCCATTACGTCGCCGCCCTTCAGCGCCTACAGCGTGAGCGGGGAGCGGGCGGCGAGCAGTTTGTTCTCGGCTCCGCTCAGCACCAGACCTTCAAGTGGCTTGCAGACTCGAGACAGCTCAGCGACCCAGAGCCAGCGGAGATAGCTCAAGAGCTCATCATTGCCGGCATTCGCGATCTTGCTGCCTCGGACAACGAGCGCGCCAGCCTCAATATCAGGGCCGTAGAGGAACGGGCTGAAGAGTCCGCCCGACTCAGCATCGAGTCTGCTCGCCAGGAGTTTCAGCAGAGGGAAGATGCCCTGCAAAGGGAGAACGCCGACCTGGCGGAGCGTGCTCGGCTAGCCGAGATTGACGCGAAGCATTACGCGGCGCTCAGCAATGGAGCGACAGTCGAGGCCGGAAAGTCAGCGGCGGATTCCAATGGGGCGAAGTCGGCGCCCACGGTTGGCCAGAAGCCGGAGCCACCCGCGGAGAGCCAGGCGGCCGAGAAGCCCGAGGCCGCGGAGGCGAAATCGCCCGCCAAGCCTGGCGGCAAGCGCAAGCGGTCGCCGAACCAAGAGACGGCCTCGCTGGCCCCCGACGAGGTTCCCACGCCGTGACTTTTCAGCCTTCCACACCCGTCCAAAGGAGCCGCCGTGAATAGCCCGATCCATGGAGGAGAGGAAGTCCGAGAGTTGCCTTGACCATCGTCGTTCTTCCCAACGGCTCCGGCACTACCGGGAGTGCGTTGTGGTCAGAGGTGTTCGGGAACGACAATGCGATAGCGCAGGTTCTTAACGGCGATATTCGCAACGATAACCTCGCCGCTGCCGGCCTCGCAAATATCGCCCATAACAAGCTCGCGAACGCCACGGCCGGCAAGCTGCTGATTGCGAACGCTGGCGGCGTCATCACCGCAACCGCGATGAGCGGGGACGTGACGAACGACTCTGCGGGCGTCACCGCGATCGGTGCGGGCAAGGTCACATCAACCCACATTCTCGATGGCACGATCGTCAATGCCGACATTAATGGCTCGGCAGCGATCAACGGCTTGAAGCTGGCCTCGGGCTCTGTCACCGATGGGCAGTTGACTTCACCGAATAATGCGACTTACGCGACGCTCCTAACGACGGCGGGTGTCCTCTCAGGCGGCCCGTCCGCCAACACTTACCTACTCGGCTCTGCGGGCGCGGCGTCGCGAATGTGGGGATCGGGCGAGGCGATCACCGTCAACACGACGCCCAGCCCGACAGGCCCGGACTCAATCCGGTTCGTGTCAAGCGACCACGCGGTCAACGGCCTGACGACGAAGCTCCTGGTTCGCGTCGAGGTTGCGGTCAACGCTACGGCACCGGCGATCAACTACACCGCCGGCCTCTACCCGCTCACCGTGGCGGGGGGCTCGGGCATTCTCAACTTCACGGCCGGTACGGTCGTAACGGGCTCAACCGCCGCGGTCAACGCACCGGGCGCGAGCGGCACGAGCGTTAACAACTCTGGCGACTTCGATGTTCCCTCGGCGGGGCAATACGGCATAGCCGTTGTCACGAGCGGCGCGATGGCTGCCAACTCGGCGGTACTTGTTTCGGCTCAGCTCCTGCGCAGGAACGTCTAGATGCCCGTTTCTCGCACAACAACTCCGGTCCTCCAGACCAATACTGCGAAGACCTCAGCCTCGTCTGTTTCGGTCGGCACGTCCTCGACTCAGCTAGTTGCTGCCAACCCGGCCCGCGTGGCGCTGATCGTCTGCAACGACCACTCGAGTCAGACGGTCTATCTCGCCCTCGGCGCTACCGCCATAGCCAACAAGGGCTTGCGCCTCACGCCAGTGGGCGGCTCTGTCGTGATCGATAACTTCACGGGCGCCGTGAACGCCATCGCGACCGGCGCCAGCACCGGCGTGTCCTTCACGGAGGTCTAGATGCCCGGACCTACTTACCACCGAGGCGTCGGCGCCGTCAGGGGACCCGGCACCCGCAAGGTTCGTCGTAAGCATCAGCGGCAGATCACTAACGCCGCAGCCAAGGCCACCCGCAGCGTTGCATATCACCGCGCTCGCAAGGCTTCGCACGGCCACCCGAAGGCGGCAGCCAAAATCACAGCCGCCAGCCTTGTCAAGAAGCGCAAGGTTACGCGTCAATTCGCGGCTCGCAATCGCAAGTACGGCACCGCGCGAGCCACGAGGCCGACCAAGGGCACCAAGCTTTCTCAGCAGCTCGGATTCTCGAAGTCCGGTGCCCAGATCGAGAACGAGCGAATTCAAGCGACCGTTCCCGTTGGCCTGCGAATCATCCGTGGTCTGACCGGAGACCAGCCCGGCGCCATCACTCCTACTTCCGGTGAGCTCGCGAGTGTCGCGATCAACACGATCGGCCCTGAGGGTGCGGTCGCTGCCTTCCGGGCGCTGAAGGCGCTCAAGGCGGGCGAGGCCATCTCTCACGTTCGTTCAGCCGAGCGCTCCATCGGGCAGGCTGAACGCACCGCGGCGGACGCAGAGCGTGTCGCCAAGTCCGAGCGTTCCGCAGCCCGCGCATCCAAGGCGAAGGCGCACGGCGGCGGAAAGGCCGCACGCGGGGAGACGGTTGTCGATCGAGCGGCGAGGCTTCAGCGCGCGGGCCGCGTCAAGCGCGCGAGTCTCCGATCTGTTGAGCGCACCAGGACCGCTCCGGCCCGTGCCGCCGCGAAGCTAAAGCGTGGAGCATCGGCAGCCCGCCGGCCTCGCACCCCACTGGCCCACACCCGTTTCGGCACCATCGCCGTTCCCGGCGGAGTGAAGGCCGGCGCCGTCGCCGCATCTGGCGCCGCTGCCTCGGAACCGATCGTTACCTCGATCCTCTCGGGCGGAAAGCATGAGGCCCAAGGCTTCGCCAAGGCACCGGGCAAGACGCTCGCCACCACTGGCCGGGTCGCCCTCGGGACGCCGGCAGCGGTGCTCGGCATCGCCGCCGACGCAATCGAGTCGGCTCGTCACGGAAACCTCGAGCCTCTGAAGGGCCAGCTTCGCCAGCAGGAGCGCTACTGGAAGAACTACTCCACGCTCATCGCCGGCACCGACGCTCAGGCTGAGAAGGTTGTTCAGGACAAGTTGGGACTCATCCCCGCCGCAACTACCGCTCTGACGGCGGGTGCGTTGATCAAGGGAGTGCGGGCGCTCCGTCCGACAAGGGCAGAGCGGGAGACCTTGGACCGCGCCACAAAGCGGCTCATGCACCAGGCCGAGCACGGCAAGACGCGCACCGAGCGCCGCGCGGCTGCGGACGCCCTCGAGGAGTCGAAGCTCCGCGAGCCCGTGCACAAGCGCCACAGTCGGCGCAAACGGGAGTCAGAGCGCGCCGCAGTCCGCGAGCAGAAGGCGGGTGCCCATGCACACCGCGAGATGCGAAAGCGGGGAAAGCGCCGGGCCGAGTTCGGAGGGCGCAAGGAAACCCACATCGAGCACATCGGCAGACTGGCCCGTGAGCAAATCACCCCGGACGTGACCAGCGGGGACGTAGTCCACTACCTCACTCGTCATCGCTACACGGCCGAGACGCGCGGTGTTCTAGAGAAGATTCTCCGCAACCGCGAGTCGCACCTGGAACCGAAGAAAGCACTCAGGGCCGACACGGTTCACACGAGGGCTGTCGAGGATGCATTGCTCGACCACCCCGACCTGATCGCCGACCCCGACATTCAGCTTGCCGTCCGCAATCAGGTGGAGATCCAGCACGGCCGGTCGATCGAGCGCCACGAGCAACGCACCGGAAAGTCTCAGACGACCCCCGAGCCCAAGGACGAGGCCGCTACCTATCTGCCGACCATGCGCGCCGAGGGAGTCCTCGCCGGACGCGAGCGCATCCCTCAGGAGCTCAGGGGAAAGACCAAGGTTCGAGAAAGGGCAGGCCACGACGCCGCCAAGGCGATCCGGGGGAGCGCTCGTTCAACCCTCACCCGAGCCAGGAGGCTGCGAGCTACGGCAGCGACCCTGCGCGAGAGGGGCAAGCCAGGCGGCATGTATGACAAGCGCGCGACAACGCTCGATGATCGTGCGGCCAAGTACGAGAAGGCAGCCGAGGACCAGCTAGCCGTTGTCGACCGGGCCAAGCGCGCCGAGGCGCTTTACCGCAAGGCCGCGAAGGTCGAGGCCGAAGGCGGCGACGCCGCACCCCTTCGCTCCCAGGCCGAGGAGCTTCGGACCTTGAACGAGGAGGCACAGAAGCGCGTACAGGACGAGGCCATGGCCGATGTTCGCAGGGTGATGAAGACGGAGCGGATCGAGGAGCCGGGCTTCGTGCATCAGGTGGACGTGGCCGAGGGTCGCTCAGCCTCCGTGCCCCAGCAATTCCCAGGCTCGAAGACGCCGCGCAAGGAGCGGTTCCGCTCGGGCTCGCTCGAAGCCCAGGGCCGGATTGACGAGAGCGCTCAGACCCTCTTGGAGAACACCTACCGCGAGCGGATCACGCTCGCCAACCACGAGACCGCTCGCGGGTTCCTGAATGAGCAGCCGCTCCGCTTCGAGCTCAGTGGCGCCGAGTCCCGGTTCGTGACCAGCTCAGAATCTCGCCAGCTTCGCCGCGAGGGCCTGATCCCGGCTGGACATAAGGACGTTCCCGCCCAGGAGTTCGCCGGCACGATTCAGCGGAACGACGCCCTGCGGCGGGAGTACGAAGCCGCGCGCTATCGCGCCGACGTTGGCCGCCACCGAGGAGGGGAACAGCGGAAGCTCTATGCGGTCGTCCCGAGCTCCGCCATCCGTCAGTACCGAAAGCAGCTCGAGTCACTCGACCAGTTCACCAAGTCTGTCCGCGCCGTGAGCCGAGCGCAGACCGGACTCATGCTTGGAACCAGCCCATCGTGGTTCGCCTTCCAGCTTCCAGCAACACCGTTCGGAATCCTCGCTCGCAATTGGTCGCCGACCCGTTACCTGCGTGCTGCCCGCGCTACTCGAGACGTTTGGAAGAACGCCCCTGAGCGAACGCGCACCGACTTCGAGGCCCACTTCGGAGCCAACAGCGGGAACCTGCTTCAGATCGGTGACGTGAAGACGGCACTCACGCCGGACACGGTTCGCTCCATGAATCGCGCCCTTAACTTCGCCTTCAAGGGTCGGGTCGGCCGGTTCCTCCACACGCTCGGGCAGAACCTCGCGCACGGCGGGCCACTCATCGGGCTCAACCGCCGCTACGAGGCCAGGCTCCGCACGTTCGCGGCGATGATGGAGGCTGACCGCATGGAGGGCCTGTCCTTCAAGGGCAACCCCCGAATCAGCACCCGCGTCAAGTCATTCATCGAATCGGTTGGCCGGACTGCGGAGACAGTCGCGGAGCACCAGCAAACGGCCACCGAGCGCATGAAGGGGCTCAAGCCGCACGAGCGGTTGGAGGTTTATCGCGAGGATTCGGCCCTGATGCGGGATCTCGAGACCAAGCTCAACGACACGCTTGGGGAGTGGGGCGGGTTGACCGACTTTGAGCGGAAGCTTGGATCGGTCGTGATCTTCTACCCGTTCGTTCGATATTCGCTGCGCTGGCTCCTCTACGCCTTCCCAAAGAACAACCCGCTCAAGGCGGCCGTCCTCTACAACCTCGCACAGTCGAACGACGTCGAGCTACAGAAAATCCTCCACGGAACGCCCGACTTCCTACAGACCTTCGGCACCGTTGTCACCCACACGGGCGAGGGCGGCAAGGCGGTCGCGGGGATCTCCGTTGCGCGAGCTGCCCCCGGTGGCAACGCGGTCATTGAAGCGATCGGCTCGGGCAAGCTCGATATCTCAACCCTTGTCCGTCCCTTCCAACCCCTGATCGGCGTTGGCCTCACCGCGGCGGAGGGCAAGACCACATTCGGGGAGCCGGCCGCGAAGGGAGTCACGAAGGGCGACCTCCTCCTGCGCGGACTCGCCAGCCTCTCACCCCTGACCCGCCCGCTCGCTCAAAAGATTGGCCCCGATCCTTCCGACTTCTCGAAGCTATTTCGGGCCATCCTCGAGCAGCCCCCTGGCCTGAAGGGGACGCTCGTGCCTCAAGCCGAGGTTGACCTTCGCCGGTATCGGACGGCGCAGCGTCTCTCCGACCTCCTTAGCTCCGCCTTCGACGCCCCCAAGTGGGACGACGTACAGAAAGCGCCGGCCAACAAGCAGCGCAAGGTCTACGGCCGCTGGCAAGCCGGACAGGAAGCCTGGAACGAGATTGATGCTCTCATGAGGGCCTACCACGTAGAGACCTCAGCAGACCAGCACGCCCGCGAGGTTCAATATCGCCACCGTCGCAACGTGGCTCAGTCCCGTTGGGGGATCTTCGGCTCAGGCAAGCAGGAGACGAGCTCGAGCAAGCCGGGTGCCTTTGAGCAGACGTTCGGCGGCGGGTCTCCCGGTGGAGCCGGAAGCGGCGCGTACGCCCAGGTCTTCGGCAACGGGCAGCGCCCGACCAGGGCTCCGTCCGGTGGCGCCTATCAAGCGGTGTTCGGGAAGTGACGCCGAGCATGGACCGACGGTTCCAGGCGCCACGCAACAGCCCACAGCGTTGCCACGCGTGCGATGGCTCCGGCCTGTCCACCGGCCACGACTGCGCCCGCTGCGAGGGGAGTGGATTCGTCCGAGGGCCAGCGATCAGACCAGCCCGACTGGACGAACTCGGACCCGCACAGCGCAACTGGCGTAACGCCCACACAGCTAGACGAACGGCCGACCTGAATCAGCAACGCGCTCGAGTTACCGGCTCGCCCCGTTGGCGCAAGTGGCAGAAGGTCGGCAAGCGGATTGAGAGGGCGGTGGCGTGAACGACCCTCGCCAAGACTTCATGCGGGGCCGGGTATCCCGGGGCGGATCGCTCCCGTCGAAACGGGAGATACCCACGCGTGTATCCGGGGTCCGACCCCGCATGACGAAACCTACCCGCTGGCGGGCGGCAGCGTGAACCCAAACAGAACGGAAAGCAACCCAAATGGCTAAGACAGAACACCCCCTCCACCGGAAGCCCGCGAGTCCCCTCAGCCGCATCAAGTCGGTTGATCCGGGGACCCTTCGCCACGCCCACAACCTGAATCGCAAGCAGCTCCTCAAGCGAACCCAGGCCATCACGACCAACTACCGGAACCAGAAGACGTTTGGCACGCCGGCCGGTCGCGATTCAAAGCAGCAGCTCGCAGCTCTACGCGGCCGCATGATGGCGTTCCGTAAGGCGCTGTCGCAGGAGCTCTTGGGCGAGAAGGGCTACAAGGCCAACCGCGGCGGGAAGCACAAGGACAATCGCGCTCGCCTGCTTCAGCGTGCGCTTGGCAAGAAGTACCTCGACTACTACACCTACAAGGGCGGCAACCGCAAGTACGGGATCGTCAAGCGGGACCAAGATGCCTAGGACTTGCGAATGCGGCTGTGGTCGCAGTCTCGAGGGCAAGCGATCCCACGCCCGCTACTTTGAGTCCTCCTGCCGCGTCAGCGTCTTCAAGGCCAAGGGCAAGGGGTCGAGTACCCACGAGCCAGAGAAAGCGTTAGGAAGCGTTCCCACGAAGCCTGACAAGGCGCCTAAGCCTCGTAACGGGCCGCCCGACTACACCGCAGAGGACGTACAAAGAGGGTTGCAAGCTGTCGCGCTGGCGCTCGGCAACACGCGGCAGGCAACACGCATGCTTGAGGAGACCGGCTTTCGCTCGATCCCCTTTCGGACCCTCGACTCGTGGATCAGGCGCGGCACCCACCGCGAGGAGTATCGCCGGCTACAGGAGGAGATGCGCGACGAGCTCAACCTGCGTCGCTCCGATGACTTCGAGTCCTTGTCCTCAGCCTGGAACGATCTCCAATGGGACGTGCTTAGGCGCCTGCGCGAGAAGCTCCCTGAGGCCAAGGTGAACGAACTCATCTCGGCAGCCAAGGCAACACCGATCGCCTCCGCCATCTCCACGGACAAAGCGAGGCTCTACCGCAACGAGGCGACGGTTATCCAAAAGCGCCCCGACGCCGAGCTCGAGGCCGACATTAAGCGCAAGCTGAGGGAGTTGGGCTTCGTCTACGAGGGCGAAGCAGTAGAGGTCAAGAACGAGCAGCTACCCGAGGGCGGCGATGGGACCTGAGCACATCGAACAAGCTGTAGCTCGACTCGCCGACTTCGCAAGCATTCACAAGCACGACAGCGAGGAGGAGCTAGAAGACGCCGGCCGCCTGATGCACCTAGGCGTCGGCCTGAATCCTGAGACAAAGGAGACCTTCCTCAACCTTCTGCCCGACAACCTGCTCCACGACTTCGATCCTTCGACTGGACAAATCCTCCGCTACGTGGCGGTCTACGGTCTTCTCGTCGGCCTGAGCGCAAGCCAGCTAGCAACCCGGGAAGGAAGCTGCCCCGCCTGCGTTGACGAAATCATGAGCTGGCTAGACGACCCAGAAGAAGTACCGGAATACCGAGAGCCCGACCTGGGGCTGTAGGCAAACCCCATCCGCTAGGCAGGCAGCGAGCGGAGCGAGCCCACGCTGTCCACGCCTGTTTGCAGTCCCGACGCAGGCAGTCGCGTTCCTAAAAACTTGCACGCGCAAGTAATCAACGGAGACGCGCGATGCCCCGATCCCCTTTGCTCTTCCCGACAGACCGGGGCACCACACGCGGTGTCGCCTAGAGACGCTAACCCCGAGCTGGCCTGAGTCAAGACCTGGACTAGTTCGGCCCTGATCGTCTGCCTGCCTAGCAGGCGCTCACTCACGCACGGGCTATGCCTAACGGACAGGCAGGGTTCAGGCCACGAGGTAAGACCTTGGCCTGTATCGCCATCCCCTCACGCCTGAGACTGACGAGCTCGCTTGCTTCGAGCAGGGGGAACGCGATTGCGAATCCCGCTGTTGATCGCGTGCCCGTCCGGCCCCCCCGGAGGGGGAGGGGAGGGGGAGGAGCCCTGGCTGCCTCCTATACCTCTATATCCAGCCCTCAGAGATTTTCGGCAGGCAAGTGGCTTCCCCGAATAGCATCGGCCCGTGATCACTCCGCCAGCCCCCCCGGCCCCAGGGCCGCCGCCGGTTCCACCAACGCCAACGCCGTTTCCCCCGATTCCGAATCCTCGTATTCCGCGGCGCTGCTAACCGTTTCCAGCAAGCGGCCCGAAGCGTTACCGCGGGAACGGTTACGGGAACGGTTAGACCTCCGACGATCAATTCAAAATGGGCGGATCGAAACTCTGGTCAACGCCGCTTCAGACTTCCTCGCTGCCATTCTCGGCAAGCTTGGCTTCGTCGGTCGAGCTCGTCGCCGCGCAGGCATACGGGATGATCTTGACCTGCTCGATCGGCTTAGAGACTCAGAGGCTTTCGGTTCCGCAAGTTCGGCACACGGCTACCTCGTCGGATACATCAATCTCGAGGTTGCAAAGCTCGCTGGGGTCGAGCTCAAGCGCAAGCGGAAGATTGCTTGGGGGTCCGTCGTTTGGGCGTTCATCATTGGCCTTCCGCTTGGGTACTTGACGTACAAGCTGAATCAAGACGGCTTCAACTGGGTGTCTCTGTTCCCCGGCCTTGTCTCGGCTCTCATGTTCTTAGCCATCCTCGGAATGCTGTTCAACACAGACGAACCGACCGGGGACTCAGAGAGCGGGACAGCCGCCGGCCCCTAACTGCCCGACGGAAAGATGCGCTGCATCGGCTCGATGACGGATCGAACCGCACGACGGATTTCGACCAGCCCGCGCATCGGGACCATCCCGCGTCCGAAGGCCACGTCAAACGGAAGTCGGCCATCCACTCCTACTTGCGGATCGGGGCCGGTGATGGTTAGTTGGGCGCTGACAATCTCCGATCCGTCCTCGATGGGTCGATTGGCGTAGACCTCGAACCGCTCAATCAGAGCTACGTCATTCATGGCGATCGGCCGAAAGTCGAGTTCCTCCTCGGTGAGTAGATGGGGCGGAATCGCTGCGACCCCCGGAAGAGTTGCTTGATGCTTGTCCTCGTTCGAAAGATCAGCGAGAACGGCGAGCGGCTTCAACTTGGGGTCACCGCGTCCGTGAAACGGTTGAAGCTGTCGGATTACGGCCCGCAAGCCACGATGGACCCCCCGAAGGGGGGTGTTGAACGAGTTGCTACGGGTGCGTAGGTCCCGTGGCTTCGTTGTGAGGATCGGGAACTGGTTGCCTCTCGGACCGCCAATCGGCGTGTTGCCGCTGAGCAACACGAGCTGCCACACGAGATGATCGAGGGCTGAGCGGAGGTTGTGGACGAAGTCTCCAACGATCACGCTCCACCCGAGCGGCGGCTCTCGCCGGATGTTCACGCGGATAACCCAGCGTCCCGTTTCGCGATCGAGCTCATCGCTAAATCGATGGGGCTGGCTTTCGAGAAACGGCGGAATCTCCGCATCTAGGGTGCGGAAGTGCTCATCCGCTCGGTCCAGCTTCGCCAGGCAGCCTGTGAGCGATGGCTCGTCCATGCTCCCCTATGTTGCGCTCGTGGGTCGGACGGAACTCGTCCCCCCGATTGTTAAGAGATGTACGCGCCCGTGCCTGCCGATGCAGCAGGTCGTGCGGGCGAGTTTGCCCGCGCATTTGACAGCGGGCGCTAGCCGGCTTCAATGCTTCTCGTGGCACCCGCTGACGCCAACCTAGTGCGTGAGCTCGGACGACGGCGAGCAAAGGAAGTGAAGCCGTCCGAGGAGCAGACTCGGATGGTGGAGGAGGCTCGGTGTCGCGCTCTCGAGGAGTGGCGAAAGGCGCGCGAGTGGTCGTGAGCGTTACAACGGGTCCAGAATTTGAAGTGTTGGGGTTGGTCGCCTCACTTTGTGTGGAGTGAGCCGGGGGCCTTTCGGGGTCCCCGGCAATCTCCAATCAGAGAAAGCCGATACCAGCCCTAGACTGTTCGGAAGTAGGAGGGCGCACCACAAAGTGACAATGACCAACAAAGGATCCCAACCATGTGGTCTTCTACGGCGCCCCTCCTCGCGAGTGACGCTTCCTCTCTAAACCTCCTCGACCTCGACCAGCTTCGGCTGAACGCGGCTGCCGTCGATGCGGCGCTAGGCGCTGCGTTCCTACGTGATTTGTGGGAGAAGCGCGCGGCTAGAGCTGAGGACGACATTCCGCTCCCCGAGTTCCTCACGGAGCGGGAGCTAGCGACCTACGAGGCCGAGATGGCGTCGGCGCAAGTGCGGTTCGTTGCTGATGCGACGCCGGCCGTTGCCACGGCGCTTTCCTCCCCATTGGCCGCTAGCTCCTCTCCGAGCATCCTTTTCCTCTGGCGCCCGACAGGGCGCACCAACCACGGTCCGCGTCCGGTCCACCGCAAAGGCTCCCGGCGCAACGGAAGTCGGGGCTCGCCGGACGACGACCCAGACGGGGAACCACCACCTAGACACGTAGGCCCGCTCATGGCGGGGGTGGCCTGATGGCCGCTCGCCGCCAGTTCACTGAGTCCGAGCGCCGGGCAGCGGTCGAAGCCTTCGAGTGGGGCATGACGGCCGAAGACGCCGGCCGGGGAATCGGCGCGCCAGGATCGAGCGTCCGCGTTTGGGCCAAACGCTCCCGTGAGGCTGAGGAGCAAGCCGGCGCCGCCGATGAGCCCGGGCGAGCTCGAGCCTGCGAGTGCGGCGGGTTCGCCTTGCCGGATGAGGACGACGAGTTCCGCTGTCTCCGGTGCGCTCGAGCCGTCAGCGAAAGCCAACGCGCAAATGGCTTCGATGAAGTCGAAGCCCTAATGATGGGCAATCGCGGAGTAGGGGTGGTGCTGCGGGACGGTCAACGCCTGGCGGTCGGAAAGGGCACGGCACGCGATGGGGGTGGGTCGTGAGCGTCCGAGCCTCCAAAGCCGTCTGGGAGCACGCGACGGGCGTCACGTTCGCGCAGCGTGTCCTCCTCTTGAAGATCGCTGACCACGCCGACGATCACGGCGTGGGCTGGCCCGCCATCGGCTCCGAGGACAAGCCAGGGGAATTGGTCGGACAAACGGGGTTCGATCGTCGCCGCGCCCAGCGCGAGCTGAGAGCGGTAGAGGCCTCCGGGGTCGTGAAATCCGTGCCGGTCGGGAAGGGGCCGCGGTGTCAGCCCTACCTCGTCTTACAGCTCCCCGGCCTCGATGGCGACATGTCCGGCGCAATCGAGCGGCGGGGCATGGTCCCCCTAGACGACGAGGCTAAGGGCGGCACCCGTGCCGCCTATAACGAGGAGGGGCAGGAGTCGGTTAAGGGCGGCAAATCGGTTCGGTTAAGGGCGGCAAATAGGTTCAATAAGGGCGGCACCCGTGCCGCACGAACCGTTAGGGAACCGTCAGACGGAACCACCAGTACAAAAACAGTTGTTTCTTCTGAAGAACCGACCACGCCGAGCTCCGGAGCGTCGGCGTCTTCCGGGAAGTCCTCAGCTACTCCTCCTCTTACTCAGCCCTTTTCCTCTACCCCCTGTAGTCCCCCTTCCCCTTTCCCCGGGGAGGCCCGCGACCTTCGGGCCGTGGACGTGGAGGCCATCGCCCAGGAGTTCGACTTGGAGGTCGAGGGCGAATGAGCGCCCCTGCTCGACAGTTCACGCCGGACGAGCTGGCGACCCTTGCCGATGAGCTCGCCGAACGGCTGGCGCCCCAGATGGTTGAGAAGCTGGCCGAGTTGCTTGCAGACCAGGATGGACCCACACCACAGCTCGTGGATGCCGCTTGGCTTGCCCGTCGCTACGACAGGAGTGCCGACTACTTCCGCCGCGACCAGCGCCGTTTCGGAGCGACCCGCGTTGGCGATGGACCGAAGCCCCGGCTGATGTTCGATCCGGTCTACGTCGAGCAAGTGCTCCGCGGCGACAAGCCGCCACCCCAGCCGGCACGGCGTGTGCCGCGTAAGCGTCAACGTGCCAGCTCGAACGGGCTGCTTCCGATCAGGGGAAGGGAAGGCGCGTGACGGCGTGGATAGGATCGTTCAGCCGGGCCGGGTGGGTCGACTTAGCGGTTGCTCCCCGGCCCGGTTTCGTCTATCCTCGCTTTACCGCTAAGTCGATCCATAAGGAGCAACCGCTAATGGCCTTCTCAGCCGCTCTCTTTCTGCTCGCCCTTTTCGGCGTCCTCTTCGCTCTCATGGAGGCCGGCGAACGCTGAACGCCCCCAAGGCGAAACGCTGGGGGCTGGCCCCCCGGCGTCCGGGGACGGTGACCCGCGCCGCTCCGCCGATGAGCCAGCGGGATCAGGAGGAAGCATGAATATCGAGCTGAACCAGGAAGCCATCGAGGCGCTAGACCGCGACGCCATCGAGCAGATGACGAACGCGGCGCGAGAGCTTGTCTTCGCCCGACAGCACGGCAATGACGAGAGCGAGTTCGAGCAGACGATCCTCGCTTGCGCTGAGGTTCACGGCGCGCTGCATTGGTCGAAGCTCGGGAACGACACCGCTCCGGTGGCCGTCGAGTTTTCGGAGCGGGCGCAGACCTGGCTCGCCCGGGAGCGCAAGGATGTCGCCGACTACATGGCCGACTTGGATGCCGGCGTAAATGAACCGGATCAAGAGCGAGTGTCCTGGGCTGCTCTGCTCCTGCACACACTCGATCGGATCGTGGGGCAACCCGTAGCGGCGTAAAGCGAAACCCCGGCCTCCAAGCCGGGGTCATGGTCGGGTACCCGCTCCGACCGTCTGACGAGCCAGCGGGGGACGAAGGGAGCACACATGCCACGTCCAGCAACCGGACAGGTGATCGTTCGCGACGGGAAGCGGGGCCGCGTCTTCTCGCTTCGATTCCGCTGCCCGTACGGCTCGAACCCCCGTCCGAGGATCACGCTCGGGACAGCGGAGGACGGTTGGACCCGCGAGAGGGCTGAGGCTGAGCTCCGTCACGTGTTGGCCCAGGTTGAGCTTGAGCAGTGGAAGCCACCTATTCAACAGGTACCGGAGACCGAGCCCGATCAGACCTTCCACGAGTTCGCTTCGGAGTGGTTCAATCGGCATCGGCCCGAGTGGCGCGACCGAACGGCCGGCGACTACGGTTGGGCGCTGAGCTATCACCTGTTGCCCGCCTTCAAAGACCATCGCCTGAGCGAAATCACCGTTGAGGGGATAGAGCGCTACAAGGCCGACAAGCTCCGCGAGGGACGGCTCTGCCCGGCGACGATCAATAAGACCCTGACGCGGTTGGGCCAGATCCTCGATGAAGCGCGTCGTTGGGGACGCATCGACTCGAACCCGGCCCGGGATGCCCTGCGATTGAAGGCGGCGAAGCCTCAGCGTTCGTGGGTTGAGCCCGAGCAGCTAATGACTCTGCTCGCCGCTTGCAGCCCTCTCCACCGCCCGATCATCGCGACGCTGGCCGGGGGCGGGTTCCGGGTGAGCGAGGCTTGCGCTCTCGACTGGCGGGACGTGAACGTCCTCACCGGCACGATCACCGTTCACGAGGCCAAGACTGACGCTGGCTCCGGGCGCCAGGTCGAGTTGCCGCTTGGCGCTATGGACGAGCTGAGGGCGTGGTGGGCTCGCACCCCTTCCCATGATGCCGATGATCCGGTGTTCGTGGCCGGCCCCTACCGAGGGCGCTACTCCCGTCAGACGAAGGACAACGTTGGGCGACGCCTCAAGGTGGCGATCAGGAAGGCGAATCCCAAGCTCATCAAGGTAGGCATCGACCCGATCAGCGAGCGTGTGTCTCCGCACTCCCTTCGGCGAACCTATGCTTCGCTCCGCTATGGCCTGCGCGACGATCCGATCTATGTCGCTGAGCAGGGCGGGTGGTCGGACATGAAGTTCCCGATGGAGGTCTACGCGAGAGCACTCAGGCGCCGCGAGCGCCTGTCGGGTGCCTACCTGGCCGCGTACGACGCTGCCCTCCAATGGGCCACAATGGGCCAAAGTAGCGTTCCGGCGGCTGTCAAGGTCGCGGAACCGTCATCTGAGCTCACCCCGGAAAGGGCTTGACAGCGGGATAAAATCGAAACCCCGGGCGCTTAGCTCAGTAGGGAGAGCGCCAGCTCGACAAGCTGGAGGTCACTGGTTCGAGCCCAGTAGCGCCCATCCAGGGGAGGAACCGGTCGATAGGGCTTCCCTCGACCAGGAGCGATCTTTGAACGGGTACGGCTTCCAGGCAACCGAGAAGGTCCTCGACGGGGTGAGGATCATCACGATCGAAGGAGAGCTCGACATCGCCACGAGCCCCCAGGTCCGGGAGCTTTTAGAGGGCGCGGCGAAGGACGTCGAGCGGCCCCTCGTGGTCGATCTGACCGAATGCGAGTTCATCGATTCCACCGGCCTCGCGACGCTGCTCCACGGCGCGAAGCCGGCTCAAAACGGCGAATCGCACGTCGTGCTCGTCAGCCAGAGCGGGGAAGTGCGCAAGCTCCTCGAGTTGACCGCGATCGACAGGACGATCCCGGTCTTCGACAGCGTTGACGACGCCGTCGTCGCGGTGCTCGCCGTCGGCGACTGAGCGAAACGCGTTCGCTACCGTCGTTGGAGGGCGACCCGGGGCGCCCGGCTGGCGGCCTGGGTGCTCCGAAGCCGTGACAATGCGGGGGTGGCGCCGGCATCGATCGTGGACGAGAGCGAGCTTCTACGCCGCTACACGCGGACGCGTGATCCCGAGCTCAAGGCCGAGCTCACGGAGCGCTTTCTTCCCCTGGCTCGCTCGCTCGCCCTGCGTTACCGCGGCGCGTCCGAGCAGCTCGACGACCTGATTCAGGTCGCCAGTCTTGGGTTAGTGAAGGCGCTTGACGGCTTCGACCAAAGCCGCGGCTCGAGCTTCATCGCCTACGCCGCGCCCACCATCCTTGGGGAGCTTCGCCGCCACTTCCGGGACCGGGTCTGGGAGGTCCGCCTGCCGCGAGGCCTCCAGGAACGGGCGATGGCCGTCGCCGAGGCGGCCCAGGCGCTCGGGGACGAGCGGGGTCGTAGTCCCAGCGTTTCCGACATCGCCGACCAACTCAATCTCACCGAGGAGGAAGTCTCCGAGGCGCTTCAGGCGGACGAGGCTCGCCGCACGCTGTCGCTCGACGCGCCAAGGGGTTGGACGGACCAGGACCCGACGCCCCTCGTGGAGACGGTGGGTGGAGACGAGCTCGGCTACGAGGCGGTCGAGGCCCAGATGGCGGCCGCGGAGGCGCCGCTGGACGACCGGGAGCGACTCGTGCTGCGGCTGCGCTTCGAGGAGGACCTGAACCAGTACGAAATCGGGCGCCGTCTCGGGATCTCCCAGATGCAGGTGTCGAGGATTATGCGCAAGGCCCTCCGCAAGTTGCTCGGGGCGGTGCAGGGGGGGCTGGACTGACATCGAGTCCGCCGAAAGCCGCAGGGACCGAGGCAGCCTACGTGTATCGTGCGGCCCCACGGATGCCACCGCTCGACGTCACCACGGAGCAGCGGGGAGACCAGCTCCGGATTGCCCTTGCCGGCGAGTTGGACATCGTCAACGCGCCGAATCTCGAGGACAAGCTCGCCGCGATCGAAGCCGACGCGGCCGACACGCTGATCCTCGACCTTCGCGATCTCGACTTCATCGACTCCACCGGCCTGCGCGCGCTGATCGCCGCGAACGAGCGCGCTCGGTCGGCGGGCCGGCGGCTGGTAGTGGTTCGCGGGGCGAAGGCCGTGGACCGGCTGCTCGCCCTGACCCAGCTCGATCAGCGGCTGGAGATCGTCGACGACCCTGATGCGGTTGCTGCGCGACCCGTCAGCGGGGATTGACCAGTCTCAAGCAGAGCAGCTCCCCGCCTTCATAGCTCTCAACCCTGCGCTCGCTCGTCAGCCGCTCGAGCACCGGCGGGAGGTTGCCCAGTGCCGAGGAGTCCAGAACCCGCTCGGCCCCGCCCTCCTCGAGCGGCCCAACCCTGAGCAGCAGCTCGCCGCGAGGGCTGTCGATCCCAAGCTGGATCTTCCCTCCAACACTCGCCGCAGGCACGTGCGCGGCGAGGGAGTCGGTGACCAGCTGGGCCTCGGAGACGCCCTCCAGCGAGAGGCCTACGCGCGCGCCGAGCATCGAGATGACTCGGCCCAGCACTGGCGCGGCGAGCGGGCCGGCGGAGACTGCCATCGACAGCTCCCCCGGAGGCTGATCAACGTCGCTCTCGGGTCCCGGGATGTCGCGGGTCTCAGGTTGCGATGGGCCGCCGTCCAGGCTGAATCCCATCCGGACCCTCGTTCCCTCCTCGGCGCCGCCCAGGAACTCGACCCATTCCGTGAGCGTTTGGATGAGGGACAGCCCGAGCCCCTGGAGCTCGAGCTGTGGCGTGGGCCGGTTGGGGCGAATGCCCACTCCCCGGTCCGAGACGACCACCTCGAGGTCGGCGCTACCGATCCACAGGTGGACGTCCATCGGCCCGTCGGCATCGGGGTAGGCATGAACGACCACGTTGTTGCACGCTTCGCTGACCGCGGCGTTGATGTCGAGCAGCCGCGTCTCGTCGAGGCCGAGCACCCCAAGAGCCCCGGCCAGCGCCTGGCGAACGACCGCGACGTTGGCGGCCGCGGCAGGCAGCACCAGCCGGAATTCTGGCGCTGCTGTCGTGTTCGTTCGCGACTCCATCCCAGTGCCGATGGACGCTTCTATGTCTGGCGGGGTTGGGGACGTGGGACTGGCCTCGTGATGGCACTACCCCCTTTGCCGGGTGCCGAAACCATCCCTTCCTCGCCGCTGACGGCGACGATCCGGGCGCCGTTGCCCTCGAATTGCCGGATTCCGCCGCGCGATGCCCTCGAGCGCATGATCGCCAGGACCGCTGCGTCGTCCTCGGGCTCGCCGGCGATGAACGAGTCAAGGGCGGATTCGACGGCGGCCACCGCGGCGCGGGGATCGGCCGCGCCGGCAACGCTTCGACGTAGCCGCCGCTCGCCAAACCGGTTGCGCTTGCCGCGGGCCTCGGTCACGCCGTCCGTGTAGAGGATCAGCTGGTCGCCGACCCCCAGCTCCACCATGGTCAGATCCCACTCGTGCTCGTCGGGCGCCCCGAGCAGCGAGCCACCCGTGCCGACCGCATCGATCCTCCCGGCTCGCACGCGCAGGGGCGGCGGATGTCCAGCGACGAGAATCGGGATCCTCGCCGGCTCCTCCTCGGTGTCAGGCAGCACGAGAATCACGGCGCTGCAGAGCAGGAGCTCGGACTCCCGTTTGAGGCCCTCGTCGACCAGGCGCGCGGCGACGCATGGATCGCCCGTCAGCCGGCCCGTGGTGCGAATCGTGTGGCGGGCGAGCCCGGTCAGCGAGGCCGCAGCGGCCCCGCGACCCATCACGTCGCCGATCGCCACCATCCACCCGCCGTCGATCTCGAAGGCGTCGTAGAAGTCGCCTCCGACTTCGTTGACCTCGCCCGCGGGCCGGTACATCGTCGCGACCTGGAAGCCGCGCAGCGCTGGGAGGTCCGGGGGCAACAGCCCCCGTTGGAGAACGTGCGCCACCTCCGCCTGCTCGCCCGCCAGCCGAGCGTTCTCCGCGGCGAGCCCGGCCCGGCGCGCGATCTCGAGCGCGATCTCGAGGTCGCTCTGGTTGAAGCGGCGGGAGCCCGGCCCGTTCGCGAACACGAGCACCCCCACGACCTTGGCGCCCGCGGTCATCGGGACCGCCATTGCGGACGCGATGCCGCCGCCGCGGATCAGGGGCCCCGGACGCTCGTCGCCATGCTCGTCCCCTTCTGAGGGGAGCTCGGAGAACAGGCGCGGCGAGCCGGTGCGAATCACCTCCCCGAGCGGGCCGCGATCCTCCATGCGGATCGGGTGCCGCTCGCGCAGGTCCTCGACCAGGGCCATGCGCTCCGGGTCGCCGTGGGCGATCGCGACGCGCTCCACGAGGCCGTCGCGGTTGGGGATGTTGACCGAGCACCAGTCCGCGAACTCGGGAACCGCGAGGTGGACTACCGCTTGGAGCGTCTCCCGATAGTCGATCGACGAGGCCAGCAGCTCACCCGTCCGGGCCAGAAGTTGTTGAGCGAACTCCGAGCGCTTCAGCTCGGTCACGTCCTCGACCCTCGTGACCGCGTAGAGGGTGCGGCCGTCCGGCGCGTCGATCGGGGCCCAGGTCACCGCCGCCCAGCGCTCTCCGTCCAGCCCGTCG
Source organism: Solirubrobacterales bacterium (assembly GCA_050697075.1). Taxonomy (GTDB): domain Bacteria; phylum Actinomycetota; class Thermoleophilia; order Solirubrobacterales; family 70-9; genus AC-56. Next base: position 3,042 of record JBOGZC010000010.1, on the reverse strand, counting down.
CAGTCGATCCGGACGATCCCCCGCCACGCCTGATGACGACCTCCAAGTTGGCTCGCGATCTCGCCCACGTCCAATCGCGCGCCGTTCTCGGACCACACGCGCACGCGTCGCAGCAGCTCGGGCTGCGGCGTCGCGAGCGCCTCCTCGGGGCCGGCGAAGCCCAGCCAGCGTGACGCGGCATCGTTCAGGTAAACGAGCTCCGCGTGCGAGTCGTGGACGATCACCGCCTCGTCGAGCATCGACATGACCGCATCCAGGCGTCGCTCCACGCTCTCCAGGTCCGAGAACAGGCCCGCGTTGTCCAGCGCGAGGCCGATGCGGGTCGCGAGGCTTTGGGCGAAGCGCACGTCATCGGCGCTGTAGGCCCGCCCCGACCATGCCGTGATCATGGTCAACGTGCCGAGGCTCCGTCCGCGCGCGCTCATGGTCGCCACGATCCACGAGCGCAGGCCGAGGGACTGCAGAAATCCGAGGTCGTCGGGGTCGTGAGCGATCCGGCGCACGTCCTCGGGGTCCATGCGGCCGCGGAAATGCGGGATCTGCATCCAGGCCCGCTCCTCGTCGATGAACCGGGTTGGCACCGAGGGCGTGCGCTCCCGGATCCGTGCCTCGACCGCGGGGGAGTCCGCTCGGCCGGCGACCCGGACCGCCGCCCTGACGATCCGGCCGTCGCGGATCGCGTCGATCATGCACATGTCGGCCGCCACGGGGACGATCAGCTCCACGACGCGGTCCAGGGTCTGGGCCAGTGGAAGCGAGCCATCGGCGATGGCCCCGACCGCGTCCAGCAGGGCGAACCGGCTCGCGCTGATCCGGGCACGGCTCCTGGCGCGGGCCGCGCTGATCGCGAACCCCCCGCCCAGCACGACCCCGGCGCTCGTGAGCCAGTACCCGGCCTCTCCGAACCCCGAGTCCCACAGCGGGCTTGCGAACCCGAGGATCGCCGCCGCCGTGGCGACTACCACGGTCGCGAGGATTCCACCCAGGACGGCCGGGATGAACGGGGCGAGGACGAACAGCCCGACCAATAGGGCTGGGGTGTCGAGCGATGCATCGATGGCGGCCAGCGCTGCCAGCACTGCCAAGCCCACCACGAGGCCGTTTCGGTCCGGCCCTGCGAGGCCCCGGCCGAACACGCCAAAGAGCGGCCTTCTGCCTGTGATGCTCTCCATCTCCCGGTCCGTCCGGGCCGGTTCGACGGCGGGACGGGCGCCAACGCCAAGTCTAGATCACGCTGTGCCTGAGCCGCGCCGGCTCGCGCCCGCGGTATGACCCAGGCGCCCGGTCCCCACCACGGCGGCAAGCGAGCCCCCCAGGACCGCCGCGGCGAGCAGCTCGAGCGCCACGAACTGCCCGTTGCTGTGGGGGCCGACGACGGTGAACTTGTCGTGAAGCGAGGCGGCCAAGAGCGCGGCCGCGCCGGTGCCGAGCGCCCAGGCCGGGGCGGTCCGCAACGACGTGGCCGCGTCGCGCAACAGATAGGCGAGGCCCACGCAGAGGGGGAAGAGGCCGAGCGCCGTCAGGCGCTGCTCGTTGGCCTCGAACCCCGGAAAGTGCGGGCTGATGACGAGCGGCTGGACGATGATCGAGGCGCCGATCAGGACGGCGCACCAGAACTCGACCGGCGGCCGGATGCGCCCCCCCGCGAGCAGCAGGCCGCCGAACACGCCCGCGACCGCGCCGACCCACAGCACGAGCGCGGCGGCGATTCTGGCCAGGTGGGTGGCGAGCGCCGAGGCGCTCCCCGGATGGCCGATCACGGGAATCACCGTGTCGCTGGGGATGCCGGGGGCGAAGCTGTAGGTGAACGAGGTGATCGAAAGCTTGATCGCCGCGTAGAGGATCAGCACGACGGCGACCGGTAGGAGGGCACGGAGAGCGCGCTCGCGGGTCGGCCGCGTCCGCCATCCGTCCCCGGCCCACAGCCAAACCGCCGCGGCTGGGATCGCCAGGAGCGCGCTCTGGCGGCCCAGGATCGCTACCACGGATCCGGCGAGAACGCCAGCGAAGCGCACCGCCACCAGGCCCCAGAGCACGATCGCGATCCCGGTGACGAAGGCCTCATCCACGGGCCCTGGGGCGATCGCGTCTCCCCTGAAGACGTAGGGGTTCATGGCGAACAGCCCAACGCAGAGCAGGGTCGCCGAGACGCCCAGACCCAGCCGCCGGCAGATGTCGACCATGAGCCCCAGCGTCACGATCACGAACAGCGCGAACATGACCCGAAACGGCGTGTGCGGGCCGACGCCGAACAGCTCGCCGGCGGAGCCCAGCACCCACGGGACGGCGAACCGCTCGGTAAAGGCCGAGCCGATGTCGATGTGTGGGAACCCGGGCGCCGCGGCCGCGATGCTCGCGTACGTCTCGGTATCCAGGGCGTTGGTGGCCCGGATCCCCTGATCCCACCCGTACCAGTGGTTGGTCGCCGCGAGAAACGCGAGCATCGCAAGGACGCCCGCAACGGCGACGCCGAGCGGAGCGCGGTGGTCGGCCGAGGGCGGCTCGTTCGCGGGGTCCACTGTCGCCGCGATTCATATACTTTCCCGATGCCGCAGGGGCCTCAAGCGCGACCCCAGGCCCGCGGACGGATGACCAGCGCGCACCGGGTTCCCTGATGGCGAGCTCCGAGGCGCCCGGTCAGGCCAGGGGCGCATGGCAGCGTCAGGCCGACTGGACTTGGGGCATGCTCCGCCGGATCCACCTCGGCGCCCGGCGACCCGCCAACTGGACCCAGCTGTTCCAGTTCGGCGTCGTGGGCGCGGTCGGATACATCGTGAACCTCGCGGTATTCGCGGTGCTGACGCTGACCCTCGACGTCCAGCACATCCTCGCCGCCGTCCTGGCGTTCGGCGTCGCGGTGACCAACAACTTCCTGTGGAATCGGATCTGGACCTTCAGGGACTCGGCGGAGGGGGGTCATGCCGGGTTCCAGGCGACCCGCTTCTTCGCGGTGAGCCTGGGCGGGCTCGGCGTCAACCTGGCGGTGCTGGCGCTCCTGGTCGACGCCCTCGGGGCGCCGGAGCTTCCGTCGCAGGCGATCGC